>DATIGP010000059.1:0-10642 GCA_035454625.1 Nitrospira sp.
GCCACAGAAATTGTCGTTCTTAAGTCATCCGGCCTCCCCTATTATGAACAAGCCGTTATCGGCTTTAGGGCTGGACTCACGCCGACCATATCGGTCAAGGAATATAACCTCAACGGACAACTCGCAGAAGGACGGGAAATCGCCAGGGGTTTGCGGGCTTCTCCTCCCGATCTGATCTTTGCGGTCGGGCTGAAGGCTGCAGTGGCCGCGAAGCTCGAGGTCTTCGATCAGCCCGTGGTCTTCTGTATGGTGCTCAACCCTGAAGCCTATGGGTTGCCCACCCCGAATATGACCGGAATCGCCGTCCGATTGCCGGCGGAGACGCAGCTCGCCGCGCTCCGGTCCACCATACCCCATCGGACTCGCGTCGGAGTACTCTATAATGAAGATCATAGTGGCGACTTCATCCGCCAGGCACATCAGGCAGCCAAACAGCAGGGACTGGAGCTTTTGGCGGTCGCCGTCCGTCGTCAGGAGGAGATTCCCCACGCGGTTCGAGCCTTACTTCCAAGGATCGATGCCCTCTGGCTGATACAAGACCAGACCGTAGTATCCGAATCCGCCATTCCGTTTTTTTTGGAATCGACGCTGGATGCCAAAGTGCCGTTGTTCACCTTCTCGTCGACGTTGGTTCAGCAAGGCGCCCTCGGCGCCCTGGTGTTGGATCCTTGGACGGTAGGAAAGCAGGCAGCGCAAGTCGCCCTTTCCCGGATCAACAGACACCATGTTTCAGCCGGACTCCTCCAGGCTCCCGATCGTCCTCAATTGGCGTTGAATTGGTACACTGCAGAGCACATGGGTCTCACTCTGTCTCCCGAGCTGATACGTGTGGCCGACTATCTCTTTCGAGGTGGAGCGGTCGCACTGCGACCGGGCCAGGCCGATTTGATCCCGTAAGAGGTCAGGTTTGACGCCAACGGTTGAAACCGACATGGCCATGGTTGAACCGATTCAACCGTCCCCACCATTTTTGATCTCCCTCAGAGCGAAGCTCGCGCTCAGTACGGCCGTCATTCTGGTCGCCGCTTGTCTTTTATTGGGCTGGTTGTTCATTCGGCAGCAAGTCCAATCCGTTGGCGAGGGACTGGTGCAAAGCGGAACGCTGCTCGCGCAACACCTAGCAAGCATGGGCCGATTCAGCATCGTCGCCGGCGATACCCATCGGCTGGATGAGCTCATGCTAGATATTCTCGCCGTTAGCCCGGTGGCGTACGTGGCCGTGGTGTCTTCCGATGGCGACCTCCAAGCCGGCTTCGGAAAGGGTGAGTGGCAACAGCAGTTTTTCACCCCACCGGCAGACCGGCCACAGTTTCCGGTGACGAAATTGGTTCAGCCTCGCCGGCTTAACAAGAATGACCCGTTGGTGAGCGGAATTTGGCTCGGTAGCGACGGACCTCTTCTTCGATCAAGCATCGAGTTTACGGCGGCAGAACTATTAAGCCTGTTGGGCGGTGCAGAACTCCCGATATTTTACGACATGCTGGTTGAGGTACCGCGTCACTCACACACAACGGTATGGGATCCTGCGTTGCAACTGACGTTGGATGAACGATTCGACACACTCGAAGGCTCCACCGTCCTTAAACATGAACCACCTTCATTTGTGCAGGTGGGGCTTTCTACCTCCAACCTGCAGCACGTCCTGCGGCGGTTGTTGTGGCAAGCGGTGCTCATTACGTTGAGCACGCTGGTAGGGGGACTATGCATCGTCGTCCTGCTGGCTCGCCGAATGACCATTCCATTGCAAGGGCTCACCACGGCGGCAACCAAGCTTGCCGACGGGGAGACAGTACCGACCGTGGCCATACGCACCCACGATGAAATCGGGACTCTCACACAAGTGTTCAATACTATGGCATTGACCCTGCAATCACGGGAACACGAACTTCGCCAGCTGGCCCACACGCTGGAGGACCGTGTTGAAGCTCGCACGGAGGAACTTGCCGCTGCCAACATCAAGCTGAAGGAATTGGACCGCCGGAAATCTATTTTTGTCTCCACTGCCTCGCACGAACTCCGTACGCCGCTCACCTCGATGAAGGTCCACCTGGCCAATCTGCGAGACGGCATAGACGGAGCCGTCAGTGCCGACCAGCGACAATCACTGTTGCGCGTGGAGGCCAACCTCTCACGCCTCCAAACCTTAATCGACGAGTTGCTGGATCTTTCCCAAATCGAAATGGATCAAGCTACCTTCCGCTTGGAACCGGTGGCACTCGGAACCGTGATCGCCAAGACCGTCGAAGATCTTCACCCATTCAGCTCTGAACGCCGCGTGAAAATCGTGATCACCCTTCCGTCCGATCTACCCTCGGTCTCAGGCAACTTCGAGAAGTTGCGACAGATCCTCCTCAATCTTCTTCATAATGCGGTGAAATTCACACCGGTGGATACAATCGTCGATGTGACGGTTACGAGAATCGCTTCCGGGGAAATCCAGGTCTCGGTGCAGGATGTCGGTCCCGGCATCGCCGCGGAAGACGTGGACAAGATTTTCCAGCCTTTCTATCGCGCGCCGATTGCTCACAAGAAGACCAAGGGAACAGGGCTGGGATTGGCAATTGCCAAATTGCTGGTCGAACAGCATCACGGACGACTATGGGTCGAGAGCGGACCTCATGGAGGCAGCTGTTTTTCGTTTACTTTGCACCCCGTCGCGACGACACACCCGACAGCTACCATTGCGTCAAGCCGATCACGCCATCACATTGCCTCACTGTGACAATATGAAGGTCGACTATCTGAGGGTGGACGTACGGCGGCGACTCCCGGCGAGTCCCTGCGCAGTTATTCCGAAGGTGGCCTGGCGGATACGCCTCTCTGTCTGATGAGCCTCGTCAAGTAGGTCCGTTGCAGGCCAAGCAGTTCTGCCGCCTTCGTTTGATTCCATCCCGCTCGGCGCAATCCTTCTTCAATAACTTTCTTACTGTAGTGTTCCATCAGGGCATGGTAGTTCAGACCCTCCTTATCCGCAAAGTCGGCTTCTACCGGCAGCTTTCGCTGGATCGCGATCCCGAGATGTTCCGGCTCAATGCAGTCATCTGGACACAGTGCGATGGCCCTCACCAGGACGTTCTCCAGCTCACGCACGTTCCCCGGCCAGTGATATTCGCGAATCAGTTCCATGGCATCGTGGCTCACCATGAACCTACGTCGACTCATGGCCCCATGTCGCCGGATAAAATGCTCCACCAATGCAGGCAGCTCTTCAGGTCGCTTCCGTAGAGGGGGTAAGGTCAGCGAGACGACGTTCAGGCGATAGAATAAATCCTGGCGAAAGTGCCCTTCCTCAATGGCTTCTTTCAAATCCTTGTTGGTCGCCGCCACAAAACGCACATTGGTGCGAATAGGCTGAGCGCCGCCCACACGGTAAAACTCTTGGTCCTGCAGCAACCGGAGCAGACGTGTCTGAAGGCCCACCGGCATGTCGCCGATCTCATCCAGAAACACGGTGCCGCCTTCCGCCGCTTCGATCTTGCCCGGTTCACGCTTCAATGCTCCGGTATAGGCGCCCTTTTCATGTCCGAATAATTCATTTTCCAGCAAGGTCTCGGGCAACGCGGCGCAATTGACCACCACGAAAGGCTTTGAGGCGCGAGGACTCCATCGATGCAGCGCGCGCGCCATGACTTCCTTGCCGGTCCCCGTTTCGCCCAGTAAGAGCACCGTGGCCGACGAGCCGGCTGCCCGTCGAGCCGTGTCGATCAACTCGATCATACGCGGACTCCGCCCGATCACATGCTCATACCGTTCCTCGACTTCGGCTTGCAAGAGGCCGATCTGACGCGTGAGGGCCATTTGCGCCATGGCTTTCTCAATCACGATGGAAAGGTGATCCGGCTCAAACGGTTTTGTCAGGAAGTCACATGCCCCGAGCCGTATCGCTTCCACGGCACGGTCGATCGTCCCGAACGCCGTGATGATAATCACCTCGGGAACGACCTGGGGCGGCGTGCCGGAACGTTTTTCGGCGAGCCGTTTGAGAATATCGAGTCCGCTGAGGCCCGGCAATTCGATGTCGAGCAGCATCAAATCCGGTTGTTCCTCCGCAACCAGTTTGAGGGCTTTCTCGCCGTCCTCTGCCGTGACCACCTCATGCCCCATCCAGGTCAAACGTTTCCTCAGCGCACTGCGAATATCTTGGTCATCATCGACAATCAGGACCCGGGCCTGCATGGAACACCCATTGATGCGGTTTAGTGCCGTGCTATTTTAGTGGAAGATGGGATTGAAGAGAAAGCGGCGCCGACAGGTCGCAAACAAATATCATTCAGGCTCGTAATTCAGATTCGGCGAGAGCCAGCGTTCGATGCTCCGAACATCCATTCCCTTGCGGCGGGCGTAGTCCTCAACTTGGTCCTTCCCGATTTTGCCGACGGCAAAGTATTTGGCGTCCGGGTGGGAGAAATAGAACCCGCTCACCGACGCAGCCGGCAACATGGCGAAGCTCTCCGTGAGCGAGATGCCGGTGTGCTTCTCCACTGATAAGAGTTCAAACAGCAACTTCTTTTCCGTGTGGTCCGGACAAGCTGGGTACCCCGGCGCCGGACGGATGCCGCGATATCGCTCACGAATGAGATCATCATTCGTCAATTCCTCACCCTTTCCATATCCCCATTCTTCCCTGACCCGTTTATGGAGACATTCGGCAAAAGCCTCGGCCAACCGGTCGGCGAGGGCCTTGGCCATGATCGAGTTATAGTCGTCATGGTCATTGTCGAACCGCTTGCACAATTCATCCAACCCGATACCGGCTGTGACGGCGAACGCTCCGATGTAATCCTGCCGACCTGATTCCTTCGGCGCGACATAATCTGCCAGCGAAAGATGCGGCTGGCCCATCGGTTTTTGCGACTGCTGCCGGAGATGATGGATCGTCGTGAGCACGATCTCGCGGGAGGTATCCTGATAGACTTCGATGTCATCACCGACGCTGCCCGCCGGGAAGAATCCATAGACGCCCTTGGCCCGGAGTTGTCGCTTCTGCACAATTTCATCCAGGAGGCGCCGCGCATCGTCGTACAGCTCCTTGGCCTTCGGTCCAACTGTGGGATCATCGAAGATCGTCGGATAGCGCCCCCGTAATTCCCACGTGTGAAAAAAGGGAGACCAATCGATATAGGGTATGAGTTCGACCAAAGATTGATCAGGGATCGTCCGGACACCCGACGCCGAGGGCGTGGGTATATCGGTCTTCTCCCAGTCCGGCATGAATCGATTGGCGCGAGCCTGGGCGATCGAAACAAGCGGTTTCGCACCCCGTTCGTGGTGCGATTGTCTCACACGGTCATAATCGTCCCGCACTTGTTTCACGAAATCGTGCTTCTGCGATGGGCTGACCAGACTTCCCACGACACCCACGGCACGTGAGGCGTCCAATACATGGATAACGCCGGGCTGATAGGATGGGGCAATCCTGACCGCCGTATGCGCCTTGCTGGTCGTGGCACCGCCGATCAAAAGAGGCAAGTCGAAACCTTCGCGCGTCATTTCTTTCGCCACATGCACCATCTCATCAAGAGAAGGAGTGATGAGCCCGCTCAAGCCGATGATGTCGGGATTGTTCTCTCGAGCAGCGGCTAAGATCTTTTCACAGGGCACCATCACGCCGAGATCAATGACTTCATAATTGTTGCACCCGAGGACGACGCCGACGATGTTTTTTCCGATGTCATGGACATCGCCCTTGACGGTCGCAAGCAAGACCTTCCCCTGCGCCTGGAAATTTCCGGACCGCTTCTTCTCTTCTTCCATAAAAGGCATGAGATAGGCGACGGCCTTCTTCATGACGCGAGCGCTCTTGACGACCTGCGGCAAGAACATCTTGCCTGAGCCGAACAGATCGCCGACGATATTCATGCCGGCCATCAGCGGTCCTTCGATCACCTCCAACGGCTTTGAGTATTTGATTCGAGCTTCCTCGGTGTCCTGGTCGATGTAATCTGTGATCCCCTTGACGAGCGCATGTGAGAGTCGCTCCTCAACCGACCCTTTACGCCACTCATCATCTTTGACAACTGCTTTCCCTTTCGCCTTCACGGTCTCGGCAAAATTCACCAGACGCTCCGTCGCATCCGGCCGACGGTTGAGCAGCACATCTTCAACGAGTTCGAGCAAGTCCTTAGGAATCTCCTCATACACCGCCAACTGGCCGGCATTCACGATGCCCATATCCATGCCGGCCTTGATCGCATGGTAGAGAAACGCGGCGTGCATCGCTTCTCGCACGGCATGATTGCCCCGGAAGGAGAAGGAGATATTGCTAATTCCCCCGCTGACCTTTGCTCCCGGGAGATTCTGCTTGATCCAGCGCGTGGCCTCGATGAAATCGACGGCGTAGTTGTTGTGTTCCTCGATTCCCGTTGCAACAGTCAGCACATTGGGATCGAAGATGATATCTTGCGGAGGGAACCCGACTTCCTCCGTGAGGATTCTGTACGAGCGCGCACAGATCTCCTTCTTCCGCTCCAGCGTATCCGCCTGCCCCTTCTCATCGAAGGCCATGACCACCACCGCCGCACCGTAGCGACGAATCAAAGTCGCCTGATCGATGAATTTCCGCTCGCCTTCCTTCAGGCTGATGCTATTGACGACGGCCTTGCCCTGAATGTTCTTCAGCCCCGTCTCCAGCACCTCCCACCTCGAGCTATCCACCATGATGGGCACTTTGCAGATATCCGGCTCAGATGCGACCAAGCGAAGGAATCTTTCCATCGCCGCCTTGGAATCAAGCATGCCTTCGTCCATGTTGACATCGATGATCTGCGCTCCGCCTTCCACTTGTTGCCGCGCCACCGACAAAGCCGCTTCATAATCACCAGCCAGAATCAGCTTTGCGAAAGCAGGCGACCCGGTCACATTCGTTCGTTCACCGATATTGATGAAGTTTGAATCGGGTCGGATCGTCACGGCTTCAAGCCCGCTCAATCGTGTGTACGGCTCGATCTTCGAGAGGTCATGCGGCTTGACTCCATGCACGGCTTCGGCAATGCGCTTGATATGGGCCGGTGTCGTGCCGCAACAGCCGCCGACGATGTTCAGCCATCCGTTTTCCGCCCATTCACGCAGTTGGGGCGCCAAGGTTTCCGGCGTCTCAGGAAACCCTGTCGGCAGCAGCGGATTCGGCAGGCCGGCATTGGGATGGGCGCTGATATAGATGGGTGCGATCTGCGACAATTCCTCGATCAGCGGACGCATTTCTTTTGGACCGAGCGCGCAGTTCATTCCCACGCTCAGCAACGGCACATTAGAGATGGAGTTCCAGAAGGCTTCCACGGTCTGCCCCGTCACACCGCGATTGCTGCCGGCTTGAATGAACGTTACCGATGCCATGATCGGAACCCGTTGCGCGCCGCACGCGAACGCCTGTTGAATCGCAAAAAAGGCGGCCTTCGCATTCAATGTGTCGAAGATGGTCTCCACGAGCAGAAGATCGACGCCACCGTCGAGCAAGCCCCTCACTTGTTCGCCATAGGCGGTCACCAATTCATCGAAGGTCGCCCCGCGTGCCGCCGGGCTGTTGACATCCGTGGAAATCGACGACGTCTTGGTCGTCGGTCCGATCGCGCCGGCGACGAAACAACGCCGCCCCGGCTGCGCCTGCTGTACCGCCTCCACCGCCCGCTTGGCGCATTCCGCCCCGGCTTTGGATAGTTCGTAGCCCAGCGTCTCCATCTTGTAATCGGCAAGTGAGATCGCTTGTGAATTGAACGTATTCGTCTCAATGATGTCCGCCCCCGCTTCCAGATATTGCCGATGAATTTCTTCGATGATGAACGGCTGGGTGACATTCAACAGATCATTGTGGCCTTTGAGATCCTTTGTCCAATCCTTGAACCGTTCGCCGCGAAATGCGGCCTCGTCCAGCTTGCGTTGCTGAATCATCGTTCCCATCGCCCCGTCGAGAATGAGAATGCGCTCGCGCAAAAGCGCTGCGATGGAACTCTCGTGCGATATCGACATGATCATCCTTACGATATGACCAAATAGATTGAGATTCTCTATTCGCGATCATACTGGAAGGCCTTACGACCGGGCAAGCAGACAACTCTTCCTTGACATAAAATTCGGAGCCTCGTTACGATGACATATGCTCACGGTTCCCTCCACGGTCGGGACATTTGGCCTTTTTCTCTACGCCACCTTACTTTTCACCGGATCTTCTCCCGCCTCCGCCGCACCCTATTTCGAAGATGGTTTCTTAGGAGTTTCTCAGAAGGAATTACATGAACAATTCGGTATGCCGCAGGCCGTGCGGGACCGCAAGTCTGCATTGCGGGTCTTCACCTATTATCCGATCAGCGAATGGTCGAAATACTTCAGCAAATTGGTGTCGCCTGAAAACGGCGAAGACGTATACACCTTTAAGCGTGAGGGCTTCGATATCCGCTATTCCTTCAGTTACACCGTTGACCCGAATGATCCGGATGAGAATCGAAAACTGACCGTACGGCTGGTAGACATCGAATTTTCTCCGGCAGTGCCGATGCATCGACTTCCGGGCTTGATTCCGGAGTTTCGCCCCTCAACCGAGCCGACCAGCCCAACTTTTCGATCAAACATTTGGGTCTTGTTGTTCAAAGGCCCTCCTTCGCCTGAGGCCCGTTTCATCGTGAGAGAGAATGGAAGAGATCAACTCGAGTGGACTCTCTGCTACCAACTCTTTTCGATGCAAGGGCTTCCCGATCGCTTGACGACCGACGCCTTGATCGATCGCTTGGAAATCGGCACCCAGAGCCTGCAGATCGTCACCCTCCGCCAGCGACACACGCATGAACCTGTTCCGAACCCCTACGCTAATCAATCCGACACACAGCTTTCCCCCGCCAAGCCGACGATCAAAACAGTACCGGTCCCGAAATACGAGGAATAGTGCTCGGAAGACCCATGGCGGCGGGAGGAGTATTACTACGGAGCCTGCTGAAGACGATCTTGTTGAGCTTGTCCTGAAGTAACGGCCTTGTTCTTCATGATATCCATAGGACCACCGTCGCTGACATAAATGAGCACGGGAGCCCCAATTCCGATCACGATCAAAAGACAAAACCCCAACATCCGCAGGAACGGGCTCTTGCTCATATACATCATGAGCAGCAAGACGACCGCTGCTGCGCCGGCATAGGTCAAAATCTTGGACTGGGCCTCGTTGAAGCCTGCCATATTGATCTGAAACGACGGCATCTCCCATCCAAAACTCTTGGCCCGTTCCTTGACCGTCTGCTGCACCGACTGCATCATCGAGGGAGTTTTCGAAACAAGATCAGGCCGCTCATGCATCTTCACCTTCGCGCGATATTTTTCAGGGATCGTCTCTGGCGAGTCGGTAAAGACCGGATTCCCTTGATCATCGATGTAGGAATACACGGCTGCAGCGCGAGCCGAGGCTGCCCCCCATTGCCCGACGACAAAGATGCCGACGATCAAACAAAGCGGAACGACACTCCAGCTTCCTCGATATGCCATGGTTGTCAGTATATCGCTTCGTGCGTCATATGAAATTGATTACTGAAAATGGCCCCTTCCTTGACTCCATCACGCTCCATTGTTAGCATGCGCGGCTTCTGCATGACATCATGAACACCGATCTTCAGCCGTCCTCGTCCAAGGCACAACCCGACGAGACTTCATTCATTCGCCGCCGCCCGGTCAGGATCATCATTTATGCCGGACTGCTGTTGTTTGTCCTCATGGCGGTGGTATGGCCGATGATCGTCCAGCTTGGCGATCCGGACTTTCAAAAACACATCGAACAACACCGTGTCATGGTGGGGATGAGCAAAGAACAGGTTCTGCAGTCTTGGGGTGGACCGCAGACGATCAACACCGCCTTCACGAAAGACGGCATCCGGCAAGAGGAATGGATCTTCGAAGATTGGGAAAGCCCGGCGGTGGTCCGTCACCGCTATCTCTATTTCGAGGAAGGGATTTTGAAGGGAGGCTGGTACGAAGGTTCACGGGAACGCCGGTCCGGTGATTTTCCCGCGGACAAACCGCACCCCAAAATGAGGCCATAGCCCGATTACGCCGGTGTCTCTCGGATGGACAATCTGAGTCGGCTCAATAAGACTTCGGCGCGAGCCAGATCGGAGGCGTCAACCATGACGCGGCTGACAAAAAACGGCACACCTGGATAGAGACTGCTGATATGTTCACCGTGGATGACATAGGCAATGCGGTTGCCGTCGAGCAGGCTTTTGATCATCGCGAGCTCGCCGACATTTTGCGCATTGGTAAGGTGAATCATCCGCATGAGTCCCCCGTCGGTCGATCGTTTACGCGTGAAACTTATCCATAGGTTGCAGTTCGCCGCCTCTCGCTTTACACTCGAACAACAGTCAGGGCGTTTCGGTAATTCGCGCACGCCGTTCTTGGCCGGGCCCACCCGAAATGGTAAGCACGCGCTTCCACTCGCGGACCTGGTAAATGGCCCATGCATTCGGTTGGCCCTTGAAGAACGCAGTGGGGTCCTCGCCGCTGGCATTGAGAAAGATCGGCTCGGTAAATCCCTCTTCCAACACGTAGTCGAGTAATGATTCGGTCGTAAAGCCGGTCCCACGAAGGGTTACGTCGGCCAAGACGTTGAGGATTTCATCAGGGTTCTGAATCGTGATCGGGTTCATCGGTGTGCCTCTGCAATCCGAAT
>DATIGP010000060.1:0-26168 GCA_035454625.1 Nitrospira sp.
GGTCGGCTCGCCGGATGGTGTGTCGGGCCTGATCACCTGGCCGGTCGTGCATTCGCAAGGGGACGACGGGATGTCGCGCGTGACCAGTCACGAGGTGGGGTGAGGAGGAGGGTACGGTTAAGGCCTGATCACGCGATCAGACTAAGCCCAAGCCGAGGATAAGTTCGAGCGTGGAAATGCTTTGCAGCCTGAACCCCCTCGTTAGCCTTCCGTATCAAGGACGAGGACGGCCGACAGTAGCATGTATGCCGCCTCAACCGTCCGCGTCATCTCTTCGGCTTTCCGAAACTGTTCCGTGTATTGCGTCGGATTGTTGGTGAGGCCGGCATAGCGCGTCGGGTTCCAGTTGTAGAGCTGGACGCGCTTCGCCCGTTCCAGATCTTCGGTCGTGATAGGAAGCGTGAGGCCCAGGATGTCCAAAGCATGGGCGACGTCCTGTTCGGTGATGTGGTCCATGGGCGGAGTCTGCCAAAGAGCGCCAAGCCTGTCAAATGACGGCGGCGATTTTCTCACAGCACGTTCTCAGGTGGTATCCGAACGAGCCCGGGAGTGATTATGGCTGAACAACGGTCTCTTCAATTCTATCAGGCGGACGTCTTTACCGCTCAACCGTTCGGCGGGAACCCCGTTGCGGTGTTTCCGGACGCGGATGGATTGACGGACGATGAGCTGCAACAGATTGCGCGCGAGATGAATCTCTCGGAAACGGTATTCGTCTTTCCACCGACTCATCCGGATGCAGTCGCGCGGTTGCGGATTTTTACCCCGACGCAAGAAATTCCCTTTGCCGGCCATCCGGTCTTGGGCACATTCTATGTTTTGGCTCAGCTGGGAAGGATTTCCACTCGGGAACCGGTTACGCACGTCATGCAGGAGTGTAATCTGGGTTTATACCCCGTCGAATTGCACGCGGAACAGGGGCGTGTGGTGCGGGTCGTCATGTCTCAGCCCAAGCCTGAATTTCTCGACCCCATCGACGCCATCGACGATGTGTACCTGGTCGGCGGAGCGCTCGGCGTGCCGAAACACGTCATCGCGGATATGAAATGGCCTCTCCAAGTCGTGTCGACCGGCTTGCCGGTCTTGATCGTGCCGGTGCGAACGTTGACGGCCGTCCGGTCGATCAACCCTGATGCGTCGGCCATCATCAACGTCTGCGAACGATTCGGGGCCAATGGGATCATGGTCTTCACGACGGTGACGGTTGAATCGTTCGCGTCCGTCCACGCCAGAATGTTCGCTCCGAAAATCGGCATCCTGGAGGATCCTGCGACGGGAAGCGCCGGCGGTGCGCTGGGGGCGTACCTGGTTCAGAACGGCGTCGTTGAGGTCGGACCAATGACGGAGATCCTCATTGAACAGGGCTACGAAATCGATCGGCCGTCCAGGATTCTGGTGCAGGTGGAATCCGACGACGATGTAATTCAAGGAGTGAAGGTCGGTGGGCACTGTGTGATGGTGGTGGAAGGAGTGTTGAGGTTTTGAACTGCTTGGTCCCTGTCAGCGAGGAATTCAACCGATCCGGCCACCTCACCAACTCGGCGGCGCGCACAAACGTAGTGCTCCTTATTCGTCGCACCGTGCGCCCTCTTGCTCCGCCCGGTGTAGGAACCCGCTGCGGGCGGTTGTGCACCTGCCCCGCTGCCACTCATCAGTTCACGTTTTGATGGAAAAGGACCAGATCAAGAGATGAAGGCGGTCTTATTTCGTGAGCATGGAGGGCCGGAGAAGCTCTCATACGAAGAGATGCCGATGCCGCAGATCGGTCCGCAGGACGTGCTGATTCGAGTCAAGGCCTGCGCGCTGAACCATCTCGACCTATGGGTCAGACAGGGGAGTCCCGCCTATGCCGTTCCCTTGCCTCATGTATCGGGGTCTGATGTGGCGGGCGTGGTAGAAAATGTCGGCGGCCAAGTCGAAAGTGTGAAAGTGGGGGATCGTGTTTTTGTTTCGCCTGGGATCAGCTGCTGGAACTGCGGGTTCTGCCTGGCCGGTCGGGACAATATGTGCCGAACATATCATCTTCTTGGCGCCAAGGTGCATGGCGGTTATGCCGAGTACGTCAAAATTCCTTTTCGGAACGTGCTGGCGATCCCCGAGAATATCTCGTTCGAGGAAGCCGCGGCGTTTCCACTGGTGTCCGTCACGGCGTCACACATGTTGTTTGCGCTGGCCGGGCTTCAGCCTGGAGAGACGGTGCTCGTGATGGGCGCGGGGAGCGGTGTCGGAATGATGGCCGTTCAACTGGCCAAACTGGCCGGCGCACGGGTGATCACCACAGTCGGTTCCGATCACAAAATTCCCAAAGCCGTCGTCCTTGGAGCCGATGCGGTCATCGATCACTCCAGGGAAAAGGTCTCGGAGCGGGTCAAATTACTGACCGAGGGGCGAGGTGTGGATGTGGTCGTTGAACACATCGGACCGGACGTATGGGACAGTTGTGTGGAATCACTCTCGAAAGGCGGCCGGTTGATCACGTGCGGCGCCACCACCGGTGGAGCGGTGACGCTCGAC
Source organism: Nitrospira sp. (assembly GCA_035454625.1). Taxonomy (GTDB): domain Bacteria; phylum Nitrospirota; class Nitrospiria; order Nitrospirales; family Nitrospiraceae; genus Nitrospira_D. The sequence continues at coordinate 2,515 of DATIGP010000060.1, forward strand.
TTGCGCTCGGTATTTTCCCGCCAGCTGATGATCAAGGGTTCTTATATGGGTACCCGAGCCGAGCTCGTAAAGGCCGCGGAACTCATCGGCCAGAAACGGCTGATGGCCGTGATCGATCGCACATTTCCTCTCCGGGAAGCCCGTGCGGCGCAGGAATGGATGGCCGGCCGGAAGTTTTTCGGCAAGATCGTGCTCGTCTGTTGAGGCCCTTACGCCGACTTTTTTGAGCATCTTGCCTATCTGTGCTACTCTACCTCCCACTGAATCGAGCGTGGCCGGCGCTCTTTCTCATTCATTGTTCAACGTAGAAAGGAGCATGAGCATGTCCACCGTCGCGAAGATCATGAACAAGAAACCCAGGAGTGTAGGACCGAAAACGTCTATTGCCAGCGCCGCCAAGACGATGCGCGCGGCGCGGGTTGGCTCCCTCTTTGTGAAGAAAGGCAGGCAATTGGTCGGCGTGGTGACGGACACCGACATCGTTCGACGCGCCGTTGCGAGTGGAAAACCATTGGGTAAATTAACCGTTGAGAAGATCATGACCGCCCCGATTTGCACGATCGAGGGGAGTCAGTCGGTTGATGATGCCCAGGACATGATGGCCGATCTGGGTGTGCGCCACCTCGGCGTCACCAGCAACGGGGAGATTTCCGGTGTCGTCTCTGTGCGCGACCTGCTGCTGCACTACAAGCGATATGCCCAGTCGAAGATATCGACTGAGATGAGTTATTCGGAGCCGAAGATCGCCCAGGACTAAGGAACCGCTGAGCGCTGAGAGTGGTGAGCGGTTGGGATGTTCAGCACCCAGTATGTTACGTCGAGAGTTGCTGAATCAGGTGGCCGAGCTCGGGAAGAATAAGCTTTTCCATGGCGAGGCGGACGGCGTTTTCTGAGCCCGGAATGGAGAACAGTATGCGGCCTTTGATCACACCCGCAGTGGCTCGGCTCATGATCGCCGGTGAGCCGATGTCTTGATAGGTCAGCATGCGAAAGATTTCGCCGAATCCTGCAAGTCGTTTTTCCAACATGGCATCCACCGCTTCAAACGTCGAATCCCGCCGTGAAATGCCGGTTCCTCCGTTGATGATGATGGCCTGCACTGCATCGTTGACCGTGCCCCGGGCGATCCACAGTTGGATCTGCGCCGGGTCGTCTTTCACGACATGATACCCCACTATCGAATGAGCACGCTCTTCCAAGAGCTTGCGAATCAGCTGACCGCTGGTATCCGTGTCAGGCGTACGGGTATCGCTACAAGTAATGACCATACACCCGATTGAGCTGGGTGCATGGTCTTTGTGTTCATGGTGACTTGGTGTGGCCATGTTTTAAGTAGATACGCTAAGAATTATCGCCCTATGCAATCAAGCGTCGGTCACCAGATCGCCCGAAACCCTGCGACGGGAGACCAAGCCTATTTCCACACTGAGTCCGGATTCAGCTTCGCCACGGGTGTTCCCTTGGCGACATGCTCATCCAGAATGGTGGCGACATCCGCTTCTGTGACCTTGGAATACCACGTATTGTCGGGATAGACGACGACCGTCGGACCCTGTTCACAGGGACCGAGGCAGCCTGTGGCGCTCACCAATACCTGTCCAGGCGGGACGGATCGCTGCATCAATCCCATATTGAAGGCCATCAGCAGCTGTGCCGCACCGGCCGACCCGCAAGAGGGCTTCGGGTGGCCCGGGGGGCGGGAATTTGTGCAGACGAGAATGTGATATTTTGGTTTTGGCATAGTCTCCTCAGTAAAAAATCGACATGGAATATGTAACTACGGTATGGCTATTGTGGGCGATACGACTCCCACTCTCGGATCACTTCCTCGGGAAACTTCCACTGTTTGAGCCCTTTCACCACCCAGTCTAGGTAGTGATCTTTAGGTCTGAACTTCCCGATGGGGTTTGCCGCATAGGTGGTGACGAGTGCCTTTTCTCCGTCCGTGTTTGAAACGGTGACTTGCAGGTGGCGATACGCGCCCGGCGGGACATCCTCTTCAAACTGATCCATGATCTTCACGTCTTCGTCCGTCAGTTCAAAGACTCCGCCCCAGGTTTTTTCACCTTGTGACGGCACGATACTGGCCAGCCCGCACCGCCATTGTGACGACCAGCGGCAAAATTTGACCGTATGGTCCGACAAAGTCGCGAGGTATAAAAAACGGTGTTCCGGGGCCCGGCGTTTGAGCTGGGAGGGATTGAGGAGATCACCGTACAAAAAGAACTTCATGCACCGTACTCATTCTGCACCGCCCGTCGTGAAGCTTACTCGTACTTGTAACACACCGGCTTTTCATCAGACAAGCGCCTCTCGTCACGATCGGTTCTCCATGCTGCATTGACATGACGTCGGGGTCTTTCTAAGATTGCCGTGCAGTGAACAACCTCCGAAGACGACTGTGACAGTGAAAGTACACTTGACATGACGGCCAGCGGTCCCTTCTACCGACCGGTCGGCATTCACCTCATCCGCTATGCACTCGGCGCGATCCTGATGCTGGGTGGGCTTTACTATGCGTGGACCACGCTGCCGTCAACAACTCCGTCGAGAGACCAGCGGGAAGCCGAGGCGTTGGCCTTGGTGCAGAGTCATCCCGCGATCGGGTACTCCACGATCAAGCAGGCGATGAACGAACATGTCCGTACGATGAAGGATCGAGGGCAGGGCGTTCGGCTAGGGGAATGGCGGGTGAAGCATGTCGAGGGAGACATCTACGAAATACGTGTGCAGCTTCGCGACCAGGGGATACGCGGCCAATGGTTCGAGCGAGAATTCATCTGGCACGCCCACCTCGAATTGAGAAAGGTTAATGCCGCCTCCTTGCCGGCGGATGGGGTGACGCCTAAAGCGCCTGATGCTGACCGACGACCTGATCCGCAGCTACCGGCTCGAACACAAAGTTAAGCTGGTTCCTTTAGCGCCGGGGGAATGGCGATCTGAATTTCATCTCCTTGGATGCGAACTTCACAGCCGGGTACTTTGATAGCGGGATTGCCGACGCGTTCACCTGAGATGACGCTGAATTTCCATCCATGCCAAGGACATTCGACGATCGCCTCGCATAGTTTTCCCTCTCCGAGCGGCCCACCTGCATGCGGACAGGTGTTGTCGATCGCGAAAAAAGCTCCGTTGACATTGAAGACCGCAATCCGGATCCCGTCGACTTCCACGGTTCGTCCCGTGCCCGGTGGGATCTCATGTGTGAAGGCGACTCTCACGAAATCGTTCAGCATAAGCAACGTTCCCTCCGTCCATATGCGGCATCAGACGGGCACTTGCTTGATTTCAATGCCACCTTATGGCATAGAACTATCAGCGTGTAGTCCTGCCCCGCGGAAACACTCCTGGCGCTGTGGAGGCCCGATAGGGGATGAGGTTCCTGCATGGAAATGACCCTCCTGCTTAACGCGACCTATGAACCCCTGCGGGTCGTGCATTGGCAAAAAGCTATCGCGCTCCTCTGGCAAGGAAAAGTCGAAGTCTTGGAAGTTTACGACAGGGAAATACATGGGATTTCCTTGTCGATCAAACTTCCAGCCGTTATGCGGTTGCTGAAACTGGTTAAACTGAAGGACAGTCATCGCGCCGTCAAGTTTTCCCGCATCAATATTTTTACGCGAGACGGCTACTGCTGCCAATACTGTAACCACAGGTTTCGGACGGAAGAACTGACGTTCGATCATGTGGTGCCCATCGCCAAGGGCGGGAAAAAGACATGGGAAAATATCGTGACGGCCTGCTGGCGGTGCAACAATCGAAAGAGCGGACGTACGCCGGAAGAGGCCGGCATGAAGTTGAAGAAGCGGCCCATGAAACCTCGTTGGAGTCCTGTCATTACCATCACGATCGGCATTCGGAACACGCCGGAAAGCTGGCGTGACTATCTCTATTGGAATATGGAGCTGGACGAAGATCCGGCGGATACGTAACGCTACCCCTCCCGGACTATCATCTGCGGATCCCTTGTCAACGACGGCATCTCCCGAGTCATCTATCAAAAGCCGCCCACGGGTCATACCGAACCGCCGCATTATAGCGGTAGACTGGCCTCAAGGGGAAACGGAGTAGAGGTGCCGGAAATTCCTCTTGCACGACGGAGGTCTATTTTCGGATACTGAGACACTCGGTTTAAAGGGGAGTCGCATCATGGCCGCCAATCCTGGTTTTCCCTTGGTCTTGGACGTAAAAGGTTGGCCGGTTCTGGTGATCGGCGGGGATGAGGAGGCCTCGGAAAAGTCTCAACGGCTGCTCGAATCCGGTGCGCGAGTCACGGTGATCAGCCCCACACTCAATGAACCCCTGCGCATGTTGGCAGCGTCGGGCAAAATCATCCACCGCGGGCGACATTTTCGCGAGACAGACCTCGAACATCCCATCCTCATTCTCAACACCATACGTGGTGATCGGGATTTTGCTCAGATGCTGTCGGCGAAGGCTAGAGAAAAGCGTGTGCTGCTCTGGTCGGTCGACTACCCGGAGGCGAGCAGTGTCACGATGCCGGCGGTCGCGGCAGTGGGACATGTGCGAGTCGCGATCAGCACCAGCGGAGTGGCGCCGGCCCTCTCCGGATTCATGAAAGAGGACCTGGAACAGATTCTGGACGAGGAATTCGTCGATTTCGTCGAGTGGCTGGGGCAATTACGGGAGCAGGCCAAGGCGAATGAGCCGGATGCCGAAAAGCGGAGGGCACTGCTTCGCGACGCGTTGGACGGGTTTCGTCTCCTCGGTAAGGTACGATATCCCCAAGTCTGGCGGGAAAGGTGCGCCGAGACCGCGACGAGCATACCACCTGATACGGATACAACATAGGAGCACCGATGGTTCTACTGGAATTCAGCATGTCTCCGTTGGGAAAGGGCGAGAGTGTCGGGAAATATGTGGCCCGCTCTCTCGACATTATCGATAAGAGCGGAGTCGCTTATCGACTGAACCCGATGGGGACGGTCTTAGAAGGTGAATGGGAGCAAGTCTTTTCTGTAGTGCAGAAATGTTATGAGCGGATGAAGAAGGATTGCAACCGTATTTCCTGTACGATCAAAGTCGACTACCGAAAAGGCCATTCTGGGCGCCTCCAGAGCAAAGTTGCCAGCGTTGAAAAGACACTCAAGCGCGCAGTGAGGCAATAGGAGCGAATCGGTCTTCGTTCTTGCGACCGAGAGCCCTGTCTCAAGAGCCGACCGGGCGAAGCCTGCAGTATTTCCCACAAACGGCCCCATCTTTTGACCGGGGGTTCCCCCCTGTTGCGCGGGGGGCTATTCTTCGTATTGCAAACCTCCCGAAGCCGCCGATATACTCGGCGGCCATACGTGCTATTCCTGTCGGGGAACTGTGCAGGTGTCAAACCGGTGATCCTGTGCAACCCTTGGGACCGTCGTGATGGCCAGCTGTGCCGAGCACGACACCGGCTTCCTCACGTGGACCGGTCGTTTCGGGGATGACGCCATGACCAGCAGCACGCTCGATCTCGTCGAGTCTAAATCCCTTCCGAACATCGAACTCTTACCGAAGGATCGAACCATTCTTGAGCAGGGCGCGATGGTGTTTCGCCCGTTCGGCTTGGATGAACAGGGCCACACGATCCGAGACCTCAGCGGTGTCAGCATCAGAGCTGTGACGGTCTTTCTGGAGAAGTTGGTGGCGTCCAAGGGAGGAGCATCGGTCGGAAAAGAAGCCGTCGAAGAGTTGTGCCGCCTCCTGAATGACCGTATCAAGGATTCCGTCTATCATGTCACTCCGGAATTGTTGAAAAACCCATGGAACAGCTATTCGTACGAATTCACTTCCTACCTCTATGAGTTCTGCGAACGGATTTCGGGCGACCCCCGATTTGCCTTCAAAGCAGGGACGGAGAAAGTGTCTCCCATCATGCTGGCTCTGACTCGGCCCTTTTCCCTGTCGCAGATCTACACGATGTTTCCTTACTTCGGGAACAAGTTTACGTCCGGTTCCGTGGAATTCCGCGTGGAGCAAGTGACGAGCAGCACGGCGACGGTGGCGATGCGCTTTACCGACCGGACGCTTCGACAGTTCGGGCCCTATCGCAGGCGGTGTGCCTACCTGGTCTGTCAGTCTGCACAGGGCATCATGGTCGCTATGGCTGATCGCATCCACGGTCTTTCTCAGGCCGAAGCGATCGAGACTTCCTGCATCGGCAATGACGATGAGTGGTGTCAATGGACGATCCGATGGCAGGAGGAAAGCCGGTCTCGGAACCGATTCTGGCGGCGGACCTCACCCCTGGAGCAGACACGTTCGACTCGCCTGAGCGAGGAGTCGGTCGCCGACGTCGAGGGCTCTCAGAGCGGACGCTCTTCGGCGGCGACCCGCGCCGAGCCTCCGCCCCATGCACAGCAGACTTCCACCTGGTTCTTATGGGGGGGACTGGCGGGTCTTGCGCTCATGGCGGGAGCCGGTGCGCTGAACCCGACAGTGAGTCTCGGCGAGGTCCTGTTGGTCGGACTGAGCCCGATTCTCGCGGTCGGCATCATGGTCAATCGACGGCTGCTTCGGGAGAGTGAACGACGCGAAGCCTTGATCCAAGAACAGATTACATTCGTCGAATCCCGCCATGAGGAATTGCGCGAAGCCTATTTGGAGCAGGAGCAGATGCGGGTCGAGTTGCGCCGGAAAGTGGCCCAACTTACGGCGCTTCATCGGGCGGGACTGTCATTCGGCTCCACCTTCGAACGGGATGCTCTCTTGCACCAGGTGTTGGAAGCCCTGACGCACGAGCTCAGCTACAACAGCGCCATGGTATCCATGTTCGATCCCTATGAGATGACCGTCCAACATATTCGTCTCATCGGCGCGCCTGCGGAGGTCGAAACGTTCGCCCGGTCCTGTCGGATTCCCGTCACCGATCGCGAGAGTCCCGAGGGGACGGTGGTGCTACAAGGACGTCCGCTGTTGGTCAAAGATATCGAGTCGATACGGCACAGTCTCCATCCCCTTAACCAACGCTTAGCCGAATTGAGCGGAACCAAAGCGCTGGTGGTGGTTCCCATCAAAACTAAAGACCGCATCTGGGGAATGCTGACCGTGGATCGTTCGCACAATCAAAGCGTCACGGAAGACGATTTGGAATTGATGACGACGGTCGCGAGCCAAGTCTCCATCGCACTGGATAACGCCTCAGCCTACCGACAGATCGAAGAATGGAATCAAGGGCTGGAAGTGAAAGTAAAGGAGCGCACCGAGGCCCTTGAGCGGGCGGACCGTTTGCGTGCGCAATTCCTCTCCCACGTCTCCCACGAGCTGAGAACGCCCCTCACCTCCATCAAGGGATTCATTCAAAATCTGCTGGATGGACTGACCGGACCGTTGAACGAGAAGCAGCAGCGGTATCTGGCGCGCATGTCCGACAATACGGATCGGCTGGTTCGCATGATCGAGGATCTCCTGGACCGAACCCGCATCGAGACGGGGCGATTGGAGGTGCATCCGATCGATGTCGAGCTTGAACCTTGTCTTGCCGACGTGATCGAGCAGCTGAAACCGCTGGCTCAGGCAAAGCAGCAATCCCTGGAGTTCCGTTGTGCCGGCGCCGAAGTCGTCGTCTGGGCGGATCGCGATCGTTTGATTCAGACGGTCGTCAATCTGGTGCAAAATGCCATCAAGTTCACCCCGCCGGGCGGAACCGTGTCGGTGGCCTGTGAGGTGACGAATCACCGCACGGCCACCGTTCTGGTTCGGGACACGGGGCCCGGTATTGCTCCGGAATACCTTGACAAGATTTTCGACCCGTTCTTCCGCATTCAGCAGGGCCAGCGCACGGCGCCCAAAGGATTGGGACTTGGATTGTCCATCGTGAAAACACTGGTGGAGTTGCAAGGAGGGGAGGTGGCCGCTCGGAATCGTCCGGAGGGCGGTGCAGAGCTGTCATTCACGATTCCGATCCATGCCGTAAAGGCGCCGCCGTTGCCGGAGTCCCAGCTCATAGGCCAGGAAATTTTAGTTGTGGATGACGATACCGACATTCAACAGCTGCTTCATGACCGGCTGAAGGCCGGAGGCTACCGAACGTTTTCGGCGTTCGATGGCCGCCAAGCGCTGGCGATTCTCCACTCACGGGAGTTCGACGGGATGATTCTCGACATCGGCATCGGTCAGATCGACGGGCTGGAAGTACTGCGACAGGTGCGACTGACGAATCAACATCTTCCTATCATCATGATTACGGCCTCCGGATCTCAGGAGCTGGCGATGAAAGCCATTGGACTGGGAGCCCAAGCTTACCTGCTCAAGCCGTTCGACGCGGGCCAGCTTCAGCAAGCTATGGATCGGTGGTTCCGACGTGCATGATCGAGATACGCTGCGCGCTCTGATCCATGGGCGGCTGTCCGGGATAAGGCGCCGGAGTACTCTTCGCCTTCATGGGCTCGTTTTTCTCGTACTCGCCCATATTATCTGCATGGCTTCCTCCGTTTCAGCTCAAGTGCCCCGCATCTATGGTCAAGGGGCCGCTGCGTCGGGGATGGGGAATGCCTTTGCCGCGCAGGCGGACAATCCTTCGGCTCTTCATTACAACCCAGCCGGCATGACCCAGCTCCGTGGAATACAACTCATGGGAGGCGGAAGTCTTGTCGGAGGGACGACCGACTTTACGAGTCCAAGCGGAATTTCGTCAGTCGGCGATCATGACGGCGCCTTCGCGTGGCCGGGCCCCGGTCATGGATACGTGACGGCGAACCTCCAGGGAGTGAATGTTTCCTTCCTTGAAAAACTGACGGTAGGGGTGGGAGTGACGACACCCTTCGGTTCGGTGATGAGGTGGCCTGACGACAGTCCCTTTCGAGCCATCACCACATTTACCGCCTTGCCGTTGTTCGACGTCAAGCCCACGCTGGCGTATCGTCTCCTCCCGGACCTCTCGATCGGGGCGGGAGCAGACATCTACACGTTCGCGAGTTTCTTCGGGGAAGGACACGCAGAACTGCAGTCGATTTCTCCCGGCGGATTGGCACCGGCAGGAACCAAGCTCGAATTCAACGGTAAAGGCACCGCGCCAGGATTCAATGTGGGGGCATTGTACACGGCACTTCGGAATGGAAACGGGCAACCGGTGGCGAATCTTGCCGTGGTGTACAGAAGCCAGGCGACGCTCCACCTCGACGGGGCCTTACTGGCAAACGGCGTGAAGGTCCAAGATGCGACGACGACGTTGGTGTTGCCCCAGGTCATTACAGGCGGAATCGCGCTATGGCCGGTCCGTAACACAGGGCGCGAGTGGAAAGTCGAATTGAATGTGGACTACGTCGGTTGGAAATCGGTCCGGAATCTCGACATTCATCTGGCCGATGGAACGGTCATCCTTCAGCCGCAAGATTGGAAAAGTACCTATGCCGTTCTGGTCGGGACCGAGTACCGGTGGCTCAAGATCGATCGGTTGCCCGGCTGGGAGATAGCACTACGAGGCGGCTACACCAACCAGCAAGCGCAGGTGCCGGACCTCACCTTTAATCCCGGTGTTCCGTCGGCCGATCTCCATGTCATTTCAACAGGCCTTGGACTATTGTGCAACGGCAATGGGTCTTTTTTTGGACTCATCTCTTGCGGTAGCCTGGGAATCGGACCGGTAAGGGCCAAACTGGTCGGCATCGATGTATCGTATCAAGCGTTCCTCTATGAGCCACGAACGATCTCGGGAAATACCGGGCTTCGTGCAGCGGTGAACGGACTCTACAATACCACCTTGCATGCAGGCGGGTTGTCCATCCGGGCCAGTTTTTAATGTCTCGGCTTTGCTTCAGTCTCCTCAGACACCGACGGACGCCGCCTTGGAATGGACTAGGAGTGGTACAGTCTGGGGATTTGCGGACTGATTGCACACAGGACTTCATATGAGATCGTCCCGGTCCATTCGGCGATGTCTCTAGCCGTGATCCGCTCATTCTCCTGTTGCCCGATCACCACGGCTTCATCACCGACTGCCACGCCCGGTATCTTGGTGACATCCACCATCACCATATCCATGCACACCAATCCAGCGATGGGCGCCCGCTGTCCACGGACGAGAACATAGCCGCGATTCGAAAGTTGTCGGCTCAACCCGCCTGCATAACCGATAGGGAGAACAGCAATTCGCGTGAGACAGGTTGCGGTAAAAGTTCGATTGTAGCTGACTGTTCCCCCGGGCCGGATGGTCCGGAGTTGAGCGATACAGGTCTTCAGCGAGAGCACCGGCTTGAGCTCAGGAGTTTCAACTGTGTCGGGAAGTGTGTGATACCCGTACAACATGATGCCGGGCCGCACGAGGGAAAAGTGTGCCGACGGAAAGCGAACGGCTCCGCCGCTGTTGGACACATGGAGGAACGGCACCTGGAAGCCGCATTCCCGAACGGCTTTCAACGCGCTGTTGAAGCGCCTGATTTGATCTTCGGATGGGTCGGGACTCGATCCGTCGGCGTCGGCCAGATGGGTCATGAGTCCTTCCAGTCGCAGGGAGGAAGGAAACATGTGCGAGCGCATGAGTGTCAGCAGCTCATCCTGCGTCAAACCCAGCCGACCCATGCCCGTTTCGACTTTGAGATGGATCGGGTAGCGGATCTTGCGCGAAGCGGCAGCTTGCGCCAGCTCCGTGAGCACGGAAGGATCGCTCACCACCGGAGTGAGTCGATGGGCAAAAAGATCGCCGAATTGTGCCGGGAAGATCGGCCCCAGGACAACAATGGGCACCGTGATGCCGGCCTGCCGAAGGTCAACCCCTTCTTGCGTGGAAAAGACGGCAAGACGACTGACACCATGCCGTATCAGTGCCCGTGACGTCTCGACGGCACCGTGGCCGTAGGCGTTGGCCTTGACGACCGCCATGACGTCGCATCCCGGTGAGAGAATTCGACGGAATTGGGAGAGATTGTGTGCAAGCGCCGTCAGGTCCACGGCGGCGACGGTCGGAAGGAATGTCGGCGTACTCGACACGCGCAGTAGTGAGCATCAGGAGGTCAGGTCAGACCTCCATGATTTCCTGTTCTTTTTTCTTGATCACGTCGTCGATTTTTTGCCCGTACTGCTCGATCAACTTCTGGGTTTCTTGCTCGGCCTTGCGTAGTTCGTCCTCGGTGAGCTGTGCGTCTTTTTGAAGCTTCTTCAGCTCTTCGTTTGCGTCCCGCCGAAAACCGCGAATCTGGACCTTCGTCTCCTCGCCATGTTTCCTGCAGATCTTCGTCAATTCCTTTCGGCGTTCTTCCGTCAGGGGAGGGAGCGGGACTCGAATGACTTTGCCGTCGTTTGAAGGTGTCACACCCAGCCCTGAAGTGGATATGGCTTTTTCGATTTCTTTGATCAGTTTCGGCTCCCAGGGTTGAATGGTGATGAGTCGCGCTTCGGGGGTAGAGACATTGGCAACCTGCTTCAACGGCGTCATGGTTCCATAGTAGTCGACACGGATGCCGTCGAGCAGCGCAACGGAGGCCCTCCCTGTTCGGAGGCCGGACAGATCCCTCCGCAGATGTTCGAGAGCCTGATCCATGTGGGCGATGAATGACTGACGAACCGGGGCTGCGTTGGACATGAGGACACCTCGTGATGGAATCAGCGCTCGCCGAGCGTAACAAGGGTTCCGATCGGCTCGCCTAATGCCACGCGTTTAAAGTTACCCTTGACCTTCAGGTTGAACACGATAAGAGGCAATTTGTTGTCCATGCAAAGGCTGATCGCCGTCGAATCCATTACTTTGAGCTTCTGGTTGAGGATAGACAAGAATGAAATTCTCTCGTACTTTTTAGCCGAAGAGCAGGTGACGGGGTCGGCATCATAGATGCCGTCCACCTTCGTTCCTTTCATGATCACTTGGGCGCTGATTTCCATGGCCCGCAGGACGGCGGCCGTATCGGTCGAAAAATAAGGGTTGCCTGTGCCTGCGGCAAAAATGACCACGCGGCTCTTTTCGAGGTGGCGGATCGCCCTTCGACGGATGTACCCCTCCGCGAGTTGGCGCATTTCAATGGCGGATTGAACACGGGTCATGATTCCGATCCGCTCCAGCGCATTTTGAAGCGCCAGCGCGTTGAGCACCGTGGCCAGCATTCCCATGTAATCGGCGGAGGCCCGTTCCATGCCGGACGCACTGGCCGCGATCCCGCGAAAAATATTGCCTCCCCCGATGACGACCGCCACCTGCACGTCAAGGGCGACGACGGAAGCGATTTCCTCCGCGAGGGTTTCCAGAATGGATGGCTGGATGCCGTAACCCTGCTCACCGGCCAACATCTCCCCGCTGACTTTCAGAAGGAGGCGCTGGTATTTGGCAGGGCTCATGCTTCGCCTAATTGATAGCGGGTGAACCGGCGGATGTTCATATTTTCGCCGATTTTTGCGATCTTCTGAGCCAGGAGATCCTTGACGGTGACGGCTGGGTCTTTGATGAAGGATTGTTCCAACAGGCAATTCTCCTGGTAGAACTTTTCAAGCTTGCCTTCGACGATCTTCGGCCAGGCGGCGGGCGGTTTGCCCATTTCCTTGGCTTGTCCTTCGTAAATTGTTTTCTCTTTCTCGACAACATCAGCCGGAACATCTTCGCGTTTTACGAAGGACGGCTTTGCAGCCGCCACCTGAAGAGAAAGATCGTTGACGAACGCTTTGAATTCTTCGTTCCGCGCAACGAAATCGGTTTCGCAGTTGACTTCGATCAAGACGCCGATCTTGCCCCCCATATGAATGTAGGAATGAACCAGTCCTTGGTTGGTTTCACGCCCGGCTTTCTTGGCCGCCGCCGCAAGGCCTTTTTGGCGCAGATAGTCAACGGCTTTTTCGATATCATTTCCGTTTTCAGTGAGAGCCTTCTGGCAATCCAAAATGCCCGCCCCTGTTTTTTCCCGAAGCTCTTTCACGAGCTGACTGGATCCTGCCATGATTCGTTATTCCTTCGCTTAATCGATGAGGATGAACCGCTGATGGACCAATCGCGTTACTCTACGAGACCGGAACGCTTTCAACGCGCATGGCTGGTTTCTTTTCACTGCCGGAGGGAGTGGTTTGAAACTCCGCTTCTTCTCGCTGGGCTTTGACATGTGCGCCCTCGATACAAGCGTCGGCGATCTTGGACGTAATGAGCTTGATCGAGCGAATGGCGTCGTCATTTCCCGGAATCGGGTAAGCGATGTCGTCCGGATCGCAGTTGCTGTCCAGGATGGCGATGACCGGGATATCCAGTCGTTTCGCTTCTTGAACGGCGATTTTTTCGATTCTCGTATCCAGAACGAACACCGCCCCCGGAAGGCTGCGCATGTTCTTGATGCCGGACAGGTATTTTTGGAGCTTCGCGATATCCTTCTGCATGAGAAGGACTTCTTTCTTCTTCAGACCATGTTCACTGGGGTTCAGTAGCGTCGTCTCCATCTTCTTCATCTTATCGATGCTGCGACGAATGGTTTGGAAGTTGGTCAGCATCCCCCCCAACCAGCGCTGGTTGACGAAATACATGTTGGCCCGCTTGGCTTCTTCTTCCAGGATTTCGGCAGCCTGCCGCTTCGTGCCGACGAACAGGACGGAATCTCCGGCTGCCACGAGGTCTCGGACGAAGGCATAGGTCTGCTCCATCCGCGCGACGGTCTGCTGAAGGTCGATAATATAGATGCCGCTGCGTTCGCCGAACAGAAACTTCTTCATCTTGGGATTCCAGCGGTTGGTCTGGTGCCCGAAATGAACGCCGGCCTCCAATAACTCCTTGATTGTCACCACTCCCATGCCTTCACCTCCCTTCAAGCTTGCAGAGCACCCGTCGGGTGAGGGAATCGCTTCCCTTATTCTCAAGCCGTGCAGCGTCTCGACGCTGATTGGTATTTTATTAATGAGGTCGCTCTGAATATCAGAATTGACCCTGTCAGAACCAGACCGCGAACGCTACCATAGTCGAGCAGGGGTTTCAAGCCGCCTGCGGTCTTTCTGAATTACGATCGATAACTGGCGTTGATGCGCACATAATCATAGGAAAGGTCCGTCGTCCACATGTGGGCATGGGCGTGACCCTGCCCGAGCTGGACGGTGACCGTAAATTCCTTTTGTTTGAACACCTGCGCAATCTGTTGTTCGGCCTCCTGCCCCATTCCGACGCCCCGCCGTACCATGACAATATCATTGAATCGCAGCGTGACTTTACCCGGGTCGATGGCCACGCCAGATCGCCCCAGGGCCGCCATGACTCTACCCCAGTTGGCATCCTCACCAAAGAGGGCGGTCTTCACGAGATTTGAGGTCGCAATGGTGCCGGCGACTCGCTTCGCGCCTGCTGTCGTGGCGGCTCCTTGCACCACGATCGTGACGACCTTGGTGACTCCCTCTCCGTCGCGGCAGATCATGAGAGCCAATTCCCGTGCCGCATCCGTTAAGAGTCGCTCGAAGTCGCGATAGGGTTTCGAGTCTTGTTGAATCGGTCGGTTGTTGGCCAGGCCATTGCTCAGGCAGAGAACCGTATCGTTCGTGCTGGTATCGCCGTCCACCGTAATGCAGTTGAAGGATTGGTTGACTGCAGCCTTCAATGCCTGCTGGAGGGCTGCCGGAGCAATCGCGGCATCGGTCGTCAAATAGGCCAGCATGGTGGCCATATTCGGGTGAATCATGCCGGAACCTTTGGCCATGCCGCCGATGGTGACGACGCGACCGCCGATTTCCTCCCGTTTCGCGACGGTTTTTGGCCGCAAGTCCGTGGTTAAAATCGCTTGAGCTGCTTGATCGCCCCCTGGAATGCCGAGTCGGGCGACCAATGTCGGGACGGCTGCTGTGATACGCTCGATCGGCAACACGCGCCCGATCACACCGGTCGAACCGACGAATACCTGGTGTACGGGAATAGTAAGTTGTTCCGCCACCGCCGCAGCCATCGCTCTTGCGGCCACTAACCCTTGGTCGCCCGTGCAGGCATTGGCATTCCCGCTGTTGACGATAATCGCCCGCCCGCGACGTGATCGGAGATGGTGTCGGTCCAGGAGTACCGGTGCCGCCACAACGCGATTCTTGGTGAAGACTCCGGCGATCGGTCCACTGACGTCGGACACGCAAAGTGCCAAATCGAGAAGGCCCGGTTTCTTGATGCCACAATGGATTCCGGCGGCTCGGAATCCTATCGGTGTGGTGACGCCGACCTGTTTCGGTTTCATACGATCTCTCGGGTCGCGTGATAGTTGAGTCGGATAATGGTCGGACAGCAAGTTAGGGATAACTGCCCGGTGCGGTGAGGCCGGTGTCCTCGGGAATCCCGAGCATCAAATTCATCGCTTGAATGGCCTGACCCGCGGCTCCCTTGACGAGATTGTCGACCGCCGCTACGGTGACGACCCATCCGGCCCGCGCATCGATGAATACGCCGATGTCGCAATAATTCGTTCCTTTAATGTAACGCGGATTGGGAACGAGATCTTCGTAAAGCCGGACAAATCGCTCCCCTTTATAAAACTCTCGGTACAGGCCGCGAAGGTCGGAGAGTGGTATTGCGCGTGTCAACTTACAGTACGCCGTGCTCAGGATACCTCGATTCATCGGGACAAGGTGAGGGGTAAATGTCACGGTGACGGAACCGGCTTCGTCCATGAGTCTGGAGAGTTCCTGTTCGATTTCAGGAATGTGACGATGTTGACCGATTTTATAGGGCTCTAGGGATTCATGCGCTTCCGGAAAATGGTAAGCGAGGGCAGGACTCCGTCCCGCTCCTGAAACGCCGGACTTGGCATCGATCACAATCGACTCAGGCTGCGCGAGTCGTTGGGCAAAGAGGGGAGCCAACTGTAGGACTGCGGCGGTGGGATAACATCCCGGTGAGGCGACCAATTTCGACTTGGCAATCGCGGTGCGATGAAGTTCCGGCAAACCATACACGGCGTTTGGGAGCAAATGTGGATGGCTATGCGGAGTGTGATACCACTTTTCGTAGACGCCGGCGTCCTTCAGTCGGTAATCCGCACTGAGGTCGACGACCGGCTTGCCTGCCTTGATACAGGCCGCAACGGGGTCCATCGATTTTGTATGAGGTAGTGCGAGAAAAACGGCATCCGCCCGCTCTGTCAGAGCCTCCGGCGCCAAGGCTTCAAATTGATGATCCACGATTCCCTTAAAGCTTGGAAAGACGGATGAAACCGACTGACCTGCCGATTTTTCAGACGTCACGGCGGTGATGGTGAAATAGGGATGGCCCGCCGCAAGCCGAACGAGCTCTGCGCCGGCATATCCGCTGGCCCCGGCAATGGCGATTCGGAATTTTTCACTCATAGGTAGCTATCCATACGCCGCGATATCCCGGGTCGAACGGCACATCCAGGACGAAGACACAAAAAAGGGAAGGCTTGGAGCCTTCCCTTTTATAGATCGTCAGCCCCGTCGTCTAGCGCTTGGAGTATTGGAACCGCTTGCGCGCGCCCTTCTGTCCGTATTTCTTTCGCTCCTTCACGCGTGAATCGCGCGTGAGCAGCCCTTCCTTCTTGAGGGGGCTGCGGGTTGAAGGAGTCATCGCAACGAGCGCCCGCGCGATGGCATGGCGGAGAGCGCCGGCTTGCCCGGTCGGGCCGCCGCCATAGACGGTGGCGCTGATCGAGTATTTGCCCATCAGGCCGGCCATCTCCAGGGGGAGCTGGATGATTTGTCGGAGGGTGAGACGAGGAAACGCCTTTTCCAACGGCTTATCGTTCACCATAATGTCGCCCGCTGTGCCTGTCACCCAGGCTCGGGCCACTGCGCATTTTCTCCGTCCCGTTGCGTACTGTGTCACTGCTGCCATGCGACTAGTCTCCTTCTGTTTAGCGGGCTGTTGAAAAAGCCCGCCAGCGGCGTCCTCGCGGTGCTTTGAGGCTCAACGTACGGCCCAGAGTACGCTCGTCTCCTCGCTTGCTGCGGCCTTGCCGGTCGGCCTTTAGATCAGCCTGCGGGTTCTTGTGATCGGTCTGGAACTCTTCTGGATGTCCTGCTCCCCACATTACAGAAAAATAGTTTGTGAGCATCCTGCTAGAGAGATATCGGTTCAGGGCGTTGAGCCTGATGTGGATGCTGTGGTCCGACATAGACGCGGAGTTTGCGCGCCATGCCGTTGCCAAGCGGAGTTTTAGGAAGCATGCCCTTAATCGCTTTTGTCAGGAGCTGCGTAGGGTCTTTCCGAAATACGTGCGCGGCGGAGGCGGTCTTCAACCCTCCCGGATACCCTGTATGGCGCCGGTACAGTTTGGTTTCCATCTTGTCGCCGGTCAATTGGATCTTCTCCGCGTTCACAATAACTACATGATCGCCCATGTCGACATTCGGCGTGAATGTGGGTCGATGTTTTCCCCGTAAGATGCCCGCCACTCGCGCCGCCAATCGGCCTAGGGTTTTCCCTTCGGCGTTCACCAGATGCCAGCTTTCTTTTACCTGAGTCGGATTCTCGAAGTACGTCATCATCTTGTTCTCCACCGTTGCAACTCTGTCAGCATTTTGAGAGGTGTTAGACTTCTTGGGCGCCGATATTCTTCGTTTCCAGCTTGGACAGCCACGCGTCCAGATTCTGACCGGTGCGTCGCTTCCACACGTCCTGCGTGACATAAATGGGAGCCTGGCAGCGGAGAGCCAACGCAATGGCGTCACTGGGTCTGGAGTCGATGGTGCGTACGACTCCTTTGTTTTCCAGGAACACGGTCGCATAATATGTGCTGCTCTTGACGTCCGTGAGGACCGCTCGCTCCATCTTGATCCCGAGGTGCTCGCCGAAACTCTTGATCAGATCGTGGCTCATCGGTCGTGGCGTGGTCGAGGTGTCCAACGCACGCCTGATCGCTTCACCTTCCGATGCTCCCACCCATACCATGAAATGGTCTGCCCCTCCGTCGGCTCGGGTCAGGACGACGATCCTCGTATCCGTATTCGAGTCTTCTACGACGCGGTTGACCGCAAGCTGAATCAACGGCTCGGTCGTCTGGGGCGCGTGCTCTTCCATAATGACAGGTCAAGAACGTCAGGAGTCCAATTTCCCGAAATCCTCAGGCTTGAGATTTTCCAACCACTGATCGAGCTCTTCCGAGCTCTGTTTTCGAATCACGGACTCACTCGCAAAAATGGGAGCCTGAGTTCGGAGAGCGAGGGCGATGGCGTCGCTGGGACGGGAATCGACGGTATACTCCGAGTCGGCATAGGTCAAATGCACCTTCGCGAAATAGGTATGCTCATTCAGGTCCGTAATGACCACACTAATGACCTTGGCGTTGAATGCGTCCAAGTAGGCCTTCATGAAGTCGTGCGTCATGGGACGTGGAGGGGCGACATTCTCGATCGCCAGGCTGATCGAGCTTGCCTCCGATTTCCCGACCCAAATCGGGAGCATTTCCGATTGATCATCGTCTCGAAGGATGACGATATACGCATTATTGTAAGGGTCAAACATGAGCCCCTTGACTTGCATCTGCGTGATCATCTGGGAGCCAAATCCTCTCTTCCGTCTTAGCAGAAACAGCAAGCCACACTAACATTTTCGGATTTGCACTGTCAACGAACTCAGCGACAATACTGAAGAAAGGGAAAGTTCATCGGGCTAATTTACGGAATCGTGCACGATCAGCTTGTCGGTGGACGGTAGTTCTCTGCGACTTTCGATGAATCGATCTGCTCACCGAGTTTCAAAAAGGCTTTCATTTGCTTGCGAACGAGTTCACGGCCGCTCTCATCTCCGAGGTTGACCTGATACTCATTGATGACCATCACACGCATGCCTTCCCACTTCTTCCAGCAGTTGCTGCAAACCTTACTTTTCACTTCCGTCTCGAGCTTGCCGAGAAACAATGGTGTTGTAATCGCTTCGCCCGTTTGTCCGCATGTTACGCAAACAACCTCCGCCATGGCCGCTCTACTCCTTAATTCACTTTAATATTCACGTATTTTCTAGCAGGTGACTCTTCGTCCGACATCTTATCAGACTCCTGGAGTTGAAAGGAAGAGTCGCCAATTACCGATCTCGCATTGACCCACTTTATGGCGACATGTTAGAAGAGCGCCCTAAAGCCGTGTTTCGAGGATTAGGTTGGCCCGGATGGCGGAACTGGCAGACGCGCCGGACTCAAAATCCGGTTCTCGCAAGAGAGTGGGAGTTCGACCCTCCCTCCGGGCACCAAAGCACATGTTTGAAAACGATTTCGGAGATGGGTTGTTATTCGAATGTCTACCCCCTTGACAGCGCAGTGCTATTAGCCTAGGTTCTGCCATATTTCTCAATCGTCTATGTATAATCAGTCCTTTTGGAAGACCGCAGCCAACGAATATCTTCAGTATGGTCGTTTAATATCATGTCCACACAATCTTTAAGGAGGCAGCACATGCGTACAGTGTTGGCACTGGGAGCCGCAATGCTTTGTGTCGGCTCTATGAGTGTTGCAGTGGCTCAAGAGCGACTCCAGCAGTCATCTGGTGGGTCTGCAATGGGTGTTGGAACAGGGGTTGGCGATGTGTCTGGAAATTCCAATCGTGTGCAAACCTATGACCGCAATGCCTTTCTTGAACGCCTCTCTCTCCCTGAAACGATCTATGGCCGCGTCCTGGCTATAGATTTTCCCGCGGGGAAAATGCATCTCGAAACGGGAGGAAGCTCTCATGACGAGGGCCGTGCGGGCACCGGGGCCATGAGCTCCATGACCGTGTACTTCGATGAGAGAACCAGCTTGGATCAGATCAAGGTGTTGAATAACGGCGATGACATTTCTCTCCAAGTAGTCGAAGCGGTCACACCCAATCAACAATATGGAGTCGGCCGCAAGATCGTTCGCGAGGTCTATCTCTTGCGCGGCAATGAGAGACTCGCCGGTTTTGGCGGCCTGGGGCAGCGACCGAATCCCTCGACCGAACGGGCCATTGAAACCTCGAGCGGCAGTACGACCGGTGGAATAGCAGGATCCGTGCTTCCTGGGAAGATTACCGGTATTGTGGATACCACGATTGGAGAATTTACCGCCTCAGCTCCCTGCTGGAATTGTGAGCCTCAGCCAGGATGGGGCTATCAGAGTCAGACGAAGTCGGATTATGGAACGGATGCGACAAAGCCGAATCTGGTGAAGGGAATGCAATAGACATCGCATCGGTGACTTCAAATCAAGGGGCGGCTTTCGCTGCCCCTTTTTTGTTCCATGGGATCTCGTTTGCGCTATCTTGGGATCATTGATGTCTTGATTCAAGGACCGTTTGATCGGCATGAAGAACGAGCTTCAAAATATGCCGGATGAGCCGGTATCAGAACTGGATCTCCGTGGGGTGATTTGTCCCTATAATTTCGTGAAGACAAAGCTTAAGCTCGAGACGATGAAGCAAGGAGATGTGCTGTCGGTTTTATTAGACGACGGTGATCCTATCCGTAACGTACCCCGCAGCGTCGAAAACGAAGGTCACACGGTATTGTCGCAGGAACGAGTGGATCAGGCCTTCCGGGTCTTGATCCGTCGGGAGGAGAGCGACTGAATGCGGACCGCGCGTCGGGTATTCAGCGGTGTATCATCTTTTCCCGCAAGAACGACCGTAACTTCCCCTCTCTGAACAGCGTCGAGTCGTTCGCGCACATCATAAACCGTCCCCCGAATGATGCGCTCCGTCGGTTTCGTCAGATCGAAGGCAATAGCCACAGAGGATCGAGGGGAAATGCCGCTGAGGGTCTTTAGTAGGCGCACGACCATGGCGGCTCTGCAGAAGACAACGGTCGGACCCTTCCTGTTGAGTGCATCGATAAGGAGTTGAGAGATACCGGAGGCGGTGCTCGGGAGATGTCCGAGAAAATAGAAGGACTCGCAAGGGAACCCGGCGGCAGTCAGGGCCGCGATAATTGCAGAAGGACCGGGTACGGGAACCACCGCAATGCCATGTGTGTGGGCGGCCGATACGAGAAAATGGCCAGGATCGGCGACGAGTGGGGCTCCACAATCGGATACTAATGCGACATCGTGTCCTAGCTGTAAACGGTGCAATAGAACGGCTGCTTTTTCCATGACATTTTCCGGTCCGTAGCTCGTTACGGTCGCCTGAATGCCGTGATGCATGAGAAGGTGTTGAGTCATGCTGGGGTTTTCCGAAGCAATCAGGTCTACATTGCCGAGGGTCCGAACGGCACGCAGGGTCACATCGTCGAGATGTCCAATAGGCACAGCCACGACATAGAGCGTTCCCTTCCGGTTAGGCGGACTGACAGAAGTCCTTGAACCTCTTGCGTTTTCTTGACTCCCTTTGGTCGGCATCGATATAATTTCCCACTTTACTCGTTGACGTTTGGTATTACGCACCTGCAAGGGCATTCCCGATGGCAGCCGTCTGTTTTCTGATTACGCTGGTCCTGTACATCGTCGCGACGGTGTCGTTTCTTTTCTATTCGCTGCGACGCTCAGAAGCCTTGTCCCAGGTTTCGTTGGGGCTTACCGCCGTGGGCTTTGCCTCCCACACTTTCGTGCTTGGGGCAAGAATGTTTGCCGCATCATCATCGGCGTCGCCCAGTTTTTCCGAAGCGCTATCCTTTTTTGCGTGGATGATCATTCTCGTTCTCTTGGTGGTTGAGCTCCGCCATCGCATTCACGTGCTCGGGTCGTTCATGGTGCCTCTGGCTTTGGTTTCCCTGGTCTCGGCGGCGGCCCTTCCGGACACAGAGCCTACCCTCCAGCCGGTCTTTAAGACCTTGTGGTTTCATGTCACCTTGAGCATGCTGGGTGCCGTCGGATTTACCGTCGCGTTTGTCGCGGGTGTGATGTACCTGATCCAGGATCGACTCCTCAAGTCGAAACAGTTCAACGTTCTCTACAGCAAGCTTCCTGCGCTGGACTTTCTTGACCATCTCAATCAACAGTCCATCGTGCTGGGGTTCCCTTTGCTCACGATGGGAATCGTGACAGGAGCGATCTCGGCCCAATTTGCACGCGGCTCCTATGTCAGTTGGAATCCCGAGCAAACCTGGGCGCTCGTCACGTGGCTGTTTTATTTCATCGTCTTGCTCGGAAGACTGACCATAGGGTGGAGAGCCAAACGCGCGGCCTATCTCACGGTCATCGGATTCGCCTGTGTGATTCTCACGTTGGTCGGTGTCGTCCTGAAAGGACACAGTGCGTTGTCGTAAGATGCGTCCTATAGTCCCATGCACCTGATCGTTGTAGGATTAAGTCATAAGACGGCTCCCGTGGAGATCCGAGAGCGATTGGCGGTTCCCGAAAGCCGTCTAGGCGAGGCCCTCACTCGCCTGTGTTCGTATCCCGGCGTGAAGGAAGGCATTCTGCTCTCGACTTGCAATCGAGTCGAGGTTTACTCGATGGTGGATGACATTGAAGCCGGATATCAACGTATCCTGGAGTTTCTTGCCGACACCCACTTGTCGTTGCCGTCCGAACAGTTGATTCCCCATCTCTATTGGCATACCGGGGACCGTGCGATCGGCCATTTGTTCAGAGTGGCAGCGAGTCTCGATTCGATGATCATCGGCGAATCTCAAATCCTTGGACAACTGAAAGATGCGTTCGAAGTTGCGTTGGCGCATAAGACGACCGGCGTGATCATGAATAAGGTCGTCAAGAAAGCTATTTCAGTGGCCAAACGGGTGCGGACCGAAACGAAGATTTCAGAGACGGCGGTGTCGGTGAGCTATGCCGCCGTGGAACTGGCCAAGAAGATCTTTTCGAATCTCGGCGAGAAAACGGTGCTGTTGGTCGGGGCCGGGGAAATGGCGAAGCTGGCCGCGCGCCATCTGATCGCCCATGGCGTAGGCCATGTACGTATCACGACGAGGACTCCGCAGCATGCGGTTGAACTCGCCGCCCAATTCGGCGGGACGGCGGTTCCGTTCGATCAGTTCAAGGACGACATGGCTTCCGCGGACATTGTTCTCGTCTCCACCGGAGCGGCACACTATCTCATCGGCGCCGAGGATGTGCATCGTGCGGTCGAAGAGCGCATGAACCGTCCGATGTTCCTGATCGATATCTCGGTTCCGCGAAACATTGATCCGGCGGTTCGCCATGTCGACAATGCGTTTCTCTTCGACATCGATGATCTGAAACATCGCGTCGAACAGAACCGAGCCGAACGTGAGCAGGAGGCGGAGAAAGCCGAGAGAATGGTTCTGGAAGAAGTTAGTATCATGATGGATTGGATGAAATCCTTGGAGGTCACGCCGACCATCGTCGCGCTCCGGAACCGCGTCGATGACATGAAGCGGGCGGAGGTCGACAAGGTCCTCGCGCGGTTGCCGCATTTGTCTCCTCAAGACCGTGAACTGGTTGAAAGCCTCGCCTCTTCGATCGTGAATAAATTGATTCATCGCACGATGGTCACCCTCAAGGCTGAAGTCAACTCTTCAAGCGGTCCGGCGTTCGTCGAAGCGGCACGTCGGTTTTTTTCTCTCGACCGACCATCTCAATCCGTCCAACAGGTTGAGACCTATACGACGCCTAGTTGTCGTACAGAAAGCTCTGTCGAGTCGGGCGTCGAGGATCCGACTCCGCATACGTCAATCCATAAGCAAGCCCGCTGATCCGCGGGTAACGAAAGAGTCTCCACGTGTCGATACCGAACGGTCAACGCTCAACCTTGGTCCTTGGCACGAGAGGGAGTAAATTGGCGCTCTGTCAAAGTGAATGGTTCCAATCCAAAGTTCAGGAGGCAGCTCCCGAGGTGTGCGTGCTGCTCAAAAAGATTCAGACGTCCGGCGACAAGATCGTCGACGTACCGCTGGCCAAAATCGGAGGGAAAGGCCT
>DATIGP010000061.1:0-3968 GCA_035454625.1 Nitrospira sp.
AAACGTTTCTATTCACCCTCTATGGCACGATTCCAGGAAAAGTGTTGTCTGTATCCGATGATGCCGCGCCGATCGAAAAAATTGGATTAGTCTATCCCACCAGAGTCATTATGGACCGCTCCACAATCCAAGTTGACGGCAGGCAGGTGACGCTCTCACCGGGGATGGCCGTGACGGTTGAAATCAAGACAGGGAGGCGCCGCCTGATCGAATATCTTCTAAGTCCACTCCTCAAATCCGCCAAAGAAAGCCTGCGCGAACGGTAGCATCCGTTTGAACCCCCGTATGAAAGAGATACGGGGGAACTCCTAGTAGCCAAGCCAACCCCAGCACTCCAGGATTGCCCCTAGGAAATCGTTGCCGAATGAACCCGGGGGCCAATTGCGCTAACCGCGTAGTCCGCACAGAAAGGAGATCCTTATGCTCAGGTGGTCAGTGATCTTTCTTATCATTTCCCTTATCGCCGCGGTGCTCGGATATGGCGGCATCGCCTCTGACGCTGCAGAGATTGCCAAGATCCTGTTCTTTATCTTTTTGGGGCTCTGGGCGGTGACGCTGATCTTGGGATTGATCGTGGGACAAAAACTGTTCGGACAACGGAGGTGAGGCTCTAGGCTTATCTAAAATTGCAAGCGAACTCCCACCAACACGTTCAACGAGGAAGCATCAAAATCCGCTTCAACACCATTGAAGGTGTAGGTTCCGCTATCTCTGTTCCACGCGACTTCCGTATTGAATGACCACCTCGAATTGAGGGCAATGTCGAATCCAGCGGCGGCTCGTAGAGCCAATGTCGTGGAGAATGATTCGGCTGTGCTGGGAGTTTCATTGCTGTTGCTGAATGAATGGACATTTGCTCCGATGCCGAAGGCGGCATAAGGAATGAGGGAATTCAAACCTAGGCCATAGTTCACGAATGACTCCCATCCCAGGTCTTTCATCAATTTGCGAGTCGGACGGAATTCGGCCGTCGGTAAGATGGAAAAGACTCCCAAGGTGCCAAGTTTTGGTCCCCAAAGATCAATGCTATGTTGATGCCATTCGAGCATCAGGCCCAATCGTACCCACTCCCGGACTGCATAGAGCGCTTCAGCATTGACCAATGGGCCTATGCTCGTTTCGTTGCCGGTATTTCTCAGGACTTTCTTACTTGGGATGGCGACTCCCGCCCGCAAGCCCAAAACGACACCCATTGGATTTGAAGTCTTTGCAGCGTCATCCGTCTTGTTGGAGCTCTTCTTGACGGAATCCTCGTGAATGACCTGAGCATGGGCGACGCTCTGAGAGAAGACTGCCAGCGAGAAGAACAAACCTATGACAAAATATGAAGTAGACACTGCTTTCGCCAAATAGCTGCTTCTCACCGAGGGTAAACCCTTCCTATCTTTTACATGGGGGGTCAAAGGATACATGCCTCCCTCCAAAAAATCGAGGGCGCATAGCCCGCTCCAGCCGTTGCACTCGTTCAGATATTGCTAAGACGCGGCAACTCCGAATCCTGTAAGTGATTGAATTTACATATTTGGCGCCCTCTCGGTCTGAATTGCCTATCACGCTGCAATCGGGATTGGTGGTTTTTGTCGCTGAGTTGTCTGAGGTTGTTTCTCACATTCGTAGACCGCAGGCTGCGTTTCGCTTTTTTGGTATCCGCCTTACCGGCGAATCGAATTACATCCACACAGAATCTATTTGGATGCGCTCGACAGGCCTCCATCAAAGAACTGGCTGAGTTTTGGCTGATCTTCATCTCCAATCATGTCGGGCACAGAGGTTGCGTTAGCGGATAGCAGCAGGCACACAAGAGATAAGAAAGGATCATCACCATGGATCTTTGGATGTTGATCTCGGGCACTCTCACCAGTCTGGTCCTAGTTTCATTGATGAACAATCTCTGGGCACACTAGGCTGATGTGAGGAAACGCATTGCTGACGGTTATTGCCAACGTGCTTTACAAAAAGGGAGAACGTCATGACGAGTTACAAATCAGATATGTGGTTCGGCGCGCGAACGGGGAACGGTCGAGTGCTCGTGGTGGATGACGAACCGCTCGTGAGGAACGTCGTACGGATGACACTCGAGAAGGCCGGCTACGAGGTCCTGGAAGCGGAAAATGGCGAAAAGGCCATCAAAGCCATCAACGCAGACGAGAATCCGTTAGTGCTGGATCTCGTGATCTGCGACATCCGCATGCCCAAGATCAATGGCGTTGAAGCCATCGATTACTTTCGGCGAGAGTATCCTCATGTATCCCTCATTGTGCTCACGGGCTATCCCGATACCAACATGGCTGTTTCGTTCATGCGGCAAGGTGTCGATTACTTGATAAAGCCAGTCGAAGCGCAGAAGCTCATCGCGGCCGTGGCAGAAGCCATGGACCGACGAAATCTCGCTCGTGTCTGATGCAGGATAGACTTTCTGCGAAGGCATGCTCGGTCATCGGCAGCACTCACGGATGCAGCGCGTCATTCTCAGGTGCTCGTTGGTTCGTGAGTGCCAGGAGGCTGAGATCCCGCGGTTCATGAACTAGAGGTTCCCCTAGCAGCGCGAGCCTACAATTGGCGAGGTGCAAATGTACCAAATTGCATCAGTCCAGGGGTTTCGTGATCTGCATGCCGAAGGCCGCTAGACAGAGCTTGATCAGTGGCGGAGCTCTTTCGAAGTCCTTCACGTAGCGAGGATTTCAACGAGAATCGATCTACGCTGTGTGTACGCCACCTCCCGGTTGTCCCCCTACTAAAGAACACTTTTCTTCGTCCTTTCTGTAGGACGAATTCTCAGGGATAAATTTCAATTCCCTTCGGCACATCGTTTGCCTGGTTGCTGCAAGGGTGAATTCGGAGTAAAACACGGGAAAACGCAAGCCGATGATGCCAGTGAACGAGTCCATTGGGTGAGCGAAAACCCGAATGGCTTGAACATGAACTGGAGCAAAGAGGTATTTGCGTTGCACGATCCAGCATTCATAAGAAGAATGGTGGTCGCGGGCCTGCTCTCTTTGGCGTGCCTCGGCTTATCTGGCTGCTGGGGAGGGGACGTTCCTGAGGATTCTGCAAGTACCGATAGCACCTCTAATGCTCCCGCTGCCTTGTCGATTGCAACGACCTCACTTCCTCCCGCCACAGAAGGACAAGCTTATCTCACCACACTCACAGGAGTAGGGGGCGCGACTCCGTACACCTGGTTGGTCACGCCTCCACTCCCGGATGGCCTGACACTCGATTCGGCCATGGGGGATATTAATGGGGCGCCGTCTACCGGAACGTTTGGCACGACGAACCATGACTTCGAACTGCAGGATGACGCGTTGCACTCCGTCACCAAACGCCTGGCCATTACGGTTAACGCGGCTGGAGTGACGATTACCACCAGCTCGCTGCCCACCGGCACCGTCAATCAGAAATATCCACCCACGTCGTTAGGGGTCACGGGCGGCGTGCAGCCCTATGTCTGGTCGGTCACTCCTGCGCTGCCGAACGGGCTGGCGCTGAACGTATTGGCGCCCGGCGCGATCAGCGGCATTCCTCTGGATGGGACCGCCGGCACGACCAGTCACACGTTCACGGTGACAGATTCCTCTCTCCCGACACAGCAGAGCAAGGCGAAGACGCTATCCTTGACGATTACTTTAACGGTTCCACCACTGCTGATCTCCACCGGCTCAGTGCTGCCGAAAGGAATAGTCGGGCAACCATACAGTGTGACGTTATCGGCATCTGGCGGCACCTTGCCGTATTCATGGTTCGTGGATCGTGCCCTACCGCCGGGTCTCACACTGAACACGTCGACCGGTGAAATCGAAGGGACGCCGACAGCCACAAGCAACGTTTCATTCAACAGCACCGTTCGAGATTCGACTCAACCGACGAATCTGACGAACAGCAAGTTGCTCAACCTTCAGGTTACCAACTAGCGCACTGCAACTTCATGCCTCGCAAGGCCGACCGGTGCAAACGATTCCGCATTTGAT
>DATIGP010000062.1:0-10857 GCA_035454625.1 Nitrospira sp.
ACCTTGGTTTGGATAACGAGTGGAATTGGGATGTTCCACAATGTCCAATAATCCGCCGGTCTCAATAGCCAGCACAACATCCTCAAAGGAAACGCCACGATCTGCTTTCAGTTGTTCGTTCTTCCGAGAGTTCCATCGGAACGTTTTTCACCACGAAAGTATAGGCAAGTCGGCGCCTTTTGTCATCACCTGACAACAGGAAATATTTCTAAACATTTCCATTACGTCCATACAAAAGGACTTGTTAGCTCTGGGCTTTACGATGACGATCTCAAAAGACATGACAAGCCTCGGTCGATGGCCGAGGTCAAAGTGCGCCACCTAAAATTTAAATGGCGATGAACTCTTTGCGTTTCTTCTCTTTGCGGGGCTATCCCCGCACGTTATGGTGGGCCTCGCTCCCCCGCATCCATCTGATGTTTAGCCCAGTTTCTTAACCTCCTAATTTTATAGCGTCTTTCTCACTTCCATAGTTCAAGCCGAACGGCACTCCCGTTGCTCAAGCACTTAGTCCAACAGGCCACGGGCACCAAGACTAAAAAAGGAGGTGATCAAAATAGGAACACCCTGACGCCTGTCAGCTTGTCAGCCAGGAACTTTAAGACACTTTAACTTTCACGGTTTGAATAACGAGGAGGATTTCATCATGCAACAGGGTTCACAGGTTTCGGGGAATATTGCTCCCACGATAAAGGGGCCAGAGAGAGATACGAAAGAGGTCATCGTCCTAGGCGGAGTCGTCCTCTTCCTGGGAGGATTACTCGCCGCTGCGTGGCTCTACAGCCAATCGATCGACCAGGTGAAGACTCGTCTCACTACGGACAAGCCCGAGAATGCCGGCGTCTCTGAAATCTTCAAGCAATCCATGACCCTAAACCAAGCCGGAGCCTCGATCAGCCGATCATCCCAAGTGGCAGTCCCGGTGGTATCGATGCCGGACATCATCCATGCTGATATCTATTTTGAAGTCGGACGGAAGGGATTGACCGAGGAAGGGAAGGCTCAGGTATCTGCCCAAGCCGCCATGCTGAAACAACACGACGATTATGGTGTGTTGATCCAGGGCTATACCGACCAGCAGGGATCGGCTGGCTACAACAAGCTGTTGGGCATGAAGCGAGCCGAAACGGTTAAGGCGGAGTTAGTGGATGCGGGAATTGCCGAACACCGGGTCAAAACTGTGAGCTTGGGCGAAGAGGGGGCGCTGTGTGTGGACAGCAGCGACGCCTGCCGGCACATGAATCGGCGAGTGCATCTGGAAGTCCGTAAGATCGGCCAGGAGCATATGACGCTTCCGCCTATCCCGGCTACAAACTCCGAAACTCCAGACTCATCCATAGATTTGCCATCTGTTATGGATACTGGCGACGGAGGTCTCTCTACGCCGCCTAATCCAACCACCACATTGGAACCAGCCAGCGGCAGTTAAGGCTGTTCCGCTTGAATCCTCGGATGGGAGTACTCCCATCCGAGGATCATGCCGACTTCGCTATTTGCGCCGGCGAATGTCAAACAGCAGGACCTCTATAGAAGTCTATCCTTCTCGACAGAAGAGCAATTCTGATACGCTCCCATTCCTGAATTGTTCATGCGATTATGCCGCGCCGGCCATTCGGCTCTAGCGATGAGAAATTCGTCCTCCATCTTTTTCCAATCCGATGGAGCCGTCTTTTCTTATGCCCACCTCTTGACAGATTCAAAACTCCGCTCCTGCTGCTGAAAGCGGCCATCCCCAGATCGGTGATGAACCTGTGGATAGCGATCCGAATGGTGGCAATAGTAAACACGCTAGGCAAGGCCGATCATACGATGTCAAGTGGTCTCTCTAGGAATATGCAAGAGCACAAGGAACTTCGCCTAGATCCACTATTACTTGTGGATCGGTCGAAATGGGGCGGATGCCTAAAAAATAGGCGAATCGATGAATCCGCAAGCCATTGGCAGCATCTTTCGGCGAATCCAGGTACTTGTTCACAAGGTTATCCACAGAAGATGGGGAATGAAAATATTTATGCCAGCCGCTTCAACGCCATGGGATCCTCAGTCAGCCTTGAAGAAGCTTCTAGGGGGTTCTATTGTCGTGACGAGCAGACTTCGTGGATTTCCACTTCCAGGGAGGGACGGGATTCGGCTCGGCCCATAAGCCCGTTCCCGCGGCTCGGGCCAATTCTTCCATATCTTTCAGAGCCTGATCTCCGGACGCGCCCGGTTGCACCCAAGCGAGCCCCTCTTTGACAAGCGCTTGAGCGATCCGTCGCCCATCCGGAAGCAGGATGTCGGCGGTCATCCGACCCTGCCGATCCCGCTTCAAGTCTCGCACGATCACTTCACGGTTGGCGATGTAGGCAGCCGTCGCATGTTTGGCCTGTTTTCCATACGGCTGTTTCAGCTCGGGACAATCTACATTGCGAAGATGGACCATGTCTTTTCGACCCTGATGGTGGATGGTGAGACGATCTCCCTCGTGTACCATGAGAACTCGTGCAGCGAATTCCGCCCCGGCGACGGTTGTGGCAGGCCAGGCAAGCAAGACGCACAGGAGCAGCACATGTGGACTTCTTATCATAGCTCATGCTACCCGTCTCCAATCCGCCGGCCAACAATTTCTCACTTTGAGACGGGGACCTGATAGATCGATGCGATGTTGCCCGAGCGAGACTTGACCCTCGGGCGCCGTGGAGCGTAGATTGAGTTGTCGATGCCGCCTCATCGTTCAGGAGGTGGTGGCCATGTTCGTGGTGGTAAAAACACACCGACCGACCGGACATGGAAAGTGCGGCCTCCGCCCTCTTTCGTCTCTTGCCAATCATCTCGCTGAATTGCCTTCAAGAAATGATCTCGGTCTTGTGAGTCCGACGAGGTCATATCACTGTTGCACACCGCCACATGGAAGATCGTCCATCTGGCAAGGAGGTCGATATGTCGTACCGCTATAACACCATCGATATCGTCGTGGGCGTCGGAATGTGCGCGATCGTTTTTGGAGCGCTTTTGCTTTTCCTTGCCGTGAACGGAACATATCAGGCTGTCCCACTCCAGACCGTTGCGCTCGAACAATCGTCAGGTCTCGCAGACGCCACGCGCATGCTCCAACCCGCCCTCGGTCAAGCAATCGTTGAACAAGCGATCTTCGAACGCGACAACAACCGGGCACTGGCCCAATCGGTCTCTGAATGGAATCGCGCGACTCTGGCGTATCACGAGTCGCAATCGGGCTCACGCGGATTACTCGGAGCCGTCCTCACACGAGCCGTGATGGTCCCCGTTGACCATATGGCTCGCGTGGAGGGTGTAATGGGACGGGCGATCGTCAATTTCACGAAACGCGGCGTTCGAACCGGCCTTTTGTCCGCCGATCAGTACGGTTCGATGTACAACATGAGGATGATCGGCGCGATCGAAACCCAGGGTCGGCGCTTGCACGATGAATTCGCCTCGACCTGGCAAGCTACTCTCGGACGCCGCATCGTCGAAGCGGCTCACTACGACTGGATCCAGGCTGGTGTGATCCAGGAGCGGCTCGGGTCGGCACTGGTGCAGGTCGCGCATGCGCAGATGAACGCAGAAAAAGGACGGGCGGCACAGCAAGAGCAGCTGGCGAGCCTGATATTCGCCGCCGTTCGCACCGAGGTCATAACAGATCGTCCGACTCAACCGACTGTCGCAGTAGCATCGGTGAGGCCTTCCAAAGATATCGTCGCCGCTTCTACCGAACCGGTGTCTTGGCCGGAGATCCCGATGAGCTACCTGATTGCCGCCGGTCTTCTGTTGGCCACTATCTTTTTAGGAGGACTTTCCATGGCAGCGCAGAGCCGGGAGGCGAAAGCGCTCGCCCAGTTGAGGCGGGATGCAGACCGTTGGACGTTTCGCATGGCTGCGTAAATTAGCATCGTGAAGTGACACCGGTGCCCGGCAGAATCGGCATACAGTGCGGGCGCCGGTGTATCGGTTCCTATGAAGAGAAACCTTCCCGCACCCAATCGGAATCCGAGAAAGACGGCTCCTCGCATTGATGCCGGAATAAGATCCGGATCCATCAGACTGCTCATCGTCGAAGCGCAACGGCTGTTCAGGCAAAGCCTGCGGGCGCTCTTAGAGCGAGAGCGGGATGTCGCCGCCGTAACAGAAGCGACGGACGGGCGGGAGGCCTATCGATTGGCGCTCGAACACAAACCCGATATCATCCTGCTGGATGTGGATATGCCGGATCTTGATGTGGAGTCGGTCGCTAAACTCCTTCATCAATACCTGCCTGCTACACGCATATTGCTGTTGGCCCGGTACGATGAAGACTCGCGGATCGTGGCTGCAATGCGGGCTGGAGCATTCGGCTACATCCTGAAGGATACTGACCAAACTGATTTTCTCCGGATTCTCAGGGCCACCGCGAGAGGGGAACACATCTTGTCACCGGTCATGCCGGAGCACTCAGCTCGGACCGTCCCAGGCACACTCCAACAAACACATGAGGAACACAATATCAGGCTTTCAAGTCTGACCGATCGGGAACGAGAAATATTGGCGTGCGCTGCGGCCGGTCAGAGTAACAAGGAAATTGCGGACCAGTTGTGCCTGTCGGTGGATACCGTAAAAACGCACCTTCATCACATCTATCAGAAGCTCTCTGTCGACGGGCGTGTCGAGGCGATTCTGACTTATCTCAAGGCTCACTGATGGGCTTTTATATTTCTCACTCTAACGGTGTAGTTGAAAATTCCATCCTCTGAGCGATGGTGAAAGAACGAGGCACTCCCTTAGTATATGGATCGAATGAAGGACGGTCCAGACACCCTGGGATCCAAACTGCACATTTAAGCAAGGAGGTGACTGGCTATGAGCAATGTACATTTAAAGGACGTAAAGGACGACCTGACGCACGAGCCCGCATGGGTGTATTTGTATGGCGCGATTTTTATCGGGATCGTTGCATTTGCATTGTTGATGGGAGGCTTCGTCGGCTGATTGGTTGGCAAGCAGTACCCGAGCCGTCACATGACGGCTCGGGTTAGTCCTGTCTTTTGGCCTCAGGGCACGTCCCACGAGAAGCTCGCTTACCTGCGTTTGTCTTCCGTCAAAGTTATCATCTGCATGTACATGCTGAAGAATCTCACCTAAACGTCTGGACATAATTCCGCCTATTCTGATCCCGCAGCTTGCTCATGGATTCGCTATCAGGATACAGGCATGGTATGCTTGTTCACCAAGCGCCACTGCCTCTCTTTTGCGCCTCTCTTCTTGGTAGCCTCGCGCAAACGAAGCCGTTGCTTTAGGCGGGCTGTTCATCGGCCGTCCACGCGACGTCCACGAATGGCATCTAGGTCAGCACTTTTCGAAAGCCCATCGGCACACTTCGGCTCATCGAAGTGCTGACTATAGCTGTTCTAAAACGAAAGGAGCCACAATGAGCCGCATAAATTTAGAGCCGGTGATGACCTTTTCTGATGGATCTTACCTGGCAATCAGTACGAGCGCTTCGAGAGACGGCGAATTCTCCTGCTCGGTCTACAGTGTGGTTGAAACGGCAGACCGTCTGACGTTCCGCAACATCGTAAGCCACGCTCCCTTCGCGTCCACCTGCCTAACAGCCCAAGAGCAGGCCTATAATTATGCCCTGCGTCTTTACCCTGGAGCGGCAGAAACGATGAAGAAACCGCCGTACTTGATCTGGCATGGTCCGCAAACGACGGAGCAATCGTGACCATTGTCTCGGGAAGAAAATTCAGCGGACGTTTCGCGCAAGACACCCGGTAGCTATTCAGCCGGATACCTGCTAGGATAGTGCTGCTTCATCGCGCAGGGCCCCGCATGAAACGAGATAAGGGCGGCCCATCACCGATGTTGTTGTTACCGAGAAACCTGATCGGAAGCCTGACCTAAGCCGCGTCCCTGGTTGCGTCTTCGGCCCTCTCCTTCCTCTCGTGATACCTTTCTCGCGTCTCCGACAATATCACTTTGGAAGGAGGACCCCCATGGGTTCAAAATTATATGTGGGCGGGTTGCCATACTCGACCACCGAATCGCAACTCACCACCATCTTTGCCGCACACGGTACTGTGGAATCGGCTCGCGTCATCGCGGACAAGTTCACCGGCCAATCGCGCGGGTTCGGTTTTGTCGAAATGTCGACATCAGAGGAAGCCCAGGCTGCCATCTCGGCCCTGAACGGTTCACAGATGGATGGCCGTTCTTTGACTGTCAACGAGGCCAAACCGATGGAACCTCGATCCGGCGGCGGCGGTCGTTTCGGCGGTGGGAATAATCGCAACCGCTACTGAGGCGCTGCGTTATTGCAGACATCCCGACGGGACGCTTCAGGTGAAGCGTCCCGTTACCTCTAGCCTCTCCCTGTCTTCGCTTCGAACGGCATTGCGGACTTAGCCCCAGATGCGATGCACTTCGCTCACTTGCTCCCCGCCCTCAGTTTTTGTGATGACCCAGTTCACATCGTCCGGGATCGTGACGACCTTGAGCGCGGCGGCGTGTCCATTTGCGTCTTCTTTGAGCTCCTCCACCACACGCACCAACTTCTCATCGTCTCGGGGAATAAGTTTTCCACATTGATTTAGACTCGGTTCTCGAGGCCCGGCTGCCTCAGGCCAGTATTCGCCTCGATTCAGTTCCTGTAGTGCCTCTTGCTGCCCCAACTCACGCAACCGAATGAATGCCTTATGGCTCACGCAAAATTCATCGTAACTTTTATTGATGACGATCTTTCGCATCAGGTTCTCTCCTGGTTGATTCGGCGCCGACCCACTCCATGACAAGTCTTCTCGGGCGGACGACATGTCAAACACCGGCTGTTGCATCAGAGCGATGGTTTCGCATCCTTATACCCGGCATAGTTTCCCGACCAATGTGAATACCGTTGACTGGCCCAGGCGACCACCTCAGCTTTCTGAAGTTCTCCGTACCGTTTTTGGAGGACAATCTCAAATTGTCCCAGATCTCCTCGAATCTCGCTAAGATCCTGCTCCGTGATCTTTTCCCACTTCGCCGCGAGCGGTGCTTTTAGTTGTTCCCAAAATTGTCCAAACTGTTCCTGATTCATGCTGGCTCCTTAAGTAAATGGTTGGAGTCTCCCGTCCCGAAGACGTCACAGACGACGACAGCCTCAACAGCGAGGTGCGTTAGGGAGACTCTGGCGTAGAAGCGGCGGAGACCGGAGAATCGGACGCGCAGGACAGAAGGAACGGATGCGCGAGAGATGGGACAGTCACAGTGCTTAATACGTCATGTCGCCAGGGTACAGTCCGGCATTCATCATGTCAATCGCGGTTGTTGACCGATCCTCACAGCCATTCGCAATCTACAATGTTATGTGGTACACTCAAACCGTTCATGCTGATCCTCGCGCTTCTCCCTTCCTCGTTCCGGTTCCTGCGCGATTGAATTGATCAGGTTGCAGTGGCGCCGTCGCGGCCGAGGCGTTTTCCCTCATACCCTGAAGCCCTGCACTGAACTGCATGTGCCGTCAAAGAGAACAAACCACGCGAGCGTCCACACTGGAGTAAATGACCATGAGCGCCACGAAAATGAATCGATCGACACCTGTTGAACACTGGGTCCGCATCCCGGATGGCACGCGAGTGCGACATCGCACGGAGGCTTATGAAGGAATCATAGATGGATTGACCGAGATCGTGTCCAGTTCGGATCGCAATCCGGACGGAAAAACACAATATCGTGTGAACGTGGGCGACAGTACACGGCTGCTCGTGTCGGAGGATCATCTCAATATTCTGCTCGACAACAAACATCTGGTCATGCTAGCCCGCGAACCTGAACTGTATCGACGTTCCGTCACCGACCGGCTCCGAACTGTCTTTTCGGAAGATCGGTTCGTGGCGATCGGCAACAAAGTGGCCGCATCGGCGAACAAGTAATGTCACCCGCAGGCGAACTCATGCCGCACGAGTCTTGAATGAAACTCTTAACATTGGAGAAGCGATGAACACATCATGGGGAACCAAAGCTCCACACCGACGGAAGCGGGCCATTCGACGAACGACAGTCCATTGGGAGACGCTGGGACTCCAGGATCCGGCAAAGCCGGCGCCGTCTATCGAGGACATCCGTCGCCAAATCACGTCGGCTGCAAGTGAGGGCCTGAGTCCCGATACGCTGTCCCGCTCTCGCCAAAAGGATGGACGTCCCAAACCGGGATCCAAGACACCCGTAGTTACCGGCAAGCGTCGTGCCGCTTCCCAGTAAACCTAACAGAGGCCCATCGCGTCTGAAAGGAGGGCATCATCGGATCAACAGGCAAAACCACCGCCGCTAAGCGGGACCGTGAGAAAGCGCGTCAGCAAAAACAACGTGACAAAGAAGAGCGGCGTGCACAACGGAAAGCCGTCAAGGGCAACCGACCGGCGCCAGAAGGCGAAGATCCCGACCTCGCGGGCTTGAGATGGGGACCTCAGCCTCCGCTCTATTGACGTGCCGTCATGCGCGATATACCAGCGCTCACCAGGCCACTTTAAAGGTGCAAGCAAAGGCTGCAGCGCGGGACTTTGGTCTTGAGTGGCGAAACTTCCAGCTGGGGTTGACCCGTTGCACAGGACACCACAGATTTGACATCACACTCGCTGCTCTAGAATGGCTATGTGCGCCGGCTAGAAGATACGCAGTCAGATCACTCCAGGCCTACCCGCTACTCATATGAATCGAGGATCAAATAGTCGATTGGCTTGAACCGGCCGTTGTTTGACCCTTCAGCAGAACAGGCGGTTAATCCGCACACCATGTCAATCTCCGCTCGCAAGTCGATATAGTCACCCGCCTTCGACATCGGCACGCCGACGGTCAATTTCCCCTGTGGATCGATCTTAACGTTCATAAATATATTGAACGTCGTGGAGATATCGGCGCCGGAGATGCCGTGTTGCCTCAAACTTAGAAGCAGATTCTCAAAACAACTCGGATGATGACCTTTCTGCTTGTACAGAATCTCAAACATCTCGCGGCTGCACGGCGTCAACAGGAAATCATGTAAGCCGACGGTGTCCTCGACAATCGTGAACATGGGTTTGCTGTTGTTCGCATAGAGAATATCGCCCGTTGTCAGATAAATACGGCCCGCGTAATCCAGCGAACGACCCGATGAAAGGCGGCAATCATGATCCTGCGCATCAAACGAAAAGAGGTCCGACACCTGCTCGCCGAGTGGGTCGATGACCCGCAATATTTGGCCCTGCTTGATCTTAAACGAGCGGCCGCTCTGCGGTGGAATGCGGACGATGTGAGAGACGGTCATCTTGTTTCGTTCTTCCGCGAATGGAAAGGGCACGACCATTCTGCCGGAACAGCGCGGCCTGAATATTGACGGGCCTCCGAGTGTTCTCCAAAGCTGGTGAGCATCGGGTTGATCGACCCTTGGAACGACATCTCACGCGACCGAATCGTCTGCTTCATGGCATCAAATTTTCCGCGGGCACGCAAGCGTTCGAACTGTTGGTGCAGGTTGAACACCATGGTTGGATACGGGCGGGTTCGCGCAAGACGAGAGGCCTGTGGGTGCATCCCGATGACATACATGGACCGCCCGCCGATACTGTACGAAAAGTTGCGACTCGCAGGATCAGAATCCACGCTCTTATCCCAAGCGAAGAACTTCGCATCCACTGCATGCATGGCCTGAAGCTGATTCCACAGCAGATCCTCGAAGTGCTGCTCCGACTGAATTGAGGGCCCCCTGAACATCGCGATGAACGTAATGAAATGGTCTTCCACGACCGGGAATTCTTTAAAGAAGCAATACAGATCATGGCAAACAGCACGGACGGCGCTGTCGCAAGCTAATTCCGGGTAGAGCCCGAAACGATAGCTTTTTTGACTGAACGCCGAGACGGCGCCGGTGCATGGGTAAAACTGGCCCAAGATCTGTTGTCGTAGCTGGTCATGAGCCTCGAGGAGTTCGCCATCGATCGGCACCTCGGGGGCAAAGGGTCTCGTGACCGTCTTTCCGTTGAAGGCCGCGTAGCTTGAAAGCCGACTTCCTAGTAGATCGGCCGCCAAGGGGTTGCACCGGTCTTCAGCGCTCCCCGCGAAATCATCCTTCGCAGTAAGCGGTAGTGCCGGTGGCGTCACATCGTTGGGAAGGTGTTGCCTGACGCTTTCATAATTGTTAGCGGCCGCCAACGCGGCAGACGCTGTTTCATCCGCTGTCGGGTCAGTCATGCTGCACACTCTCTACTGCCGGAGTTGGAGGCTGGACGTTAGGACACACGCACAACCTCGTTCTGCATCGCTTATCCAGACAATCGCTTGACTGCGGATTATGGGGACCGAGGATCGCGTTCGCCTATAGTTCTTCGGAATAGGCGAAACTGCTTTGGAGGGGGTGGAAATGGGAGCCGCGATACCTTAGTAAAACAAGGCACATCGTACACCGCGACATCGCCAATCTCGTCCTGAGCTCAATGCGTTGTAGGGGAGCTAGAGCAATGGAACACATTGTTCAATCAACAGGGCTTACGACCCTTGGAGGCAAGCTTCGGAAGACATGGCTCATCGAGCAATACCGACGCGCAAGACGCAGGGTGATGCGCCGGTCCGAGGGCGAGGCTATCCTGCTCCGAAGGTATTTTCAGATCCATGGCAAACCCTTCAATCCAGTAAACCCTCAGACCTTTACGGAGAAGCTGTTCTCGCGCATGATCCGCTGGAACTGGGGAGACATACCTCCTCGGTTTACGCAGCTGGCCGATAAGTATGCGGTCCGTGCCCATGTGGCCCGCACCGTGGGAGAGGAGTATTTGATCAAGCTCTTATGGCACGGGGATAACCCATCCGCAATTCCATTTGATCGTCTGCCGGCCGAGTACGTGATCAAGCCGAGCCATGCCGCCGGACAAGTGA
>DATIGP010000063.1:0-7384 GCA_035454625.1 Nitrospira sp.
CGCCGAGCGGCTGAACGAGATGCAGACGTTGGATGAGGCGTTGCAGGGAGCGCTCCAGCTGCTCGATGACCTCCTTGGTTTCCACCATTCGATGATCCTTGTTGCGGACGACCGGAACGCTAAGTTGCTCACCATCGCCAGCCGCGGCTATCCGGAGAACGGCGTCGGGTCGGAGATCGGCATGGGCGAGGGGTTGATCGGCATGGTGGCGCGTGCCCAGCGGACATTGCATTTGTCCGCCATGGACCACAGTTTGCGTTACGCGCGCGCGGTGCGTGACCGCTCCGGTTCCGTGGGAAAGACGGAAGCCGTCGAGCGCGCGATCCCGCTTCCAGGTCTACCAGACGCAGCCAGCCAAATCGCGGTGCCGTTGGCGACACGCCGGCGCTTGGTCGGCGTGCTGGCCGTTGAGAGCAAGGATCCCCTTGCCTTTCATCCACGTATGGACACGTTGCTGTCCATCGTCGGACACCATCTCGCCGCAGCGATCGACCAACTCGACCGCAACCAGGACGAGTCGCAGACGGACCGAGTTGGACCTGTGTCGGCATCCTCCATGCCCAACATGACATCCCTACGCCGATTCAGCTATTTTCACAAAGACGATTGTATCTTCGTGGATGGGGACTACCTCATCCGCAACGTGCCGGCCAGGATCCTCTGGCGCTTGTTGAAACAGTACCGGGAAGAGAGCCGAATCGAATTCACGAATCGAGAACTGCGGATGGATAGCTGGCTGGGCCTGCCGGAGATCAAGGACAATCTGGAAACGCGGCTGATTCTCCTTCGCCGGCGGTTGGAGCAGAAATGCCCCGACGTAAGACTGGTGCCGAGGGGTCGAGGCCGCTTTGCGCTGGAAGTCGATACGGCCATCGACTTGTGCGATAAGGACGACTGACTCCTTTCAGACGCCCGCTTTACGCTCTTGGCAACTCCTTCCGGCTCATTCATGACATGGTCCTCGTTGTGAGCCATACCCCTTCAGTGGCGAACTCACTCTTGTTTCCGCCCACCAAAGAAGCCTAAGATTCACGACATCCAATAATTCTCATGTGTCCACCCCACTAAGGAGGGTTGCCATGCCGATTTACGTGAGTCTCGTGAAGTTCAGCCAGCAGGGTCTTCAAACCATGAAGGACCAAGGCGTGGAGCGCGCCGAGAGGGTCAAGAAGAACGCCCAAGCGCTCGGCGGCAAGCTGGTCCAGGCTTATTATTGTCTCGGTGAATACGACGTTGTGGCGATCTGGGACTTTCCCGACAACAAGACGGCCATGAAAGCAGCCGTGTTGAACGCCTCGATGGGGCACATCCAGATCACGACGATGCCGGCCGTCAACCGAGACGAATGGAAATCGCTCCTACAAGAAACCATGGGGAAGAAAAAATAGTCGCTCATGACATAACCATGGCTCAGCTCATCTGTCCATCAAGGAAGGCTGATCAAAGTGAGCCTCCTTTGAGCTGCAGACAGATAGTGGCTATCAAAAATGCTGCGGTTTTGTTACGCTTAAGCGTATGATCTAGAAACGAGTTCTCGCGGACTTTTACCTTAAGGAGGAGGAGGACATGGATCACATAAAGTTGATGCTCTATGGAGTCATCGGTATGGGCGTTTTGGTTGCGGTCATTGCGATGCTGACAAACATGCTTGGCATCAACAGGTACTGATAACAGCGCGGGCTGATTGACCGAGACGGGAGTTTTGAGCACCAGCAGGGAGAGGTGCATACCACACCTTACGCGACACGGCTCATTCACTACTGCCACATAAGTGATGCCGGCGGACAAGCTCCTCGACCGTCTCCATGAAAAGTTGCCCGCGCTACCGTATGCCAAGACCTGAAGAGCCCGACGTTCATGTGATCATCGGGCTCTTTTTGTAACCATGCAGAACGTTAGCACTGACTCCCTAGAAGTTTTTTGCTGCGAGTAGGCTCACGCTCGTCGATGTTCCTCCTTTTCTCTCCATAGCCTCGTCTCAAATGGGATAATCTACCGGGATGCGGATTGCCACCTGGAATGTGAACTCGCTGAAGGCTCGCTTGGACAAGGTCCTGTGGTGGCTGGATCGGGCAAAGCCGGACGTGCTGCTGATGCAGGAAACGAAGCTGGCGGACCCCGACGCCCCTATCGCTACATTCACGCAAGCCGGATACGAACTGGTGCACCATGGCGAGGGTCGATGGAACGGCGTGGCGATCGCGAGTCGGTGCGGCATCGGCGGCGTGATTGCGAATTTCGGAGAGCCGCTACGGACGGCACAAACCTCTGATGCCGGCGACGATGAACCGCTGGCCGAGGCGCGGATGGTCGCTGCCGAATGCGGCGGCCTGCACATCATCTGTGTGTACGCCCCGAACGGCCGGCAGGTCGATTCGCCATTTTATGAAGCGAAACTCGTGTGGTTCGACAAATTGGCTCGCTGGATCAAGCAGGCCGCCCCTCCTGATATACCGGCCATCATCGGCGGTGATTTCAATGTGGCACCCGACGATATCGATGTGTGGGACCCCCTCGCCTGTCATGGCGGGACGCATGTTTCGGAGCGCGAGCGGCAGGCCTTTGCGCGGCTGTCGAGTGCGGGATTCGTCGATGGGTACCGATTGCATCACCCTGAACCAGGCCGCTACACGTGGTGGGATTACCGCGCCGGCAATTTTCATAAGAACATCGGCATGCGCATCGATCATCTATTGGTGATGACCTCATTAAGCCACCGCGTGGTCTGGGCTGAAATCGATCGCGAAGCGCGGAAAGGAAAACCGATGCCCTCGGATCACGCGCCGGTCGTCATCGACCTCGACCGCCCTGGCGCTCCGTTCGACGCCGGGTGGACGTCGGCGGAGTCGCGCATCGCGGCGCGTACAAGAAAGGAGCGATAAGTTGTGCTTTTTTTGTTCATGAGCTAACCCGACCGCTTCTGCACGAGCGGCGGTCTACGCATATGAGTCTCCGTTCGTATGCCATTGCATATGTCCTATATTTAGGACATACTAGCCGACGTGAAGCCGGTTCCTTTTCACCCCAAAGCATTGAACCTCATCCGAGGGGAAGAGCCGGACATTCGGAAGCAAATTGGGGAAGCCTTACGCGATCTGCAGAAAGGCATCAGCTTAGGACCTCCCCTCAGTAGACCGATGCCAACTGTAGCAGCAGGAGTTTCTGAGTTAAGGGTCAGAGGCAAGACCGCGGCAATACGGGTCTTCTATTTTGTCAAATTGCCTGAGGCGATTGTGGTGTTCCACGCATTTCAGAAAAAGACACAGAAGACACCGGCCCAAGAATTGACTCTTGGTCGGCAACGATTAACCGAGGTGTTGCATGGCAACGTCTAAGTCTCGAAAATTGATCGAGGTTCGCACCGCCGACGAGTTGGGTCGAGCACTGGGCTTATCTGCCAGCGACACGGCTGAAATGGAATTTCGTTCGGACCTCACCGTTTCACTCGCCAAGATCATTCAATCCGGACGGTTCACTCATGCCGACATCGCCAAGCGCGCAGGCACATCGAGAACTCGCGTCACGGCCATTGCAAACGGCAATACTCATGGTGTATCGACCGATGTGCTCATCCGAGTCCTCGCCGCCACAGGTCACCGCGCAGAACTCCGGGTCAAGAAATCGGCTGCCTAGCCAATGGGGAGAAGTGCCATGAAGGTCAAGATTACAAATCTAGCGGCAATGTCTTCCGAGACATCGGCTTTCCCCGGGAAGAAGCCGGCATCTGCTGGTCCGCGCGGACCTCATGATTCAGGTGCAGAAACTCATCACATCACGTCGACTTAGGCAAAAGGTTGCGGCTAAGATTCTCGGCGTGACGCAGCCCCATGTGAGCGATCTCCTTCGCGGCGCCTAATAGATTTGTTCTCGGCCTTCGGTATGAGCGGTTATTAGAACACCAGCCGACTTGTACGGTATATCACAGCAATGAACCTATTGCCGCAGCTGTTCCATGGTGCATTGGCGGGGAGACTTGTCGGGCCGAAATCGTATCAACTTGGTGCCGTGGCGGAAACGGCCATCCGTCACATGGTCGAAGCTGACCTCCACGACGAGTGTGGGCGACAGCGGCTTCCATTGAGTCGACCGCTCAGTGGACCACCGGCTGGGCGCGCCGGGCGCATTCCCGGTGAAACCCGGCTCCTGAATCAGCCCTTCGAGTTTCTTCGTCAGTAAGGGCTTCTCGGCTCTGGCAATGGCGGACGTGAACCCGACATGATTGAGCCGTCCCGCGTCGTCATACAGGCCGAGCAACAGGGAGCCCACTTCATCCGAATCCTTGCCGTAGCGAAACCCGCCCACCACGCAATCCGCGGTCCGCATGGGTTTGTACTTCTGCATCACCCGTTCACCTGGCACATAGACATCCGTGCTCTTTTTGGCGACGATGCCGTCGATGTGCCATTCGAAGGAAGACAGCCAATCGAGGGCTTCACTCAACGAATCCGTTTGGGGTGACAGTCGAATGGCCTGCTCCTTCGAGCAATAGATCTCGTAAAAGTGCTCCAACAGGCGGCGGCGCTGCGACAACGGCGCCGACATCAGCGTCTGATCGTCTTCGGTCTCGAGAATGTCGAAGATCACGAATGTCGCGGGTTGTTTCTGGGCCAGCATGTGAACACGGCTGGCCGCAGGATGCAGGCGAAGCTGCAGATCTGAAAACGAATACCCCTTCTCA
The DNA here is from genome assembly GCA_035454625.1 of Nitrospira sp. Classification (GTDB taxonomy): domain Bacteria; phylum Nitrospirota; class Nitrospiria; order Nitrospirales; family Nitrospiraceae; genus Nitrospira_D. The sequence goes on from DATIGP010000063.1 coordinate 4,679, forward strand.
CTCTTGACCACCAATTCCCCATCCAGAAGAAATGCCTTGGCAGCTAGCTTCGTAAGCACGCCAACTATGTCCGGGAAATATCGCTCCAGCGGCCTTCCGGATTTTGACCGCAACGTTACGGTTGGATCCCGCTTATGCGCCAAGCAGCGAAAGCCATCCCATTTCGGCTCATACCGCCAGTCGCTTCCTTCCGGCAATGCGCCGACGAGCAACGCTTCCATCGGGAGTGGGATTCTTGTCGGCATACCGGATATCCTGACTATCCCATCTTCGGCAGCCGTTGCCGTGCTGCCTTCTGTGGTGCGCGGCGTTGAATCCGTTCGAGAACGGCATCCATGCGGAATTGGTCGGCGCTGTTCAAGGCGGTCAGTTCGCGCCACTCCAAGGGCACCGCGACCGGCGCTCCGGAACGGGCGCGCAATGAATAGCCGGCAATACTCGTGGCGGTATAATCATTCCGGAAGAAATCGATCAGGATTTTCCCGACGCGCTTGGATTTGGTGATCGTCGCGACGTATTTGTTGGGTGCCTCTCGTACCATCGTCTGAGCCAACGTTCTCGACCAATCTTTGACCTGCTCCCAGCTGCCGGTCGGCACCAACGACACCACGACATGCAGCCCCTTGCCGCCCGTGCATTTCAACGCGCTGTCAAGTCCCGCCTGTTTGAGACGATCGCGCACTTCACATGCCGCTCGTTTGACCTCCGAAAAGGGCACGGTAGGATCCGGATCCAGGTCGAAGATCATCCGATCCGGAGTATGGATATGGTCGATCGTGGCGCCCCAGGGGTGTAGTTCGATGACGCCCATCTGGATCATCTCCATAAGCCCTTGTTCATCTTTCACATAGATATATTTGTAGCTTCGGCCCTTATACTTCCAGACGAACGGGTGGACATGCGTGCCCAATCCAAAGCCGAGATTGCGTTGATAAAAACAGTCGGCTTTGATGCCGCTCGGACATCTCAACAAACTGATAGGACGGTCTTGTATTTCTTCCAGGAGAAACGGCGCGACGGCTGCATAGTAGCGAGCCACCTCTCCTTTGGTGATCGCGCCCTCTTCAAAGACAAGCCGATCAGGATGCGTAATCGTCACACCGTGCAAAGTGAGCGCGGATTCGTCGCCGCCGGTTTTCTTCATGAATTGCCTGTCCGGAATCTTCTTTACCTTGGTAACTGCTAGTGTATGAGGTGAGGTGAATACTGTAGCCTAGCGAAAGTCCCAGCCGTCGTAGGACTTCTGTTGAACAGCGTCAGTGCTGGTATTACAGTAAAGCCACAGCAATGCTTTCACCACTTGTCAGATTCGGCACCTCGACATGGACCTATGAAGGCTGGAAAGGCGACGTCTATAATAAACCCTATCCAAGAGGCCGGTTCAAACAAGACTGCTTAGCTGAGTATGCCGACTATCAGTATGAGGGAGAACGGCTATTTCGTGCTGTGGGCTTTGACTTCACGTTCTATGGTCCGCCGAGTGTCGGACAACTCCAACATTACGCCGGTCTCGTTCCATCTGGTTTTCAGGCCTGTGCCAAGGTATGGGAGGAAGTGACTGTCCCGGTGTATCCATCCGGCTTGCGCTATCGTTCTAAAGCCGGCTCGAATCCGCATTTCCTAGATGCGGACTACTTCTTGGATCAGGTGTTGAGGCCCTTCGATAACGGTTTTCGGCCCCACACCGGGCCCTTCATCTTCGAGTTTCAACGCACCGGCCTTGAGCCCGCCAATTTCCTGCCGAGGCTGGACACTTTCCTCAGCCGGTTGCCGAAGCAATACGAGTATGCCATTGAGGTGAGGAACCCGGCTGTCATCGGTCCCGAATATCGAGCCATCCTAGAGGCGCATGGGGTGAGTCATATCTATAACCACCTGTATGCGATGCCGACACTGAGTCAGCAGCACGACAAGCTGGGACAGCGATTCTCAGCTCCGTTCGTCCTGTTTCGGCTCCTCACGCCGCGAGACAAGAAATACCATGATGCAGTAAAGGCCTATGAACCCTATGACAAACTGGTGCAACCCCTACCGGACATGCGGGAGCAGACGGTCACCCTCGTCAAGCAGGCCATAGCGGAGCATCGACGAGCGTACGTCCTCACCAATAATCGAAGTGAAGGCAATGCTCCGGAGACCACGAGGGCACTGTACAGGCGTCTTCGGGGAGACTTACCGGACTAACGGTGAACATTCTCGTTATACGAGATGGTTTCCCAGCGTCGGCGCTGTCAGTCCGGGATCTCCGCTTCGACGAGTTTGCCGAGCAAGATCAGCGACTCCTGCCAGCCTAGATGGCAGGCCTCCGCGGGAATGACGTCCGGCACGCCTTCCTGCACGATGTTGACGTCCGTCCCACACGAGACTTTTTTGAGTGTAACCGTCACGCGCATCTCTCCCGGCAGGTTTGGATCGTCAAACTTGTCGGTATATCTCAGCCGCTCATGCGGGACCAGTTCGAGATACTGGCCGCCGAACGAGTGGCTCTTGCCTGACGTGAAATTGGTAAACGACATCTTGAAGGTGCCGCCGACCTTGGCATCCATGTGATGCACCTTGGCTGTGAAGCCGTTCGGCGGCAGCCACTTCACCATGGCGTCCGCATCAAGAAAGGCTTTGTAGATGCGCTCTGGCGTGGCACGAAACACGCGATGAAGCCGGATAGTACTGGTTCCCATGATGAATGGTCCTCCCCCTTAATTAATT
>DATIGP010000064.1:0-7656 GCA_035454625.1 Nitrospira sp.
TGATCGGTACGGAATACGCCTCGATCCTTGCCGCCTTGGGAATCCCCGTCACCCTCATTGATAAACGGCCACGGCTGCTCGAGTTCGTGGACACTGAGATCATTGAAACGCTCCAGCAACGTATGAAGGACCTCGGCGTCACGCTGTATCACGATGAAGAGGTCCTCGAGATCAAGAGAGACTGGACCAAGTCCATCCATGTGTCCCTACGCCACAACCGACCGATTAACGCTTCCACATTGATGTATGCGATCGGGCGCGTCGGAGCCACGCAATCGCTGAATCTCCAATCCATCGCACTCAAACCGGACGAACGAGGACGCTTGACCGTCAACGAACATTTCCAAACGGCGATTCCCCACATTTATGCAGTCGGTGACGTCATCGGATTTCCAGCCCTCGCATCGACGTCGATGCAACAGGGCCGTCATGCCGCCTGTCATGCCTTCGGCTACCCGGATCGGACCGACACATCGCTCCTTCCCTACGGAATATACGCCATTCCTGAGATTTCCATGGTCGGACGCAACGAGGAAGAACTGAGTCAGGCGGACGTTCCCTACGGAGTCGGCGTCGCCCGCTACAAAGAAATCGCCCGGGGACAGCTCATCGGCGATGAAACCGGCATGCTCAAATTGCTGTTCCACCGACACACCAGGCATTTGCTCGGTGTTCATGCCATCGGCGAGGGAGCCACGGAGCTGATTCACATCGGCCAAGCGGTCATGGCCTTTCATGGGAAGATCGATTACTTTATCGATACGGTCTTCAACTACCCGACGTTGGCGGAATGTTACAAGGTCGCCGCCCTCGACGGTATGAATCGGATGCCGAGGCCTTGGATTCCGTACCTGTAAGCTTGTGGTACGTCATTCATGCAGCGTATCTCGCGAGAAGGGCGGAGTTTGCGAAATGCGCTTCTCGTTTCACGACATGCGTTTTTGCGCTTAGGAGGTTCCATGTCATTCTCAAATCACCTTCGCAAGCTTGCTACGTCGATTTGGGATGCCCAACTGACCCATCCCTTTGTCGTGGCCCTCGGTCGCGGGACATTGCCGGAACAGAAATTCAGGTATTACATCGTGCAGGATGCCAGATTCCTCGCCGACCTGGCGCGCGTGTTTTCCGCCGCCGCACTGAAAGCTCCGGATTCAGAATCGGCCTTGCGGTTCAACAAGCTGGCGGAAGAGACCATCGTCGTCGAGAGGAGCCTGCATGAGAGTTATGGAAAGAAATGGGCGTTGACGGCCAAACAAATGACCGCCGTACCGATGGCACCGACGAACTATGCCTACACCAGACACATGCTCGCCGTGGCAACCTCCGGAACGGCCGCAGAGATCACCGTCGTCGCTCTTCCCTGCGCCTGGGTCTATTGTGTCGTCGGACGACATTTGCTGCGGAAAGGCGCCCCTGCCAAGAATCATCCGTACCGCGATTGGCTCATGCTGTACGCCTCGCCGGAATTCGCCGAAGTGCAAGTGTGGATGCGGAAGAAGGTCGATCAATGGGCCAAGACAGCAGGGAAAGAAGAACTCCGACGGATGGAAGAATCCTTCATCATCAGTTCACGGTACGAGTGGATGTTCTGGGACATGGCGTGGAATGAGGAGAAGTGGCCGGTGTGAAAGGCAATCCCCATGGATGGAAACCCCTCACGCGGATTCATTCTTTTCACAGCCCACGCAGCCAGTCATTAAAGGGAAAATCATCTCAATGCTTAACACTTTTGGACTTGTGTTGGACGTTCTTGGGGCATGGTTACTGCTCTGGGGAGAGCTTTACAGTGATGCAACTTTTCTGCGATATCAAGAACAGGCGAAGAAACACTGTGGTTCGATAATGCACTCGTCAAACTCCCCTGGTACAAGAGGTGGCCTCTAAAGTTCGGAAAGGCCTTGGGCTCGCGAGACCTAATGGCTATGAGCCAAGAGTCTAAACTCAATTCATTCCCAACAAAATTCTGGGCTATCTAGCTGTTGACCGTTGGCTTTCTTCTGCAAGCATTGGGGGCAATTCACTTGCCAAGGTTATTAACTCATAACGAAGACTTTACCTCGCACAGCTTCCCAATTTGGTGTTCGCTATGACTTCTGTCTCGCCTTCGCCAATGCCAGTGCCATGGCGCCGATCGGTTGAGGTGTTCGAGCTGTCTGGCTTGAAAGCGATGGAGCACGACCGCGCGAGTCACGAGTTGCCTTGCTCTCAGACTGAGTGTGACTAGAGGGACGGCTTGCCGCATCTTCTAATCGCATGGTGAGGGCAATACGCTGGCGCTTCAGATCGACATCGATGACCTTCACCTTAACGACCTGTCCCGGTTTGACGACCTCGTGTGGATCTTTGACGAACCTATTTGCCAGCGCGGACACATGCACGAGGCCGTCCTGATGCACTCCGATGTCGACGAAGGCGCCGAAGGCCGCGACATTCGTGACCACGCCCTCCAACACCATGCCGGGCTGCAGATCGCTCACAGATTCGATCCCCTCACGGAAGTTCGCGGTCTTGAACTCAGGGCGTGGATCGCGTCCCGGCTTTTCCAGCTCGGTAAAAATGTCCCGCACGGTAGGCAAACCAAACTTCTCATCGGTAAAGTCGGTAGGCGACAACTCTTGCAGGACCGCTGGTCGACGCATCACGTCGGCTATCCCCGCCCCCAGCCGCGACAGAATACGCTCAACCACGGGATAGGCCTCAGGATGCACGGCTGACCGATCCAGCGGATTGTCCCCGTCTGGGATGCGCAGAAAGCCCGCGGCCTGCTCGAATGTTTTGTCGCCGAGACGCGGCACGTTGCGAATTGCAATTCGGTTGGGGAAGGCCCCGTTCGCATTTCGATACTCCACAATATTCTTGGCCAGCGTCTTGTTGAGGCCCGAGACCCGCTCCAATAAGGGCACAGAAGCCGTATTGACGTTCACCCCGACGGCGTTCACACAATCTTCCACCGTGGCATCGAGCGATCGGGCCAAGGCTCGCTGATCGACATCGTGCTGATATTGCCCGACGCCGATCGCCTTCGGCTCAATCTTGACCAACTCAGCCAGAGGATCCTGGACCCGGCGGGCAATGGACACCGCTCCTCGTAAGCTGACATCCAACTCTGGAAACTCCGCGGCGGCAAAGGCCGATGCCGAGTACACCGACGCTCCTGCTTCGCTGACCACGATTTTTGCCAGCTTGTGGGCAGGTTGTTGAGTCGCAATCCATTTGATCGTCTCACTGGCCAGCTTGTCCGTCTCCCGGCTCGCCGTTCCGTTGCCGATGGCGATTACGTCCACGCCATGGCGACCGACCAGGCGCGTCAGGATCTCCACCGCTTCCTGCCATTCATTTCGAGGCTGGTGCGGGTAGATCGTCGCCGTATCCAATAGTTTTCCCGTTGCGTCGACGACCGCCACTTTACAACCGGTGCGAATACCGGGATCCAACCCCAGGATCACTTTGGGTCCGGCCGGTGCCGCCAACAATAACTCATGAAGGTTCCGTGCAAAAATCTTGATCGCCTCGGCCTCGGCCGCATCGCGTAACTGCACGAACAGTTCGGTGCTAAGCGTCATGTGCAGTTTGACGCGCCATGTCCATTCACATACGCCGGCAAGCCATTTATCCGCCGGTCGGCCCTGATCTTGAATGCCCGCATGCGCCGCTATCATTTCGACACAGGGATGAGGAGCAACCGCCTCAAGCGATTCGCCCAAGCCCAACTCCAGTTTCAACACCCCGAGCGACCTCCCACGGAATAGCGCGAGAGCCCGATGAGACGGGATGGCTTTGATCGGCTCCGCATAGGCATAGTAATCACGAAACTTTTCCTCTTCGGCCGTTTCCTTGTCCTTCATCACGGTGGAGGTCAAAACACCCTGATCCCACAGCCGCGTCCGCAGGGCGGCCAGCAAGTCGGCCGTTTCCGCAAACCGCTCCATCAAGATGTCCCGTGCTCCTTCCAGCGCGGTCTTGGCATCGGGGACATTGATCGCCTCCGCCCCTTCGGCGGCCGGCACGATCCGGATGTATTTGATCGCTTCCCGCTCGGGCTGCAGCATCGGATCCGCCAACAAACTATCGGCCAACGGCTCCAGTCCGGCCTCACGCGCAATCTGCGCACGTGTGCGCCGCTTCGGTTTGTACGGCAGGTACAAATCTTCGACGGCTTGCTTGGTAGTCGCCTCCTCGAGGCGCTGACGCAGCTCATCCGTGAGCTTTCCTTGCTCCTCGATCGAAGTCAGAACGGCGGTGCGCCGTTCTTCCAATTCGCGCAGATAGCGAAGACGATCTTCCAGCGAACGCAATTGCGTATCGTCCAGTTTGCCTGTTGCCTCCTTCCGATAGCGCGCGATGAAAGGAACCGTGGCCCCTTCGTCGAGCAGCATGATCGCTGCCGAAACTTGGTGGATCCCAACACCCAGCTCCTTGGCAATGGCATGAATAATCTTGGGTGGTGTCGTGTCAACTGACGTACCGGTCGTCTCAATCGTCACTGGTATCCCTCACCTATGTTCCGAACGCGTCATCACTCCGCGCTCTCTAAAAAATTGAGGAAAATGAGAAAGCCATCTTAATAGGGTGTACAACGTCGGGAAGACATGACGGGAAGTTCGTGGATGAAGTTAATGCGCAAGAGTTCCAAAGGCCGCAAATAACCTACCCGCAAGGTAATAGGTGCCTGGGGCGTCACCTGCATGCTTACGGCGCAGGAAGTCGTTCAAGATTCGTCCATCCGGAGCCTTGTGCGTATCGGGATGCTTGAGATTCATCCGATACCGTTCTATCCCTGCTGAAACCGAACTGACGAACAGCACGGTTCCATCAAGGTCCACCTTCTCAACGACCCCGACATGTGTGAGCGGGTCGTTCGGCAATCCGTCTCGGTTGAAATCCCAGGTATTATGAAAAAAGACCAAGTCGCCCGGATGGACGGTTGGACCGTAGTGAACCCTCCCATGCTCCACCACATGGGTAAAGATGCGGCCGACTCCGTTCCCCCCGTCCAACTCGCCCAGCCCACCATACAGGTCAACCCGCTGCGTGGCGTACACGCCCCGAACGAAGCCTGAGCAATCCGGGGCATAATTCCGGCCGCCAATCTGTACGCGGGACTGCCCGACAAATCGCACGGCTGTCTTTGCCAATGCTGTCTGCCTTGGAGCTCCCTTGGCCATGGCGCAGCAATGTGCTCCGCGTGCCACCATAGTGGAAAACCCGTTCCTCTCATCTTGTACCGACGGACGTCCGGTCGCGGCACAGCCGGAGAGCATACCAACAACCAGCAAGGTGAGAAGACCGATCGAGAATGACTGCCTGCAACTTGCTGTACTCATCGCACTTCAGTATACAGACCAGCGGCTATAAGACAATACCTGCGAATCGGTACAGCTAACCGCCCGCACTCCCCACTGGTCCGCCTGGTTCCGTCATACGCCAGGGATCGAGAAGCTCTGCGAGCCGTCTGTCGGATAATACTTTTTGATCTTTGGCGACCTGCCTCACCGTCTTTCCTGATTTATACGCCTCCTTGGCCAGCTTGGCCGCCGCTTCATAGCCGATCTCCGGAGCAAGAGCGGTACACATCGCCAGGCTTTCTTCGATGAGGCTCTTACAACGTTCCTCGTTCGCCTTGATCCCTTCAATACACTTCGCTGAAAAATTGTTCGACGCCGTAGCCAGAAGCTCAATGGACTGAAGCAGGTTGTAGGCCATGACGGGCATCATCACGATGAGCTCAAAATTCGCCGCTTGCCCGCCGACGGTGACCGTCACATCATTTCCGATCACCTGCGCACAGACCATCGTGACGGATTCTGCGATGACCGGATTGACCTTCCCCGGCATGATGGATGAGCCGGGCTGTGTCTCCGGCAAATTGATCTCGCCAAGCCCGCACCGTGGCCCGGAGCCGAGCCAGCGAATATCATTAGCGATCTTCATGAGACTGACGGCCAAAGTCCGTAGATGCCCGCTCGCTTCAACCAAAGAATCCTGCGCCGACTGGGCTTCAAAATGGTTTTTCGCCTCCTTGAACGAACAGCCTGTCTCTTTCGAAATGATTGCCATCACCTTGGCGGAAAACTTCGGATGGCAGTTCAAGCCCGTACCGACGGCCGTCCCGCCCAATGCGACTTCGCTCAAGGCCTCCTGGGCTTGCCTGACCCGCTGGATACCCAGTTCGATTTGACGAGCGTAGCCTCCGAATTCTTGGCCAAGACGAACCGGTGTGGCGTCCTGTAAATGTGTGCGTCCGATCTTCACGATCGTATCGAACTCCTTGGCCTTGCCCTTCAACGCCTTATGCAGTCGAGTCAGTGCCGGCAAGAGTTGCTGCTGCATCATTTCCGACGCGGCGATGTGAATGGCCGTCGGAATCACGTCGTTACTGGACTGACCGAGATTCACATGGTCGTTCGGATGCACGAGCTTACTGCCCCGCGCGCCACCGAGCAGCTCAGTCGCACGGTTGGAGATCACCTCATTCGTGTTCATATTGGTGGACGTACCGGATCCCGTCTGAAAAATATCGACCGGAAACTCGGCGTCCAGTTTGCCGTCGACGACTTCGGTTGCCGCCTGTTTGATCGCGTCAGCCTGCTTCTTTTCCAACAAGCCAAGAGACTGATTCACAGTGGCCGCGGCCCGTTTGATCATCCCCATGGCTCGAATAACGGCCCGTGGCATACGTAACGAGCTGATCGGGAAATTCTCGATTGCACGGGCTGTCTGCACTCCATAGTAGGCCTCGGCGGGAACAGGCAGCTCCCCCATGGTATCTCGCTCAATTCGCGTCGGCACTGGTGATGGACTGTCATTCGATTTCATACGCGGTGCTCCATGTGTAAGGGTTCTCAATAGTCGCGGGCGCCATGATAAACTCAGCCCGGCAACATTCACAAGAGCACGACCATATGAATTACCTGCACATCACCATCGAGGCTTACGAGCGGCATCAGAGGAAGAAACCACGCGCGTGATCCCAACACTCGGCGGACTTATGCCGTTGTCATGGCGCGATGCCGTGTATACCGACTATAAGATTATGAAGAAAGAAGGATTGTTAATTCTTGAGTTGTTCGAGCCGTCCCTGGGCCCGAACCAGATTGACCAGCGAGGCATGCACACGGAAGAGGGTGTCTTCGCTATTGGAAACAGCGTTCCGTTAAAATTCACCCTGCGCTTTTCCACCTGCTCGAACTAGGATTCCACACCCATCCCAAAAAACCCTCCCGTCACCAGGAGCAGTCCTAGTGACGGGAGCATCTGAGCCCCTGACGGGCGTGACACCGGCTCGGTCAGGGACGACGTCGTGTTCACTGTTAGGGCTTGCGCCGCCGCCAGCCAGCGAGGGCCATGGTCCCAGCGAGCAGTAAGCCGCCGCCCAGGCCGCCCAAGGACAGCTTCCCGCTGTCACTGTCCAGATCCAGCCAACTGTGCTTCATCTGGCCCTCGAGCTTCGCGACCCGCGCTTGCAACTCCAGCTTTTCTTTTAAGCGCGTGTCATCGTCCATGATTTCCACATAGGCGCGGTTCATCGCCGCCCAGCCGACCGTATAGGTGTAGCCCCAGTACTGGTGGGCCAAGCTCACATGCAACTGCACCAGATGGTCTTCCGCCATTTCGAACAGTTTCAACTCATTGGCCGCCGGGTTGTTGCCCTTCGAC
>DATIGP010000065.1:0-12567 GCA_035454625.1 Nitrospira sp.
TAAGACGAACATCTACGCACCGTTTTGGATCATCAAAGCGGCTCTTCCGCACATGAAGCCCGGCTCCTGCATCATCGCGACCACGTCGGTGCAGGCGTACGACCCTTCGCCCCATTTGTACGACTACGCGCAGACCAAGGCGGCAACGACGAACTATGTGAAGTCGCTGGCCGCGGGCTCCATTAAAGATCACGACGGGAAAGAGCATATCGTTCATGTCGACAAGAGTACCAAATTGGATTCTGTGAGACCGGGTGACTTGGTTAAAGCCTATGTGACGGACCAGGGCCATACGACGACGTTGCGGCGGGATAATTGAGGTCTTCAGAGTGTAAGCGGAGGGCTGCACATGAGATTCGCACTCGTGGTTCTCATCGTGGTTCTGACCTGTTGGGTGCTGGTTCCTCCGGCTTGGAGCCAGGCCCCACCCGACATACAGCTGACCGCAGCCGCCGCTACGATCCTCTATTTCCCGTTTAAAGCGGCATTTGCTCTCGGGGGTGGAATCGTCGGTGGACTCGCCTATGTGGTGACGGGATTCTGTGAGACCACGGCGAAACGTATCTGGATCCCCAGCGTATATGGAACCTACATCATTACGCCGGAGCATCTCAGTCGTGATCGTCCGATACGTTTCTTGGGCGTTGAACCGGAGTTTGGGTGGATGTCAACCACCCCTGCCGCGACAAATGGCTGAGGGGTGGCCAGCATGTAGAGGTTCCGCTCCAGCTGGAAAGAATCCTGCTTACTGCAAGCACAGACACTCGGGGCTTTCCCGGTAGGCCCCGCGTAATAGAGGGTTATGATGGAGCCATGCTTCGGAGATATGGGAAGTGCTCATATTTTATGCACTTTGATTTAGCCATTTGCTCCGGGCAATCCACCCCACGTGCCCGTGTTTCGTTGTTCGAGGGAGACCTTACAGCGCAGCACTCCAAGAGGAGGGAGACGCCATGAACCGCCTTCTCAGTTTCTTGATTGCACTCACAACACTCCAACCCACGCTTGCGTTTGCAGAGGAAGTCGGCAAGGCATCGTATCGGGGGATCGGACTTATTTACTATACACTCATCGGGGCGATCTTAATTTACGGCATCAAGGATGCGTTCGGAAAAAAAGCCATGCTTATCGCAGCCCCCATCGTCGCCATTGGCCTGTACCTATTGCTCCCGCCTGCGGATTAGTCGTGGCTTGACCCGTAGATATGAAGGTTCCAATTATCGGAGAAGGCAAGTACGAGCCTCATCCTGAATTCCCTCGTTCCATACCGCCTCTCGATCATCGATCACTTCAAGATTACAGACCGGAGCCACGCACGCCTTGAAAGATAGCCTGCCGCTTAGGGCATTACCGTATGTGTTATCCTTCCGGACATGCGACTTCCACAGGTCGTCACGTACCGGATCGATGCGGATGAGCAGGTGTCATTTGTGGATCAAGGGTTCCGGCAGGCGGCCATTGCGGCGGGACGAGAAGATCTCCCGGAACAGGTTCTTGGCACGCCGCTCTTCAACTACTTGTCGGGTGAGCCGACGAAACAATGGTATCGCTACTTGTTGGACCATGTGCGACAACAGGGTCACGCCACGTTCGAGTTTAATTGTGATACGCCCACCGTCGTCCGACTCCAACGCATGGAGATGGTCGCCCTTCCGGACGGATCCGTCGAGTTCACCGCCCACACGCTTTCCACGGTAACTCGCCCCTACACTCCGCTGTTAAACTGGAAGCTCGCTCGGAGCCGCAAGCGCATTCTGATGTGCTCCTGGTGTCTTCGGATTTCGTCGGTGATCGGCTGGACCAATGTCGAACGCGCCGCGCAGGTTCTTCAAGTATTTGAGGAGCCGGTGCCTCCGTCGATTACCTACACTATCTGTGAGGACGACCAAATGCGCTTGGCAAAGCTGCTGGAGGAACGGTCTAGATAATGCGAGGTCCCATTCTTTTGGGGACCGGCTTGCGGTTCGTGAAGTGGACGGGGACACCTGTCGTGGTCGCATATCGAAAACAGGGCGACGGCGGCGGGTATCATCTACCCTGCCTGGATATGCAGCCTATTGAACAATCTGTTTCCAACACCTGACTATTTGGCGGACATGGTACTTTTGGCTTCACAGGTACGCACACGAAATCGGTTGCAGTATGTTCCCGGTCGTCGGACAACGCCCATCCTGGTCCGCATAATTGCGCGGACAATCTTGCCTTTTCGATCTGTCCTTTATCCCTTGGCCCCCGGCGAATGCCGGTAATTTCAGGACCTGCATGTGCGTGTATCATGAATTCAACACAGATAAGAATAAATGCGACTATGACTATTAGGATGGATGTCTTCATCACCGCCCCTCCATGGGTGTGTCTCTCTCACCGTTGTTAATCCTGGCTCACCCGATCTCCATGGCATATTATGCGTCGTTTTCTTACCGGTGAGCGAGATCCCTCACATCTTACTCCAGCAGTCAGTCATGGTCATTAGTCTGGTGCCGCGTGCGCATAACGGCCTGCTCCTCGCCTTTTTCCAGGGGAATACCTAGCTGATCCGCCGGGAGATAGAACGGTATACCAAGACCAACAAGGAAGGAGAGACGCTCATGACTGAGGTCAATTCCATGTATCACGCGCAAACCAGGAGTGATGCCCTGAAGGCACAGATAGCGAAGCTCGAAGGCCTGGCGCAGCACACCGTAGTGAACCCCAGCGTCGATCAATTCGACGCTGAGACCGAAGACCTGTTGATCAACATCTACGGCGCCGATCATCAGTACGTGCAAGCGTACAAGTATGCCACCGTCGGCGAGGCCGAGGCGCTGGTCAATTTACCGGAATCGGCGCAAGAGCCTTTGACGCGAGACATCCCGAAGAAGGGCCTTCAGCAACGCCGGCAGGCGCTCCAGGGTATGTTGACCGAGCTGCAAGAGCTTGAAGCGCAAGAAGCCAAAGTGCTTACCGGCGAGGATCGTGAGGATCCTCCCGGCCCAGGGTAGGACGGTGTTCCGGCTACTGAGGGGGTCCTGCCTCCTCTTTCAGCCGGAGCTGAAAAAGAGGCTCTCATGTCTTCAATGTCAAGGGCGGTGCGTTACGCCGTCCTGGCCTTACCTCTTTCCTTTTCCTCCTGCGCCGGCCATACGGCCGCTTCCAACGTGCCAGCGCCCGGGAAAGAGGTATCGGCGAAAACCGTGTTGTTGGAGACGGGCGCGATGCTGCTCCAAAACAAGCCGCCGATCGACGCTTTGACCATGTATTTGGACGGATTTCACTTTTACAGCGGGCGCATACAGGGGCAGGTGGAAGCCCACCATTTCTGCTCGGTCGTCAATGAAGACGTGACCCAGTGCGTCATCTACGACGGCAACACCGGCGATGCCAAACTCATGGGGGTGGAATACATCATCAGCAAACCGCTGTTTGAGGCGCTGCCACCGGAAGAAAAACCTCTGTGGCACAGTCATGTGCACGAGGTGAAGAGCGGGCAACTCATCGCGCCCGGCATTCCGTCGCGGACTGAGCACGAGCTCATGGAGAAGATCGTCGGGACCTACGGAAAGACCTGGCACATCTGGCATACCGATCAACACCTGGCGTTGCCGGTGGGCCATCCACTCTTGATGATGGGATTCACTGCGGACGGCCAAGCCAACGCCGGCATGGTTGACCGGCGCGATCGGCGTTTCCAGGTTCAGAGCCGGGACAAGCGAAAAGAACGAGAGAACATCCCAGCTCCGCCGATTGCGCCAGGTGCCGATGCCTGGCAGCAGGGAGACATCAGGCAGCTTTCGCTCCAGTCTCTTCATCCTGGTTCAGTCGTCGCTCATCCGGATGAGCCGCCCCCACCGTCGCCGCCACACAGAGCCCCATAGCCGGTTCACGTGCAGCCGCCCACCAGGCTCAGATCCTCGAGAACACATTCGTAGTCTAGCGCCATGTACTTCCAAAAAATAACCGCGCGGTCGTATCCAACACAATGCGCCGGTGGTCGACGAGCACATAGACCGCTTTGCCGGGATTGCGGTCTATACGTTCCGCTCCCGTCAATTCCCTCGCCTTTCGGAGACCCGCCGATTTCTTTACAGCCCGTCGCCTCGACGATATAGTTGACTCCGCGCGCTGTGAAGGAGAAGGAGGCCGTCATGGGCTGGATCGTCTTTGGTGTGCTGGTATTGCTGGCGCTGTTGATCGTCGTTATATACAACACTCTGGTTCGACTCAAGGTCCAGTCCGAGAACGCGTGGGCCGACGTTGATGTGCAACTCAAACGGCGCTACGACCTCATTCCAAACTTGATCGACACCGTCAAGGGCTATGCCGGCCACGAGAGACAAACGTTCGAGGCCGTCATCGCGGCCCGCAATCGCGCTATGACGGCGGCGACACCCGCGACCAAGGCCGAGGCGGAAGGAGTGCTGGCTCAGTCACTGAAATCGTTGTTCGCCTTGGCGGAAGCCTATCCCCAGCTGCGCGCCGTAGAAAGCTTCTCCCACCTCCAGGGGTCGCTCAACCACATCGAAGAAGCCGTCCAGAATGCGCGGCGCTATTACAACGCCGTCGTCCGTGACTTAAACACCAAGATCCAAGAATTCCCCTCAAACATCATTGCCAATTTCTTCAGTTTCAAGCCGCGTGAGTTTTTCGAGATAACAGACGCATCCGAGCGAGCCGTGCCGAAAGCGAATTTCGAACAAGTCTCACGCTGATAGAATCAAGCCGTCGAGCGCGCATCTCCATGCGTATATCGAGAACATTCATCTCGGCGATCCTGCTCCTGTGCGGATTCTTCGCCAGCAGAACTGATCCGGCACTCGCCCGGTCGCTGATCATTGAGCAATTTCACGCCGACCTACAGGTCCTGGCCAGCGGCGAACTGCTGGTCACCGAAACGATTCGCCCTCGGTTCACCGGAGTTTGGAACGGGTTGAAGCGTGACATTCCCGTCGAATATCGCACTCCGCAAGGATTCAACTATACATTGCTGCTTGACCTCGTGAGCGTCACCGACGAGCGCCAGGCTCCGTTGAAATATGAGACCGCTCGAGACCGGCACTATCGGACCGTCAAGATCTGGGTGCCTGGTGCGCAGGACACCACGAAAACGATCGTCTTAACCTACAAGGTGGTCAACGGTCTCAAGTACTTTGAAGACCACGACGAGCTGTATTGGAACGTCACGGGGGACGAATGGGAAATGCCTATCGAAGCGGCGTCGGCCCGCGTAGTACTGCCGGCTGGGGCCACGGGCGTGAAGGCGTTGGCGTTCAGCGGCGCCTATGGGGTGCGCGAGCAGCAGGCGGACGTGCGGATTACGGGGCCGGTGGTCGAATATCGGATGACGCGGCAGTTGGGCTTCCGCGAGGGACTCACCGCGGTAGTGGGTTGGGACAAAGGGCATCTCGCCGAGCCCAGTCCCTCTCAGATCGCCCGGCTCTTTCTCCGATCGAACTGGCCATTGGCGTTGCCGCTCGGAGTCTTCATTGGCATGTGGTACCTCTGGTACACGCGCGGTCGGGACCCGAGGCTTCGCTCCATTACGGTCGCCTATGACCCGCCGGACTCACTCGCACCGGCCGAAGTCGGCACGCTCCTGGACAATTCGCCGGACCTGCGCGACATCACGGCCAGTTTGATCGATCTCGCGGTTCGTGGATATATACGAATCGAAGAGCGCCGCGAATCCAAACTCCTCGGCTTCTGGTCCACCCAGGAGTTCTATCTGCATCGGCTCAAGCCACCTGTGGAATGGACCGAACTGAAGCCGCATGAGCGCACGATTATGAGCGGCATCTTCCCGCACGACCAGTCCGACGACGCGGCACTCTCGGACCTGGAGAATCGCTTTTACGTTTACTTGGACGGCATCAAATCCTCCCTGTTCGATCAACTCGTCGACCGCGGATACTATGCCAGTCGACCAGATCGGGTGAAGCGGATCTATGTCACGATTGGAGTGTTCGAGGCCGTGGGATCGATCTTCGCCAGCATGTGGCTCAATGAGCAATGGGGTATCGCACTTCAAACCGGCGTTATGGCCGGTCTCCTTTCGGCGGTCATCATCATCGCGTTCGGCTGGTTCATGCCGGCCCGCACGCTGCGCGGCACACGGACCTTGGAAAAAGTGCTGGGCTTCGAGGAATTTCTAAATCGCGTGGAATCCGACCGGTATCGGCGTATCGTCAAGACACCCCAGATGTTCGAAAAGTATCTGCCCTTCGCAATGGCGTTGGGCGTGGAGCAGAACTGGGTCCGAGCCTTCGAGGGCATCTATAAACAGCCGCCCTCTTGGTATCAAGGAGCCAATCTTGCCGACTTTCGGCCGCGGGTCTTTGTCGGCAATCTGTCTCACATGTCCACCGCAGCAGGGGCCGCCATGATGTCCGCGCCACGAGGCACGGGAGGCTCCGGGTTCAGTATCAGCACGGGCTCCTCCGGAGGATTCTCCGGCGGGGGCTTGGGTGGTGGGGGTGGTAGCGGATTTTAATACCGCCAAGGCCGAGGGAGTTGCCGTTATGACGGAAGGCAAGTCCCTGTATCACGCCCCAACGAGGAGCGAGGCCCCCTTGACTCGTTTCCCACGATGATTACCTACGCGCGAGTTGACCGGCTGAACTGGATGGACTTGGTGGAGAGGCCCTGTCTGGTAAGCGGTCGGTACCACGTGAATCGGCTCGGCCCTCTCACCTGGCTTTCAGTTCCAGCTTATTATTGTCTGTTCAATCTCAAACGTTCACCCATGATGGTGAAAGGAGGGTCTATCATGATGGTACTCAACCAATTTCCCGCCGTATTTCGTAACGGGTCGCTGGAGAGTCAGATTGACCGGTTGCTCGATGACGCAATCGGTTCGGTGAACGGAGGGTCGCGGCCTTGGACCCCTGCCTACAACGTGTTTGAGGATGCACAAGGACTCACGGTTCAGATTGCCATCCCGGGATGGGAGGCCAATCAAATAAAAGTCGAGGTCGTCAATAACGAGTTGCATGTCACAGGGGAGCGTCCGGCTGAGTCGGCCGAACAGAGAACCTGGCTTGTACGAAATCTTCCCGAAGGCAGCTTCAGTTGGTCCTGCCGACTGCCGGCTTCCGTCGATACGACTCATTCGACGGCTTCGTACGCACAGGGACTCTTGACATTGCACTTCCCCACGCGTGACGACGCGAAGCCTCGGCAAATTTCGATCACCTGTCAATAAGGGAGAGGTATGATTTCGCGCCGACATCCTACGGGCGATGTCGGCGCGAACGATCCCGGCTCTACTGCCTCGGTCCAATGTGGCGGGTCGATCCGGCCTATCATTGAAAGGTCGTTCGCCTGGCCTGGAAGGAGGAGGAACACGTATCGTTTAGTGTGGCCTAGGGAGGCGACCAGGTCATTTTCAGACACACAGTGATCACACTACCCGGCGTCCTGTACCTGCTGAAGCGTTTGCCTAGCCGTCATAAGGAGGTGCCTCATGGATTTGATGCGTGCCTTACTGAGCCAGGATAACTTCCGGGAATTGGAGTCGATGTCCAATCGTTTGAATCGCATCCTCAACGAAGGAAACCTGTCGACTCGCCAACCGGATGAGACGGTTGCTGTGGCGGACTGGATGCCGGTCGTGGATATTCTTGAGACGAATGACAACTTCCTGATCCAGGTCGAGCTCCCCGGCGTGGAAAAGAGTGCGGTAAAATTGTCCATCGAAAAGGGCGTACTCCTGATTTCTGGCCAACGGCCGCAAGGAACTCTCTCCGAGGGAATGCGGTACCATCGGAATGAGCGGCCGTACGGACGATTCGAGCGGGCGTTTCGCGTACCGGACACTGTCGATGAACAAAAGCTGGAAGCCGACCTCAAGAACGGTGTCCTGACGGTCCGTTTACCTAAAGTGGAGAAGGCAAAGCCCAAATCGATCCAGATCGCTGTGGCGTAATCGTCCTGCCACACACGACGAATAACAGGGGAGACCTTCTTGCGGCAAGCCACCAGTCCTGGTATCGAAAGAGGTTTTATACCAAGTACCAGTGCATGGAACGCAAGGACTACTATACCGTTTTAGGGGTGACTCCCGCAGAAGGCTCGCATGCCATCCGACGGGCCTATCGGAGTTTGGCCAAGCAGTATCATCCGGATTACGCGGGCCATGAAGGGCAGACACAATTTCAGGAAATCCAAGAAGCTTACGAGGTTCTCTCCGATCCACGGAAACGGAGAGAATATGATGCAAGCCGGCCGGTGGCTCGGCCGGCCCGAGCGGTCGTCGAACCTCTCGTCCCAAGGCGTCCCCGGACACATGCGCCGGAGCCCCTCGTCACGAGGACCTCACATCCGGAAGAATTCTCCGCATCGCCCCGCACGGCCCCTTGTCGATTCTGCCGTGGACGCCGCAGTCCGTTCGAGTCGCCCTGTCCCGTCTGTCAACCATTCGATTCTCAGGCGGAGGACATGGCGCACTTCCTCCTAGAATGGATGAGAATGCTTCGGATAAGGTGAGGCGCTTTCGGGACTGCGGTGGCCGGGCATATCTAAGGGGAGCCTCATCTGGAATTCAGCTGCTGCATCCGTTTGATCGAGCAATACAACCCATAGCCATGCGCCACGATTCCGGTCGCAAGCAACCCTAGCGCCGTCGGCAGCCACGGTGAGTTCGGGTAATCAAGTCCGTACATCCCGATGACGAACCCCAGCGCAACGGCCACGATGCCGACAGATCGCGCGATGACGCCCCGCAGCCACCACTTATCCGCCGGGAGGTGGGGAGTCAGCATATTGTGAGTCTACAGCTGTGGAGAAAGGGAGTGCAATCCATGGCGAACCCCTTTCTCGTACGATGGAAAATGCCGCCTGAGTCAAACGATGCTTATGGAGCGGCGCACCACTTCGGTGGTTGCGTAAGCGCGTCGCCCGTCACGTTGGTGAATTTCGGCGTAAGTAGGAACGAAATGGGTGGAAAGATCCACCAAAGAGTGGTCTCGTCGGATTGAACGAGGCGAACGCGGTCTCCGACAGCCGCAAGCCATGGGAGTGCAAGGCTGAGGCGGCGGCGGACTTGTAATATCCTGAAGCCGTGACCTATGCTTCTAGGAAGGAAAGCTGCTCAAACCGTACACATTCCAATGGGGAGTGAGTCGGATCACATCGGAAGAGATTGCTTATGAAGCTTACACAATCGGCCGTTGAACGGTTGAAGGCGCTGATTGTCGAGCATCCTGAGGATCCCATCGCTCGGGTGCAGGTGAAGGAGCTGGACGAGCAGCGACTATCCTTCAACATTACCCTGGAGGACCAGGTTCAACCGGGTGACGAAGTGCAGATCGTCGACGGTTTGACAGTAGCGATCCCCACCGCCGCCGCCGCGCGCATGGTCGGCATCACGATGGACTATGCGGAACCGGGCGGCTTCAAATTCGACCATGACGATCAGCAGAGCGACCCCCGGCTCAACGTCATCAGCCTGAGCTGACCCCTGCATCGTGGGAACCGCAGGCTTCCCTGGTCCCACCCTTGCACGACGCCATTTCGGCAGCCCAAAAAACCGGCAAACTGCTGCATAATGCATCAATCACTCCGACCGGCCGTGGCGATTTGGGGCAGCCGAGCCTTTATCCTTTCTCTATGTTGGAGCTTGAGATGACTGAAGACTGGGGTGCGATCCTTGTCGTGGACGACGATGCGGATATGCGGGAGTTGGCCTACGACATGCTGAAAGACCGAGGTCATCAAGTGACGACGGCTGGGAGCGGCGAGGACGCTTTGAAACGATTGGCCGAAGAAGACTATGCGGTTGTCCTGACGGATCTTCGCATGAAGGGTATGCAGGGACTCGAACTCCTGACCCAGATCAAACGAGACTATCCCGATATCAACGTGATTCTCATGACCGCTTTTGGATCGGTGGAAACGGCGGTCGAGGCCATGAAACATGGAGCCAGCGATTATCTCACCAAGCCGGTAAAGAAAGACGAACTCATCCGCGTCGTCGAGCGGGTGATCAGGGAAGCGGCGTTGCGGCGGGAAGTCAGCCGGCTCAGAAGGGAGGTCCGGAAGGAATACAGCTTCCACCAGATATTGGGCAAGAGTAAGCCGATTCAGGCGGTGTTCGATCTCATTCGGCGGGTGGCCGATAGTCCGACCAACGTGCTCATCACGGGAGAAAGCGGAACCGGAAAGGAGTTGGTCGCCAAGGCCATTCACTACAATAGTGACAGAAAAGATGCTCCTTTTATCCCGGTCAACTGCGCGGCGATTCCAGAGCAGCTCTTGGAGAGCGAACTGTTTGGACACATGAGAGGCGCCTTCACCGATGCGAAGATGGACAAGCGAGGATTGTTCGAGGAAGCGCAGAAAGGCACCCTGTTCCTCGATGAGATCAGCGAGCTGCCCCTCATGCTGCAGGCGAAAATCCTTCGCGCCATTCAAGAAAAGGAAATTAGACGGGTGGGGGCCACCAGGCCGATCTCGGTGGATGTCCGCATCATCGCGGCCACCAACCTGAATCTAGGCGAGGAAGTGAAGAACAAGCGATTCCGCGAGGATCTCTATTATCGACTCAACGTGATCGAGTTGAAGCTACCGCCGCTCCGAGAGCGACGCGAAGATATTCCGCTCTTGGTGGAAGCATTTCTGAAGAAGTGCGGTGAAGCCCGAGGGAAAGAGGTGAAGGGTGTCAGCGAGGCGGCGCTCGCCATGTTGATGGACTATGCCTGGCCCGGGAATGTGCGGGAATTGGAAAACGTGATCGAACGGGCCGTGACGCTCAGCCGAGGCGAGAAGATTTCCCCGGATGATTTGCCCGGGGCGGTGCAAGGGGCTCGCGGCGACCGGCGTGTACTGGACGAGGCGGCCGAGCAGACGCTGCCCTTGCACGAGCTGGAAAAAGAGTACATCAAGAAGGTGCTCGAAAAGACCGGGGGCAATAAATATCAGGCGGCCCATGCGCTTGGCATCGATCGGAAGACCCTCTATCGCAAACTCGCCGAGATCGAGGGCGGGCCGCGTCCGGAAGAAGGATAGCCCCTTCTGCTCATCGAACCTGGAATGGATCGTATGAAGCTCGCGCCCAGTCCTCTTATGCGAGCTATGCCTCGGATAGTGATGTTCCTCACAGTCGTCGTGGTGTTTGTCCTGGACTGCCTCACGGCTCGGGGCGTGGCAGTATGGTTGTTGTATACCGTTCCCTTGTTTATGGCGGTTTTCTCTCCTCGCAGGCGTGATCCCGCCCTCATTGCGATCCTAGTGACCATGCTCATGACCGTGGGGCTCTTTGTTTCGCCACCCGGCCTTAGTCCGGCCATAGCGCTGCTGAACCGAGCATTGGGGCTCAGTATTCTCTGGGGCTTCATTTTGGTGCTGACCCAGTGGAAGCGTTCACGTGCCGGTGAGGAACAGGTCACACAGGCATTGGAAGCTGAACGACTCGAGAGGACCCGTACCGAGACCGTTATGAAAGACGCGCAAGCGGCTCGCTACCATGCGGATAGGGAAGCGGTGCTGGCCACCGTCGGCCGCGAAGCAGCTGAAGCGCAGCTCCTGATCAGTCGGCTCAGGCTCGAAGGGATTATCGAGTCTGCGATGGATGCGATCATCACAGTGGACGAAGAGCAGAAGGTCATTATGTTCAACCGCGCTGCCGAGCAGATGTTCGGCTGTTCCACTCGAGAAGCCATCGGGCAGCCAATTGATCGATTCTTACCCACACGGTTCCGAGAAGCGCATCGCCACCATGTTGCGACGTTCGGACAATCCGGGGTAAGCAGTCGAAAAATGGGTCAACTGGGAACCGTCATGGGACTCCGTTCGAACGGGGAAGAGTTTCCGATCGAAGCCGCCATCTCGCACCTCGAGGTGGAACGGAAGAGATACTATACCGTCATTCTTCGAGATATCACTGAGCGTAAGCAAGCTGAAGAAGCCCTCCATGAAAGCCAGCGGCAACTGACCACCCTGATCGGTAATCTGCCCGGCTATGTCTATCGTTGTCAAAAACATCGTGACGGGACGTTGCAGTACATCAGCGAAGGTGCATTCGACCTGACTGGTTACACGGTGGATGAGTATCTGACTCGGCGATCGATCACGTTCGGCGAGCAGACACATCCGGGGGATCGTCAGCGTGTCCCGCATGAAGTTCAGGCCGCGATGGAGCAACAGCGCCCCTTCGAGACGACTTATCGAATCCTGACCAAATCAGGTGAGGTCAAATGGGTCTGGGAACGCGGCGAAGGCGTCTACGCGCCGGACGGCGCGCTCCTCTACGTGGAAGGCTTCGTGACCGACATCACCGAACGAAAGCGAGCCGAACGCCTGCTGCGGCAGAGCGAGGAACGCTACAGGCGCCTCATCGACGTCTCGCCTTACGCCGTACTGGTGATGAGAGGCGATCGCATCCTGTTCGCTAACAACGAAGCCATCAAGCTGTTCGGAGCAGTCAAGGCCGACGAAATCGTGGGAAAATCCATCCTGGATTTGTTCCATCCTGATGATCACACCGCCGTTCGCCGGACGATTCATGAATTGCTCGAAGACAGCGCCCAGGAGCCCATGCTCGAGGAGAAAATAGTAACCGTGAGCGGCAAATCGGTCGACGTGGAAGTCAGTACG
>DATIGP010000066.1:0-16496 GCA_035454625.1 Nitrospira sp.
AGTTAGTATCACCGAAGATACTCTAAAAAAAGCGTGGCCAAAGTCAGATAAATAGTAATACCGGTGATGTCGTTAGCCGTCGTAACAAAAGGGCCGGCCGCAACGGCTGGATCGACCCCCACGCGCTTGAGAAGAATCGGCATGATCGTCGCCATGCTGGTCGACACCAAAAAAGCGATAATCAGCGAAGAGCCGAGGACCATGCCTAAAAACCCTTGATGCAAAACCCAGGCAACCAGTGTCAGCGTCACACCGCAAGCCAATCCCATCACCAAGCCGATCTTCGCTTCCCGAAAGAAGACCGGCCAGACATGCGTAAGTTCCACGGAGCCGGTAGCCAACCCTCGAATAATCAACGTCGAGGATTGTAACCCTACATTCCCGCCCATCGCTGCAATTACAGGAATAAAGCTTACGATCGCCACGACCTCCTGGATCGTATAACGGAAATACCAGAGAATGGCACCGGACAGGAGACTGCCGACCAAATTGGTGAAGAGCCATGGCAACCGCAGTTTCGCCGAGCCGAAGCTCGAAGACTTTGCGCCCGTATCCTCTTCAATCGCCCCGGCCATCTTCAACATGTCTTCGGTGGCTTCTTCCCGGATCACGTCCACCACGTCATCCACCGTGATGATGCCCACGAGCTTGCCGTCCCGCTCCACCACCGGAATCGCCAGCAGGTTATAGCTGGCCACCTGGCGCGCGACTTCTTCTTGATCCATGTCGATCGCCACACTTATGACCTCGCGGGTCATGATATTTTTCAGGGGGGTGCTGGGAGGGACGGTAATCAGCTGCCGGAGCGAGAGGACACCGACCAGGCGATCATCCTTGTCCGTCACATAAATATAGAACACCATTTCTGCATCGGTGGCCTGCTGTAACCGACGGATCGCTTCCTGTGCCGTGGCATCCTCCGGCAAGGAAAAGAACTCCGTGGTCATAATCGCACCTGCCGTATCCTTCGGATATTTCAGGATATCGGCGACCTCGGTCGAATCTTCCGTTTTCATCACAGCGAGTATTTCTTTACTGCGCTCTTCGGGAAGAAATCCGAGAATGTACGCCACGTCATCGGGACCAAGGTCTTTCAAGAGCCATGCAATGTCGGAATGCAACAGATCCGCGAGGACTTGCTGGATGCTTTCGCCATCGAGCTCACTGAGCACTTGCCCACGCTTGCCTTCGCCGCGGACCAGTTCGAAAATTTCGCGTTTTTCTTTCGGAGAGGAGAGATGGGTCACGACTTTGGCGATATCCGCGGGATGCATACGTCCCAACATCTTGGAGAGGTTGGTAATGGCTCCGCGTCGCAACAACTTCTGCACCGACTGGATCACAATGTCCGATTTCGTCTGCCCGCGATCGGTCTGGTCACGCAAGATCTCGCGCAACATGTCGCGTTCGGCCTGGCGCGGTCGCGGATCCGGCACTCGCGGCTCTATGGGTTGTTCCGTCTGCATACCGTCCCGTTAGTATCCCAACTGCGCCAACGTCTGTTCGTCCTCACGCCACGCCTTCTTCACCTTTACCCACAGTTCGAGAAATACTTTCATGCCGAATAGCCGCTCCATATCCAGTCTGGCCTGTGTGCCGATCGCTTTCAAACGCTCTCCTTGCTTGCCGATGAGGATGCCCTTCTGCGTCTCCCGCTCAACCAAAATCGACGCCCGAATCTTCGCTAATGTACCCTGTTCAACGAACTCATCGATCTCGACTGCCACCGCATGCGGCACTTCTTCTTCCGTCTCTTGCAATACCTTCTCTCGGATCATCTCGGCCGCCAGCGTTCTCATGGTTTGGTCGGTCACGACATCGTCGCCGTAGGCTCCTTCTCCAGATGGAAGATAGGGGACCGTCACGGCCAACAACCGGGCAACATTCTCGTCGGCCTGGGCAGAAACCGGCACGATCTCCGTCCACGCGAAGAGTTTGCCAAAACGATCAAGAATCGGGAGCAGCTTCCGTTTGTTGACGAGATCGATTTTCGTGACGATGAGAATGACCGGACGCGGGTGTTTGGCCAACGCCTCCTTCATATGTTTCATAGCGGTCAAATCTCCTGGACCCGGAAGACTTGTCGCATCCATGAGCATGTAAAACAGGTCCGCGTCCTCCATGGACTCCACGGCGGTTCGAACCATGCGGCGATTCAGCAAGTGCTCGGGTTTATGAAGCCCCGGTGTGTCGAGAAAAGCAATTTGCGCTCCTTCCACATGCACGACGCCCGTAATGCGGGTCCTTGTGGTCTGTGGTTTACTCGACACAATCGCAATTTTTTCGCCGAGAAGGCGATTAAGCAACGTGGACTTGCCAACGTTGGATCGGCCAATGATTGCTACCGTTCCGAACTTCACGGCTTCGAGAAGGGCTCCGGTTTTTTCTCGGGATCCGGTGCAAATTGATACACGGTTTCGCCTTTGCGCACATAGCCTAACTGTTCTCGAGCCAACTGTTCGATTTTGGCGGGGTCATGCTGGAGACGGGTTATATCTCGCTGCAATGTGGCGTTTTCCCGACGCAACGCCGAGAGTTCTTGCTCCAGGTTATTGGCGTAATCACGCATTGAGAGATACCGAGTCAGGCCCATTTCCCCTGAAAACAAGGCCACGAATAGCCACACACAACCACCCGCACCGACCACCTGCATGGCGACGAGTACGCGCTGTCGCCATTCCAGCCACCGACGTCCACGATTCCGTTTGATAATCATCCCGTCCTGCTATTACGAGCCGGCTAGGCCATGGCCTGCACGGCCTCTCGACCACGATAGAGCGCCGCAGATCCCAACTCCTCCTCGATTCTGAGCAATTGGTTATATTTCGCCACACGATCCGTTCGAGACAAAGATCCCGTCTTGATCAATCCGCTGTTGGTTGCAACCGCCACATCCGCAATCGTGGTATCTTCCGTTTCGCCGGACCGGTGTGAAATGATCGCCGTGTAGCCTGATCGCTTCGCAAGCTCGATGGCCTCCAACGTTTCCGTCAGCGTCCCGATCTGATTGAGCTTGATCAGAATCGAATTCCCGATTCCTTCCTTGATGCCTTTCGAAAAGATTTCGACGTTGGTGACGAAGATGTCGTCCCCGACCAACTGCACCCTGTTGCCCAGCTTCTCCGTGAGGATCTTCCAACCCTTCCAATCCAGTTCGCTTAACCCATCCTCGATGGAGAGAATCGGATAACGATCCAGAAGCTTGCCATAGTAGCTGATCATTTCATCCGACGAACGTTCCGGGTTCTTTTCCGCTTCGAGAACATACCGTCCCTTGTCGAAAAACTCGCTCGCCGCGCAGTCCAACGCCATGGCGATATCCTGGCCTACCTCATACCCGGCGTCTTCTATTGATTGTGAGATCAGACTCAGCGCTTCTTCGTTAGATTGCAGATCCGGGGCGAACCCGCCTTCATCTCCCACCGCCGTGTTGAGACCCTTCTTTTTCAAGAGGGCCTTCAACGAATGAAACACCTCTGCGGCCATGCGGAGGGCATCGCTGAACCGGCCGGCACCGACCGGCATGATCATAAATTCTTGGAGATCCAAACGATTGTCGGCATGAGCTCCACCGTTAATGATGTTCATGAGCGGTACGGGAAGCACGCGGGCATTCACTCCCCCCAAATAACGATAGAGCGGCTGCCCTGTTTCATTTGCCGACGCCTTCGCAACGGCTAACGAGACACCCAAGATTGCGTTAGCCCCCAGCTTACTTTTGATTTTCGTCCCGTCCAACGCAATCATGGTTCGGTCGATACCGGCCTGATCGAATGCTTCCTTGCCCAGCAATTCCGGAGCAATGACCTTGCTGATATTCGAAACCGCTTTGGAGACGCCCTTACCCTTCCACCGTCTCTTGTCACCGTCGCGGAGCTCGATCGCTTCTTTTTCTCCCGTCGATGCGCCGGATGGAACGGCCGCCCGCCCCTTCGCGCCGCTTTCGAGGGTCACTTCGGCCTCAATCGTCGGATTGCCCCGTGAATCGATAATCTGCCTCCCCTTGATGTCTCTAATCGCGCTCATATCTGTCTCCTACCTGTACCAATCAAGAGTCTTCCTACCCACATGGCTGAGCCTGTACTCATATAACCTGCACACTTTCGTAGTTCGTCAAGGCTAGTGTAACATCGACTGGCTGCCCATCCACCGAGTGACAGAACCCACTGGGAATAGGTAAACCGTGGGCGAAGGGGTCGGTCGGCGGCAGGACCCGCGATCATCCCAGCTTCCTTCTCAGCAACTCATTCACCTTTCCTGGATTCGCTTTCCCCCCACTCGCCTTCATCACCTGCCCGACGAGGAAACCCAATACCTGTTGTTTACCTTCCCTGAATTGCGCGGCCTGGGCTGGATAATTACTCAATACATCGTCGATCATCTTCTCCAGCGCCCCTTCGTCGGAGACCTGGGTCAGACCCTTTTCCTGCACAATCTGTTCGGGAGTCTTTCCACGGCTGTAGAGTTCCGGAAAGATTTCACGGGCGACCTTTAAGCTGACGGTTCCCTCTTCCACCATCTTCAAGAGACTCACCAGCCGTTCGGGCGTGACAGGCGACGCTGAAATGTCCGTTCCTGAATTGTTCAACTCTCTCATCAACTCTCCCATCACCCAATTACTCACCGTTTTCGGTTGATTGAAGAGCTTCACGGTCGACTCAAAGTAGTCCGCTATGCCTTTCGATCCCGTCAGGATGGCGGCGTCATATTCGGGCAACCCATAGTCCGCAAGGAATCGCCTCGCCCGCGCGGCAGGCAGTTCGGGCAAGCTGGCACGGAATCCGTGGATCCACGCCTCGTCTACCTTCAACGGCACCAAATCAGGGTCCGGGAAGTAGCGATAGTCATGGGCTTCTTCCTTGGAGCGCATGACCGCCGTTTCACCGCGTTCAATGTTCCAGAGCCTCGTTTCCTGACGAATCTCGCCTCCCTCCTTCAACACTTTGGCCTGCCGTTTGACCTCGTACTCGACGGCATCCTTCACATACTTGAAGGAGTTGATGTTCTTCAGCTCGACTTTCGTCCCAAACTCCTTCTGCCCCGACCGACGCAGCGATAAGTTGGGCTCACACCGAAAGCTTCCCTCCTCCATGTTGCCGTCGCAGACATCAAGGTACATGAGGATATCCCGCAATCCTTTGAGATACGCGACAACCTCGTCGGCCGAACACATGTCCGGTTCCGTTACGATCTCCAACAGGGGCGTGCCGGCCCGATTGAGATCTACCCGGCTCCCACCGGTGCCGGTATCATGGATGTTCTTCCCGGCATCCTCTTCCAAATGAGCGCGACGGATGCGGATTCTTTTTGTCGCGTCACCGATCCGAATCTCAATCCACCCATGCTGACAAATCGGGGACTCATATTGGGAAATCTGATAACCTTTGGGCAAATCCGGATAAAAATAGTTCTTTCTCGCGAATCGATTGGTCGCCGCGATCGTACAGTTCAGCGCCAAGCCAGCACGCACCGCCATTTCGACTGCCGTTCGGTTGATAACGGGCAAACTGCCTGGCAGACCGAGACAGACCGGGCAGGTCTGGCTGTTGGGAGACAGACCGAATGTCGTGCCGCACCCGCAGAACATCTTAGAGTGAGTCCGTAGTTGTGCGTGGACCTCCACTCCGATAACCGTCTCAAAGATCATCCTCGATCAGACCCCTCGTCGTGGATGCGACCGCGTTCACGTTTCACGGCTTCGCGTCCGGCATCGAAGGCTTCCCGCAGAACCGATCGCTTCGTTTCGACAAACTCCTTCCCCTGATCGACGACTTCTTCAAACGCCTCACCGGCACGCCCGGCAAGGTCTCGAAGATCGTTTTCCGCGCGACGAGCATACCCCCGGAGTTGGTCGCGCGATTCGCTTCCCGATTGAGGTGCCAGGAGCAGCGCCGCCACGGCGCCCATCGCTGCACCGCTCAAAAAAGCCAAAAAGACCGCCGCTGATGCGCCTCGTTCATTCGCCATTGTGCGTCCCTCCTTCCTGTCTCATTCGTTCTCGTACGACTTTGGTGGCCGCCTTGAACCCTGCCACCACGCTGACCACATTGCTCAGGAGCGTACCGCCGGATCCGCGAACGATATTATGGACGTGTTGCACCGACTCACCGACTTCACCCACCGCGTGAAGCAAGACGGCCGCATGCTGCACCCCCTCGCGGGCCTGATTCGTCACATCGTTCACGTTCTGGCTCATGGCCCGGAGTTCCGCCACCAGTTCAGGGAGCTCCGCATTCATCTTCGACAAGAGTTGTTCGGACTCCGCAACCGTTTTACGAATTTGCATCAGCACCGGCACAAGGTACCCGACCAGCACGGCGAAAGCCACGGCCACGAGGAGCGCGGCGATTTCGACGATCGTCATAGTTGCCAATCCTCCCGGTCTTTCATGCTCGCCTCCCTCCGCTGCTCCTACCGTATCATCGGCCTTTTGAGATGCCATTGTGCCGACTGCTCATAAGCATGCGCGGCTCGAAGCACCGTCTCTTCTTCAAACGCTCGTCCGATCAACTGTACGCCGATGGGAAGTCCGGTTTTGCTGAAACCGCACGGCAGGGCGATCGCGGGCAATCCTGCTAAATTGACCGAGATCGTAAAAACGTCGGAAAGGTACATCTGTAGGGGATCTTCGCTCTTTTCGCCGAGTTTGAAGGCCGGCGTCGGCGTGGCGGGAGTCACGATCAGATCCACTTCTTTGAACGCTGCCGCGAAATCCCGGCAGACCAGCGTTCGCACCGCCTGGGCCTTTCCATAATACGCATCGTAATAGCCTGCACTAAGCACATACGTGCCCAGCATGATCCGACGTTTCACTTCCGGTCCGAATCCCTCCTGTCGCGTTTTCATGTAGAGTTCGAGAAGATCTTTGGTCTCCTTGGCGCGGAAACCGAACTTGACCCCATCGAAACGGGCGAGATTCGAGCTGGCTTCCGCGGTCGCGATCACATAATACACGGCCACCGCCGCGTCGGTGCTCGGCAGACGGATTTCCTTGATCTCGGCTCCAAGATTCTTCAACTCACCAATGGCCGCTCTGACCGACTGCTCCACATCCGGATCGAGTCCTTCGGTAAAGAATTCGACCGGGACGCCGATCTTCCGACCTTTGAGATCCAGTTTCTGCAGCGCTTTCATGTAATCCGGCACGGGGCGGTCGACCGACGTGGAGTCCATCGGATCATGACCGGCAATGGCCTGCAGAAGAAACGCCGCGTCGGCCACGTTTCTCGTAATCGGCCCGATTTGATCCAACGAGGAGGCGAAGGCCACCAAGCCATACCTCGAGACCAATCCATAAGTTGGCTTCAGTCCCACCACGCCACAGAAGGCCGCCGGTTGTCTGATGGACCCTCCTGTGTCGGAGCCGAGTGCCGCCACACATTCCTCCGCCGCCACCGCCGCTGCAGACCCTCCGCTTGATCCTCCCGGCACACAGTGTACGTTCCATGGATTCCGACTGGGACCGAACGCGGAATTTTCAGTCGAAGATCCCATCGCAAACTCATCCAAATTCGTCTTGCCCAACAATATGTACTCTTGCGCGCGCAACTTGGCGACGACCGTCGCATCGTAAGGCGGTATGAAGTTCTGCAACATTCGAGAGCTGCAGGTCGTATGAACGCCGTCCGTACAGATATTATCCTTGATGGCAAGGGGCATCCCGGTGAGGGACTCTGTCTTCCGCCATCCCTTGAGCTTGCGGTCTAAAGCCTCCGCCTGCTGAAATGCGAACTCTTTAGCTTGGGTGACAAAAGCCTTCACCTTGGGCTCTACTTGATTGATGCGCAAGAAGTAGGCCCGCACGATCTCGGTCGCGGTCACTTCCCCGGCCTTGAATTGTTTCTGAAGCTCGCAGAGGGTCAATCTATGAAGGGACATGGATCTCTCGCTACCGACGAGTGAGATGCACACGGACCGACGAGCTCATCGGTCGCCTGTCTTTGGCGTATCAGCTCACCGCTACAATTCGGTTTTTTTCATTCACCCGCACGATCTTGGGGGCGTGCTTTTTGATCTCTTCCTCGCCGTAATATTCATAACAAAAGATGATGATCTGATCTTTGATCGCCGCTTTTCGCGCGGTGGGGCCGTTCAAAATGATCTCCCCTTTCCCTCGCGTACCATTGATCGCATAGGTCATGAATCGCTCGCCGTTATTCAAGTTCGAACAGACGATCGCCTCATACGGCAGAATCCCGGCCGCCTCCATGAGGTCTTCGTCAATGGTCAGACTGCCTTCATATTCGAGATGGGCTCCCGTCACCGTGACACGATGAATTTTTGAACGTAGCATTTGTCGAAACATCTATCTTCCCCTTGTTCGCCAATCGCTGCTGCTCATTCGTTGTCGCCAACGTAGGAGCGGCCGCCTGACGATTAACGCTCTTCTAGAATTTTGGGTACAACAAACCCATCGGCTTCCCGCTCCGGCGCATTCGCCAAGGCTTTCTCGGAAGACAGCGACGGACGTACGAGGTCCTCGCGAAACACATTCACTTGTCCCATGACGGTGGCGGTCGGCTCGATGCCCCTCGTGTCGTACCGGTTCAACTTCTCGACATGCGCGAGAATCTGAGTCAGCTGTTTGGCAAATGTCTCCTTCTCGGCGGCCGCGACAGCCAATCGCGCCAACTGCGCGACCTTTTCCACATCCTGCTGCGTGATCTCCACCTTATTCTTCCTTCCTTTTTACTTCCAATGAGGTGCGGAAGTGGATCCCTTACCGCGCGCATTCAACGAGGCCCTTGTGGGCTGCGCGTTGAGCAAGCATAGGGACCTACCTCTGTGCCTCATTCCATCGCCTATTCCACCGTGACGCTTTTTGCCAGATTCCTCGGCTGATCGACGTCCGCTCCGCGCAAGACCGCGATGTGATACGCGAGGAGCTGAAGCGGGATGGTAAATAAAATCGGTGAAATCAACGAATGCGTGTCAGGAACGGTAAACACCGCATCCGCAATCCTGCCCAGTTCCCGCTCCCCTTCTGCCACGAAGGCGATCACCGGTGCGTGTCGAGCTTTCACCTCCATGAGGTTACTGACGGTTTTGTCGTACAATCGATCCCGCGGTGCCAAAACCACAACCGGCATATCTTTGTCGATCAGCGCGATCGGGCCATGTTTCATCTCACCCGCCGCGTACCCTTCGGCATGGATGTATGAAATCTCTTTGAGCTTCAGCGCGCCTTCCAGTGCGATCGGATAGTTGATGCCGCGACCCAAAAACAAAAAGTTTCGTTTCTTGAAATATCGCTTGGCGATCGCCACGATTTCGGCTTCCCGATGGAGCACACGCTCGACCAGTACCGGCAATTTCACCAGCCGGTCGAGCCAGGCTTTTCCGTCTGCCTCCTTCATCACATTACGAACTCGCGCAAAATGCAAGGCCAGGAGATACAGCGCCGTAAGTTGTGCCGTAAACGCTTTGGTGGAGGCCACGCCGATCTCCGGCCCGCAATGCGTGTACAGCACTCCGTCAGATTCACGCGCCAGCGTGCTGCCGACGACGTTGACGATCGAGACAACGCGTGCACCTTTTTGTTTCGCCTCTCGCGCAGCAGCCAGCGTATCGGCCGTCTCACCGGACTGAGAAATCGTAATGAACAAGTCATTTTTTCCGACGAGCGGATCGCGATATCGAAACTCGCTGCCGATATCCACCTGAACCGGAGCCCGAACCATTTCTTCGAACAGATACTTCCCGACTTGACCCGCGTGCCAAGACGTGCCGCAGGCGACGATCCAGATGCGTTCGACCGCGGCGAATTCCTTCGGCGTCAAGCCGATATCGGGCAGATCCGCTTCCCCTGTTTCATACGAATAGCGTCCGCGCATGGTATCAAGAATGGTCTGAGGCTGTTCGTGAATCTCTTTCAGCATGAAGTGGGGATAGCCGCTTTTCTCGGCTGCCGATGCATCCCATGTGATCGTAGAAGACTTACGCGAAACGGCATGGCCGTCGGCATCCGTCAGCCGCACATCGTCTTGGGTGACGACCGCCACATCCCCTTCTTCAAGGTAGGTCACTTCCCGCGTGTGCAAGAGCATTGCCATCACATCGGAAGCGACATATGAGGCATGTTCCGTCCGACCGACGACGAGTGGACAGCCGGATCGGGCGGCAATCAACGTTCCCGGTTCGTGCTCGGAAATCACCGCGAGCGCGTAACTGCCCCGCACATCTTTCGTCGCGAGCCGCACGGCATCGGCCAACTTGTTGTCTTTCTTCTGAAGGTATTTATCGATCAAATGGGCGACAACCTCCGTATCGGTTTCCGATTGAAATTTGTAGCCGTCTCTCAGCAGCTGCTGCTTCAGTTCCTGATAGTTTTCGATAATCCCGTTGTGCACCAACACGCACCCTTTCGACCGATGCGGATGAGCGTTCTGCTCAGAAGGCTTTCCATGGGTCGCCCACCGAGTATGGCCGATCCCGACCGTTCCCTTGATCTCGTTCGCTTGGAGCGATTTTTGAAGGTTGACCAGTTTGCCCACGCTCCGTCTGACGACAATCTTTTCTCCCTGCATGACGGCGACTCCCGAGGAGTCGTACCCGCGATACTCCAATTTCGCCAGTCCGCCGATGAGAATCGGAACCGCATCTTGATTGCCGACGTATCCAATGATTCCACACATGACAGTTGCTCCAAATCTAGCCAGGCTGATCGGCGGACGCCTCCTCCGACCGAGTCAGCGTTTCGATGACTCCGCGCGCCGCCGCTTCTTGTCGCTCGGAGCCTTTTTGACTCTCTGGCCTTCCGACTTGTCGGAAGCGTTCGCTGAATTTTGACTCCCGAGACCGGCGGCCAGTAACATCCGACGTTTAGCCGCCCACCCGACTCGATTGACCTGCGGCACACGGGCAATCGCCAATGAATCAGCCGGCACGTTCTGTGTCACGGTCGTCCCTGCCGCCACCACTGATCCCTCTCCGATCGTGACCGGTGCAATGAGCTGCGTATCACTCCCCAGAAACACATTCCTGCCGATCACTGTCCGATGTTTTCGCTCTCCGTCGTAGTTACAGGTGATGGTACCGGCACCGATGTTGACGCCTTCCGCAATCGTCGCGTCACCCAAATAACTGAGGTGATTCGCTTTGGACCCTTCGCCCAATTCGACTTTCTTCATCTCGACAAAATTTCCGACTTTGGCTTTCCGCCTGACCACCACACCTGGACGAAGATGCACGAACGGTCCCAGGTGTGCGTCATCATCCACTTCTGATTCGGAGAGCACACAGCAATCCAAAATCTCGACGCGATTGCCGAGCATACAATCGGTGATGCGGACCCCGGAACGGATGGTCGTCCCTTCACCGATGATCGTTTTGCCTTCGAGACTCACGTTCGGGTAGAGCACCGTATCTCGCCCGATGGTCACTCCGGTATCAATCCACACGGAGCCGGGATCCCGCATCGTGACTCCAGCTTCAAGCCATCGCTCGCGGATCTGCTGACGGACGATCCGTTCGGCCTCCGCCAGCTGGTGTCTGGTATTGACACCCAGTCCTTCTTCTGGATTTTGAAGCGTCACAGCCGCGACACGCCGCCCCTGTGCAACCGCCATTTGAACAATATCCGTCAGATAGTATTCATTCTGAGCGTTGCGTGGCTCCAGTTTGTCGAGAGCCTCAAAGAGAAAGGCTCCGGACACGACATACGTCCCGACGTTGATTTCCTTCGTCGAACGTTCTACCGGAGTGGCATCACGATCTTCGACGATCTTCAGCACGTCGGACGGCGTTAGTCCATCCTGGTGGAGCTTTTCGGGCTGCCGGCGGATCACTCGACCATAGCCGCTGGGATCTTCGAGCGTCGCCGTCAGAATCGTCACAGTGGCGCCCTGTGACTGATGGACCCGCAAAAGCTCGCGCGCCGTCTCTTCCTTCAGCAACGGGGTGTCTCCGTTCAAGATGAGATAGTTCGTCGGACGCGCCTCGTCGCCGTGATAGAACGCCGGACGGCTTACCATCACGGCATGCCCGGTCCCCAGTTGCTCGGCTTGCTCGATGATGCTCACAGACGTGGCTCCGGGCGTTCCCGCAATACTCGACTGAATCACTTGCCGAACTCTGTCGGATTGATGGCCAACCACCACGACAATGCGATGGTCTGCGAGTTGCCGTGCCAAGTCAACGGCATAGAGCACCATCGGCCGCCCCGCGACATGATGCAGCACTTTTACGTGATTCGACTTCATCCGCTTGCCCAACCCCGCCGCCATCACGATCACGCCTAAGCCTGAAATTCGCGAGGCCGCCGTGTGTTGATCTACCGATTGTTTCATCGAGGGCTCCCAAATGAGCGGATTGCAATCGAGGTATCAGCCCGCCCTGTTTATCCGATCGGCACGCCGGCATCCGGCTGTTTCACGTGACTCCACTTGGCTTCACCGCTCAGAGCCGAGGCCATTGTACCGGAGGGCGTATAGAGACCGCCTGACACGATTAATTTCATCGCTTCTTCAATGCTGATATCAACAGATGTCACTTCCCGTTCCGGCACCAGGAGGAAGTAGCCCGACGTCGGATTGGGGGAAGTCGGCACATAGACATGGATCAGCGCCTCCTGTCCCAATGCCGTCGTCTCGCCTTTCGTCATACCGGTCACGAACGCAAAACAATAATGGCCGTTCTTCGGAAATTGGATCAAGACGACACGCCGATACGATCCTCGCTCCGAAAAGGAGAGAATATCCATCATGGATTTCAACGTGGAATAAATCCCCCGGACGAGGGGCAGCCGGTTGAGCCAGTCTTCCCAATGACCCACTATCTGCCGTCCGATGAAGTTCGCCGCGAACAACCCGACCAAAAAGATGAGCAGAACCAGAGTAACGATGCCGAGGCCGGGGATATAATGATCTGGCACCAATTCCGCGACGGCGTCGCCTAAGATACCATCTACCGCAACAAACAGGGTCTTCAGGACCAGAATAGTGCCCCAGATGGGAATGACAAGAAGCAGTCCGGTCAAAAAATACCGTCTTAGCGCGGTCTTGAGCATGATATCGACATCCAAATTACAAGGAGAGTATTCAGCGGTTCATCTTACAGAGTCTCGGACAGACCCCGCAAGCGTTTTATTGTAAATTTCAACGGGTTAGATGCTTGGACCGAAGGAAGTCTGGAAGGTACTGGGCTTGCTATTCGCCGTGACCTGACATAGGATCGCTTCCCGGTTAAGGCCGAAAAGAATATGACCGATGGGTAGGCCATCCAAAAAATCGGCCGGTATTTTTATTACGCTGGAAGGCGGTGAAGGAAGCGGGAAAACCACGCACGCCCTTCTACTCTGTCGATGGCTGACCGCACAAGGCCTAAACGTGCTTCAGACAAGAGAACCGGGAGGTACCCCTCTCGCCGAGCAACTGCGCACCATTGTCCTTGATGGTCCTGGTGAGTCCATTGCTCCGGAAACGGAGGCCTTGCTCATTCTTGCAGCCAGACGCCAACATGTGGATCACGTCATCAAGCCGGCACTCGCTCAAGGAAAAACTGTCGTCTGCGATCGTTTCTCAGATTCGACGATGGCCTATCAAGGGTATGGACGGAAATTGGATCGACAAGCATTACATTTAATGAACGACTGGGCCACCGGGAAGCTTGTCCCGCATCTTACGTTACTCTTCGATGTTCCCGTTGCGGTCGGCCTGAGACGGCGGCGAGGCGAGGCTTCCACGCAAAATCGACTGGATCGAGAGACCGAACGGTTTCATGAGAACGTACGGAGGGGGTTTCGGTCGTTAACAAAGCTTGAACCACGGCGCATTGTTATGATCGACGCCTCGTCTTCCATAGACTCCGTTCAACGAAGAGTGGAATCCCTGGTAGCTGATTGGCTCGGGACCTTCCGTTCCAAGAGCCTAAGATGCTGATAACCCATGCCTTTCGCCGATGTCATAGGCCACCAGCAATCCATCTCTCTACTTCAGGCAGGTTTGCGCAACGGACGGCTGGCCCATGCCTATCTTTTCTATGGCGAAGCCAGGATCGGAAAGTTGATGACCGCCGTAAGACTGGCTCAGGCGCTCAACTGCGAGCAGCCCTCACAGACGGCGGCACAGGACTCCTGCGGCCTTTGCCGGTCCTGCCTGCAGATCGAGGGTCGAACACACCCGGATTACTTCCTCATCGAGCCGGATCCGAAGGCCGCAACGCCGCAGATCAAAATCGAGCAGGTGCGGGAGATCGAGCAACAATTCGTCTACCGGCCGCTCATTGGAGAGCGGAAGATTTGCCTGATTGATGACGCGGACCGGCTGACAATCGGTGCCGCCAACGCGCTCCTCAAAACCTTGGAAGAACCTCCGGGTCATAGCCTCTTTATCCTCGTTACCAGCCGGCTCCATGCCCTTCCGGTCACCGTTCGATCACGCTGCCAAGC
Organism: Nitrospira sp.; assembly: GCA_035454625.1. GTDB lineage: Bacteria > Nitrospirota > Nitrospiria > Nitrospirales > Nitrospiraceae > Nitrospira_D. Next base: position 14,387 of record DATIGP010000066.1, read on the forward strand.
GCTTCGCTTCACGACGCCGGCCCGTACGCAAGTCGAGGCGGCGCTGATCCTCAAGCGGAACCTTCCTCCCGCCGATGCCCGTTTTCTGGCGGTCTTCGCCGACGGCCGTATCGGAGAAGCGTTCACCGCGAACGCCGCAGACATTCGCGCTCGGCAACAAGACTGCCTGGCTTTGGTGAAGCCGGAAGCCTTGACATCGAGCACGTCCATCATTTCTGCGGCAGAAAGCCTGGCCAAGGCGGACCGCGGAGATGAAACGCTCGCATGGCTTGTGCGATGGATCCGCGATCTTGTCATCGTCATGGTGGACGGAGATCACGATCAGCTTCTTCATCTCGACCAACTCGCCGACCTGCGACGATACGCCCCGCGAGCGGACATCGACACGCTCCTCAATCTGTTGAACGACATCGAGCGGACCGAACAGCAAGCCACGCGGCACCTGAACGTGCAGATGGCGCTGGAAACGACGCTCCTCCGCCTGCGCGAGGCGCTTGGGCTTGTTCCCGCCGGAACCGTAACCTAGCCAACAGCGCCGCCAACCTGATATCTTGCTTCGGCCATGGCGAATGAGAATACGTTTTACATCACGACCCCGATTTATTACGTCAACGACGTCCCGCATATCGGTCACGCCTATACGACCGTTGCGGCGGACGCGTTGGCGCGCTACTGGCGATTGCGCGGACGCGAAGTGTTTTTTCTCACCGGGCTCGATGAACATGGGCAGAAAGTGCAACAAGCGGCCGCCAAAGCCGGGATCGACCCTCAAGTCCATTGCGACAGGCTAGCCCCGCAGTTTGAGAGCCTCTGGAAGAAGCTGAACATCTCGCACAGCGCCTTTATCAGGACGACGGATGCCGAGCATAAATCTATCGTCCAGCGATACCTCCAGCAGCTCTACGACAAAGAGCTAATTTACAAGGATTCGTACACCGGATGGTATTGCACGTTCGATGAGAGGTTCTGGACCGAGAAGGACGTAGAGAATGGACTCTGTCCGGACTGCAAACGCCCCGTCGACAAGCTCAGCGAGCATAACTACTTTTTTAAGATGGGGCAGTATCAAGACCGATTGATCGACCACATCAAGACACATACGGACTTCATTCGTCCGGAATCACGGCGCAATGAAGTCCTCGGCTTCCTTCATACTCAGAAACTCGGCGACCTCTCCATCTCGAGGCCCAAGTCGAGGCTCTCCTGGGGCATCGAACTGCCATTCGATCACGACTATGTGACCTATGTCTGGTTCGATGCACTGGTCAATTACATGTCTGCGTTGGAATACCTCCCGCGTGACAAACCGGCTGGTCACCGTTTCTGGCCGGCCAATGTTCATCTGGTCGGGAAAGATATCCTGACGACACATGCCGTCTATTGGTCCGCGATGCTCATGGCATTGGACCTTCCATTACCTGAATCCATCTTCGCCCACGGCTGGTGGACGGTCGACGGCGAAAAGATGTCCAAGAGCCGCGGCAACGTCGTCGATCCCAACAAGATGGTGGAGACCTACGGCGTCGACGCGTTCCGCTATTTCCTCCTGCGAGAAGTGCCGTTTGGACAAGATGGAGATTTTTCCCAATCGGCCATGGTTACACGTGTCAACAGCGATCTTGCCAATGGCCTAGGCAATCTTTTGAGTCGTACACTCACTCTCATCGAGCGGACGCAAGGAGGGGCGGTGCCGGCTCCCGGAGAAGGTGGAGCCGCGGAGCATGAACTGCAGCGAGCTGCTTTGGCACTCTTGAACGAAGCATTGTCTAGCCACCTGGAGCAATTAGAGTTCAATCGGGCCTTGGAGGCTATCTGGCAAGTCGTCCAACTTGCCAACCAGTATGTCGACAAGACTGCACCTTGGGCACTGGCTAAGGATGAGCGCAACGCAGTACAACTCAGAACCGTCCTTTACGCGATGGCTGAGACCCTGCACTGCCTCAGCTTGGCCACATATCCTGTTATCCCGACGAGTGCACAGATGATCTGCTCCCAACTTGGCATCGCGGCTGATTTCACAAGCCCGTTGCTGAGAGACAGGATCGAATGGGGCAGCCTGAAGCCTGGCACCGTCATTCACAAAGGCACATCACTGTTCCCACGCATCGAA
>DATIGP010000067.1:0-22821 GCA_035454625.1 Nitrospira sp.
TCTTCAAGATCCTGCCTCGGGGGCATCCGGTCAATCCGCCTTACCTGAAACCGAACTCATCAAGCCGTCAGCAGAAGGGGCTCAGGAGAATCCTGCCGAGCAAAAGCAGAACGCACAAAGCACTCCTGTCACGGATTTGGCTGGGTTTGCTCTCCTTGCAGCCCAGTCTCCAGAGGAAACTCGACCTGTGACGTTGGGCTGGGATGCTTCATCCTCTGAAGGCGTGCTTGGCTACAAGGTTTATCTCGTCGCTGTTTCAACGGCTGTGGAGCACATTATCGACGTGGGGTCGGCGACAACAGTGGCTTTGCCACTAAAGATCGGGGAGACCTATGGGTTTACGGTGACCGCCTACAATGCTTCAATGGAAAGTCAGGCGCTTCCTTACATGATATTTCAAGTTTTCCAAAACGTGATCGGATGAAAGAACGAATTGATGTTCGGTTGGTCAACCGATGAATCGAGGTCGCTCGCTCCAACGGCCTGGCCTCATGACTGTTCCGAGAGCCAGCACACCGATGATGATCACAAACACGATCAAGGTTACGAGCAACACGACCGCTCCACGCAGTTCGCTCATCATAAATTCCTCCTGTTCAACTGAAACGCTCAGCAGTCAGAGGATGTGAAGAGCGTACTTCCCGGCTGTCACCACTGAGTTGCGGTGGAATTACGATGGTGTAACATCTCTCCTTGTGCAGTGAGGTAGAGGTGGTAGGAGTCGAGGCTACGCCGCGGCGGCAGGGTGGTCAAGGCGTGTCCCCTTGACGTGATTCCGACAACCACTCTTGTATTTCGCCATCTGCCTATCATACGTTTTTTGAAGCTGGAGCCAGTACTCTGGTGTCGTGCGGCAAACCACGCTCAACTGCCTCGCCAACGACATCGTGATCGATCGGCTTCCATTGATGAAGGTCTTTAGTCGCTGCTCGGGCACCCCTAATGCCTCCGATAACATTTCTAAGGTTAGCCCTGGAGGCGTAGGCTTCATGTAGACTTCCAAAAGCACTTCACCTGGATGGATGGGTTTCATCCCAGCGGTCATGGTTTTCCTCCATACGGCAGTCGCCGTCCTTCGCTGACCTTAGGGCAACGACTCGATATCGGCCCACTGGGTAACACTCTAGTTCGAGGCATTTTTACATGGCGGTAACAGCCCACTAACGAGGTGGCAATGCGGGACAACTAATATCCGCTCCGATACCTCTAAGGATTGCTAAAGGAGAGGATCCCCATGATAAGAATTGAGCAGTTGATGAGGAGAGACCTCGTGACCGTTGATGCCGGTGCATCGGTGGTGGAAGCCGCAAAACTCATGAGGTCCTTTAACGTTGGAAGTGTGTTGGTATCCATGAACGGCCGCATCGTCGGAATTGTCACCGAATCAGACGTGGTCAAGAAATTCGTCGGCGCCGAGAAGGTGCCCTTTTTTATGCCTGTGGAAGATATCATGAGCAGCCCGGTCCTCGGCATCGAAGCAAATCGTCCGGTCACGGAGGCTGCCGAGCTCATGGACCGGCACAGGACTCGGCACCTGGGAGTGACGAAGGCCGGTGCGCTGATCGGCGTGGTCTCCGTGCGCGACTTTTTGAAGCCTGTTGCCGTGGACGAACTGTAGGTTGGGCGCCGAGCTGACAGACGGCAGAAAGAGCCTTTCTGGCGCCGAAGTCGTATCATGTTGTTGCGGGAAGGACAGGATCAGGATTCTGTCCGGAGCTTATAGCCGATTCCTCTCACGGTCACTATCAACTTGGGCTTGGCGGGATCGTCTTCTATTTTTTGCCGAAGAGAGTGGATATGAACGTCGAGCGCGTGCTCTTCGAGGGCATATCCTTCTCCCCACACGCAATTGAGCATCTCCTGTCGAGAAAAGACACGGCTTGGCGCTTCGAGAAAATGCCGAAGGATTTGAAACTCTTTCGGCGTCAGTTCGACCAATTTGCCGTTCACCCTCACCTCATGTCGATCGAGATCCATCTGCACGCCGCCTGCCACGCTGGGTCCAGCCGTCCGAGCCGGCACTTCCTTTCGGCGTAAGACGGCGCGTACACGGGCCACAAGCGCTCGGGTCGTCTGATTGCAAAGCGCCAGGTCGGCCCCCCGACTGAGGTCGTCGATACACTCGTCTTCGGAGCAGGGGGTGTCGTTCCTCAGGGCGACGATAGGGGTGATATTGAGGGCTTTATGGAGACGGAGCGTGTCGACGCTGCAAACTTGAGTGTCGGCTACTACCAGTGAAGGGTTGTTCTGTTGCAGAAGCTCGAGCGCGACCTGTTCATTGGCGACTGTGAGCACGTCGTAGCCGACTTCAGTCAGGCTTTTTACGATTGACACTCGCGAGGATTCATTGCCAGTAATGAGGAGAATGGTCTCCTTCGAAGAAGCCGTTACCGTCGGCATGATCACGCTCCCCATTAGCTATGCAAGCGGCACTATAATTAATTGCTGAGAAGTCGTGATTAAGGTGATGTTAAACGTGCGTAACATTTGCAGTGTGTTCCGTTTAACCAATTCTTAATCGATGCGTAATGTTGCAGAAACACATTCGTCTCATGATGTTTCCCTGCAAAGTTTATGGGCCATGAGAAGATGAAGGAGAGCCTATCTTGTTGAAATGCATGATGAAGTATATAGCGATGTTTATGGCAGGCCTTCTCGGCGTCGTGGTCTCAGACCTCTCCGTTTGGGGACAGATCAAGCCTGAGCTCGACGCCAAAATTCCCCTTTATCAACCGCTGGCCCAAGTCAAAGGACGCCTCCATATTTCCGGTTCCGAGAGCATGAAGCCCTTGCTTTCCGCCTGGCTCGATGAACTGAAACGCCGCCACAGCGGCATCAAGTTTTCCATGGAGGGAGAAGGATCGCAAATGGGGCTGACCGATCTGCTTGAACACCGCACAGAGGTCGCGGCCATGTCCCGGCGCATGACCTCGTCCGAGATCGCCGAATTCGTCAGAGAGTACGGACATGAGCCGGCAGAAGTACCGGTGGCGATCGATGCCCTTGCTGTCTTCGTCCAACAGAACAATCCCCTGACCGGTCTGTCTTTGGACGAATTAGATTCCATTTTTTGCGTGGAACGCCGGCGCGGCTTGGACTATCCGGTAAATTCGTGGGGTCTTCTCGGACTCACCGATGAATGGTTTGAAGCCTCCATCCATCCGTATGGTCGGGATGGCAAGTCCGGGACAAGCTACTTTTTTCGGGAAGAAGTGTGTAAGGGTGGAACATTCGTTTCACACATGGTCAGGGGGCATGGGCCGGCTTCCGTGGTCATGGATGTCGTCAAGGATCCGCAAGGCATCGGATTCAGCGGAATTGGCTACCAGACATCAATGGTCAAGGCCGTGCCGATTGCTGCAGTCAAGGGAGGCCGGTACGTCGAACCCTCCTTTCAATCCGTCATGGACGGCTCCTATCCCTTGAGGAGAAACATCTATCTCTACGTCGCACGCGCGCCCAAGTCCGAGCCTGATGCCAGCGTCAGAGAATTGGTACGGTTCGTGTTGTCCGCTCAAGGGCAGCAAATCGCCCTCGATCACGGTTATTTCCCCTTGCCGCTCACGGATCTCACCCGCGCGCTCTCAAAGTGGTCCCCGCCCGTCAAAGCGGCGGCCGTCGAAGGCCAATCCAACCTTCGTGATTGACGGCAGTCGCTCATCACATTCCCATCGATACGACCATTGACTTGGTGGTTCGCTCCCGGCAGTGTACAGTCATGCAAACATGGATGGTCGCACGAGTGCGCCTTGTGACTGGATTTCCCTGGTGGCGTCGCCGAGCAGCGATTACAGGCTGCCTCATGCTGATCTCCGCCGCTGCCTGCGTGCCCAAGCAGTTCACGACGGCGACACTTTACGACACGCCGCATGCGTTTGTGCGGTTGGAAGCCGATCCGGCTACCGGCCAGGAGGCGGTCCACAGCCATCCAGTCACCGTCACTCCCGATCAAATCGCCGCTGTCCTCCACGGCATGACCATCGAGGAGCCGAGGACGAGAATGCCGATCTACGATGACTTGAGCATCCCGCGGCATCACAGAGCGTTTGACGACAACACGATCGCCTTCCTCGCACCGTTGCTTTCCCTGGGGCTTGCACAGGCAACTCCCGAAGAGGTCGTGACCTTCTACCTCTCGAAAGATCGATCGGGAGGGAGCCGTGAGGTGACCTCGGGGGGCCTGTTCGTCCACGAAGATGACTTGCATTTTGTCCTGGCGAACTATCGGTCACCGACCAACTACATGTCCGACTTTGGCGCCGCCGACACGATGGACGATCGGCTGACCCCCATGCGGTCCATGGCACCGAACCGAGGCCGGCTGGGATTTGACCCGGCAAGTGCGGTCCGCGTACGCACATCAAACGTCTTTGCTCGGATGTTTCAGGCGCAGGAGTGGGAACTCATCATTGCGTTCAAGGAGTTGACGCCCTATCGGCTGGACGACCGGCCTTCTTCGAGCCTTCCCGCCAACGGCACGCCTCCCGCTCAATAACTCCACTGAAGTTGAAATCGAATCATGTGGCCGGACTGCAATTGATAGGGGGACTGCAAGCACTGAATGGAATTCGTGGGCGACTGAGTGGCGCTCGTACACGAAACGGGATCGAATTGACTATTCGATGAATTCCGCTGAGTGAAGGTCCCGGCGATCGTCAGCTCGAAGGCTTTGTTGAATTGGTATTCGATCCCCAGCTCCAATTCACGCACTGAATTCCTGGGCGAATTTTCTTCAAATTTCCTCCCGCCGAAGTATTCTTGATACCGGACATAGGGCAGGACACTCACGCAATAGGTATCGCACCGGTAATTGTAATAGGCTTGTAGATAGCCCCCACGCAAACTGCCGGTGACGATCTGCGTCCTCGATTCGTTGAGTTGTGGTCCTCGCCCGATCGTATATTCGCCTTGCAAGCCGAAAGGCTGTGGAAAAATGACAAAATGCCAGGCCACACGCTCGTCCAGATAGTTCCCTTCGTTCGTGGTCAATGGAGTAATGGGGACTCCATTGCTGAGGGCCGTGTTGAGGGGGACGACGGGTGTAGTCGCCACATTGAATTGGCCGGTATAGGCATCCATTCCGATTTGGACCATTTGATGGTTCATGAAGGGAAGCTCGAACGGGAACATGGAATGAAAGACGACATGCTTGTTCTTGTTGAGGTCCCGGGTGTTGGGCCCTTGTCCATTGTAGACGCCGATCCCCAGCATGCCATAATCGCCGGAACCTTTCAGACCGCTCTCGACGAGACGCCGGAAGGTTTCACGGACCCTCGTGGGCGCATAATAAAGAAAGATGCCGAGGTCGCGTTCGTTCGGGGTCCCACTGTTCAACGCATCGTCTCGATCGAACGCGAGCCGATTTTGGCTGGACTGAACGTTCTCAAATCCATACGGTACTTTCGATAATCCGGCGCGAATGCGCCATTCTTTGCTTTCGGAGAGAAACAAATCGGCGTAAAAGTCTCGCAGCACCGCGACCTGCTCAGTCCCATTCACCAGACCGGCAAATTCGGGCTGGATATAGAAAAACACGCGATCATGCGGCTGGCCGCTGATGATGACCCGGCCACGTCGGAGGAAGAATTCGTTGTTCTTGCCGATCGAGCGGTCGGCCTGGTTGCTTGTCAGGAAATCATTATCGATATTGTGGTTGTACCTGAACTGGCTGTACCCACGGATACTCACTTTCTCATACCAACGTTCGCGGACGGGCGCGTCCCCGACGCCCCGGCTCTCCTCCATAATCTTCGCTTCTCGCTTTTCCTCTTCGGCTTTCAGCTTGACCCATTGGTCGATCGTGATCTGTTTGTTCTCTAACAGCAAATCTTCCAACTGACCGGCGGATGCATGTTCGCCGAGACTGAGGACTATTCCCACGACGAGACCATACGCCCATAACGTCACCTTCCAAAAGACATTCATCATTCCTCCCTGCAGGGCCACCTGACCGCCGCAGGATAGAAACGCACGATTACGGCAAGGTTACGTAAGCTTCCAGTATCAGTTAACTTGGCGGGAAACCCGCAAGGATATGAGATAGGACGAAGGATCTAGGAGGATCCCCTGAGCAACTGTCCCCAGCCACGGCTGAGGAACTTCCTCCATGAATGGCCTGGGGGCGACGAGGCGAACACGCCGGATTTTCCTCCGGACAACCGGCACAGGCGCTCGGAAACGTCGTGGTAGTCCGCTTGTTCTTCACGTAAGGCCCGATAATGCGTCAGCGCCTCCTCGTCACGGCCGGCAACTTCCAGGGTGCGGGCCAAGAAATAGCGCACCTGTCTCCGCTCCTGCACGGTCCCCTGCCCGCTGTTCCACAATTTTTGAAGCGCCGACACGGCAGAGGTCATATGGCCACCGGCTCTGAAACACAGAGCGATTTGCGTGCGGGCTTTTACCGCGAAGTCGGCATCTTTTCCGGCTTCCTCGAAATAGGCCATCGCCTGTTTGAAGGCGCCCGCCTCCTTGAACGCGACACCACGCTTGTACAGTGCCTCCGCCGATTCGACCGTTGGCGCAGGCTTCGGATCAGGTTTCGCCATTGTCCGCGGGACAGACCATTGGTGCAGTTGGGTCTGTTCATTCCGCCGTTCTTCCTCGCTGACAAGGCTGGAGCTCTCGAAGTGGGCCAAGGGGAGAATCTTGCTGGCAGTGCGATCGATGGCGGATTTCACCACAAGGTGCGCGGTGACGTGGGGCGCCTGTTCGGCGAATCCATAGGCCAGCGACACATCACAGAGTTGGTTAATGAGCCTAGGATTCCCGCCGGTCAATCGATGAACAACGTGGCATGCGGCGTCGCTCATCACCGTCACAGGTCCGCCAGCGACCTTGAGGCGATGACGAATGTACTCGGGCGTTTCCTCTTCGCCGAACGGTTCGAGATGGTAGTCGACAGAGATCCGCTGCGCCAATTGAACGAGCTCAGGGCGCTGCAACAGCCGGCGGAGATCCGGCTGTCCCGAGAGGATGATTTGCAGGGTATGGCGGCGCCCGTCGTTGAGATTCGATAAGAGGCGCAGCTCTTCCAGCATGGCTGGACCTAAATTCTGGGCCTCGTCTACCGTCAAGACGACCTGCCGGCGCTGGGCATGTTCCTGAATCAGAAAGTTGGAGAATGCGCGATACTGTTCAACGTTGTCCATCCCCTTACCATCCAGCCCAAACGTCATCAACACCCAGGGGAGTAGGCTGCCAAGTCCTGCATGGGTATGAGATAGCACGCCAAGTGTGATTTCGCGCTCCGATCGATCGAGGATCGTATTGAGGAGAGTGGTCTTGCCGGTTCCAGGCTCGCCCGTGATGACCGTGAAGGTGCTGCGATTGAGCAGCCCGTATTCCAAGAGGCTTAGCGCCACTTTGTGTTTGCGGCCAAGATATAAAAATGCCGGATCCGGCACGAGGGAAAACGGGTGAATGCGCAATCCGTAGAATGATTCGTACACGATGTTTCAGCGCTCCATCTTGTGCGCGTGCCGGAATGACGTGGATGTCCCCTCTTGGCGCCGAGCGTGATTCAATACCGTCCCGAGGATGGGGACAGCGCCCTTCAGACGGACGATGGATTCTTCGATATCGTGGCGGCGTGTCATGCCTTCACTGGTGACGAGCAACAAGGCGTCCAGGAAGGGACCGAACGCCAGCACGTCTGCGCTGGTGAGCACCGGCGGCAAGTCGAACACGACGATACGCGATGGGTAGCGATGCTTGAGTTCATCGACCAACGCCCGCATGCGTGGAGAGGTCAAGGTCTCCGCCGATCGAGGAACCGGCCGTCCGGCTGGCAGGAACACGAACCGTCCGATCCCTGGATGAATCAAGGCATGTTCGACGGGCTCTTCATCCAGCAGCACGTCGGCCAAACCCTTCGAGTGGTCTATGCCGAACAGCCGATGCACGCTCGGTTTGCGTAGGTCGGCATCGACCAGCAGCACCGTTTGGTTCGTTTCCATGGCGAGGCTGACACCGAGATTGACGGCCGTCAGGGTCTTGCCTTCCCGTTCATTCGGGCTCGTGACTCCCAGCACGTTCCAGCCGTTTTCTCGGAGACGGTGGAGGACCTGCGTGCGGAGCAGTTTGTACCCTTCGACAAATGGACCGCGGTCAAAGGCCGCGACGATCCGTTGCCGGCGTAAGAGATCTTCGGAGCATTCCTTAACGCGCGTTGCGCTGTAGACGATGGGTGGCGGCACCTTGGTCAAATTCGAAGCCGCTCTTTTCGCCGTCGCCCCGTTGGCCTGCTGCTTGAAACGTTCAAGCGCCTGTTGAAGATGTTCCATCAACTCTCCTTTTAACTAGGCGAAACCGAGCTTCCGTAAGGCGACATACCAGGCGACATCAAGCGGAGTCCACAAGAAATGCATGAGAATCACCAACAGGACGACTGCCCCCACGCCGACCCACCGGATGGCAAGACGATGACGCCGGCTGCGATCGAGATCCCCTTCATCCGCTAAATACGGAATCGTTGCGAGTGGCGGAAGCCCCGTCGTGTGACGAATCTGTCGTGCGCTCCGAATGGTTTCATCCAGCTGTTCGGACGCCGCGCCGGCACCTAACCCGCCGATCGTTGCAAACAACACCGCCAGGATTAAGATCACCGGGCGGTTGGGCCGCTCCGGCCGCTCCGGCAGATCAGGCGGATCGATCAATGAAAACCGTTCGCCCTTCCGCTGAATCTCGAGCCCTTCCGAGACCTGCGCTTCCATCAAGCGAGAGCGAATCTCGTGATATTTGTGCACGGAACTCTCGCGGTCCCGCTGCAGATCGAGATACTCCGGCTCGACCTGCGGCATCCGCTCCAGCCGTGCCGCATACTCTTGGGCGCGCTTCTTCAGCGAGGTCCGGCTGGTACGAAGGGCCTGCAAGGAAGCCGTGGTCGAAGCCAGTTGAGCCTGAATGTTGATATAAGCCGGATTCTCCGGCTTGAAGGGATAGGGCTTGCGCGGTTGTGAGGCGATCAGGCTCAGCTCATTTTCCAATGTCGCAATCACCTCACGGGAGCGCAGCACATCAGGGTGAGTGTCTCCGTACCGTTGAGTCAGTGTCGCATGGTGCGCGCGCTCTCCATCCAATCTCTTGCCGATGTCTTCCCCGGGCGCCTGCTCGCCGACTTCCCGTTCCAACGACGCCATCTCTTGTCGCATTTTGATGATATCAGGATGCTCGGCAGACAGGTAGGCGCTGGCACTCGCATACTGTGCACGCAAGGCTTTCAGCCGCTCGCCGGAATCAAGGATCCGATCCCCTCCGGCGGAAATGATGGGGGTGTTGGGCTTGAGGGTGGCGAGCTCGCTCTCCAGAAAGCGTCTGCGCTCTTCGAGGCTGCGGATTTCCCGATCGACGTCGATCAATTCGCGATCGGCTTGATTCATGAGCTGCATATTCAATTGCGTGAGTTCAGGCAGCGCACCGTCGGCCTTCTGTTTCAGCGCCGCGGTCTTGGTTTCGATCTCTTCAATGTGCTTGGCCAGGTGCTCGGCTTCTTGTTTGAGAAACGCCGTCGTCTCCTGGGCATGCCGCTCGCGAGTTTTGAGATTCTCGGCCAGAAATAAACTGGTCAACTCGTTGGCCACTCTCTGCGCCACGGTCGGCGATTCCCCGTCGTAGGCCAGCGTGAACGCGATAGTCGCTTGCGTGGGAATTTGCGACCGCTTGTCGACCACTTTGGCGTTGATGACCTCGATATGAATGTCTTTGACGAACTGCTCGAGAACTTCTTCCGTAGGACTTCGTCGTCGCATGGCGGCGTAGAGTCCGTACTGTTCCACGATCTTCCACAGTGTCGACCGGCTCATGACCTGTTGCTTGATCGTTTCAATCCTCTGGTCGGCGTAACTCGTGATGGCTGATCGGACCAGGTCGTGAGGAATCTCCTGCTCTTCGATCAGAATGGTGGCCTTCGATTGGTACACAGCCGGCCAGAACACGGCAAGCGCGAGCCCGACGGCCAAAATCGCCAGTCCGACAGAAGCCGCCACCCACCGCCGCCGACGCAACACCTGCCAAAAATCGCGCAGGGATGGCGTGTCAACGCTTCGATTGGTCATCGTATCCGCAGAGAGCATAGACCTCCTTAGCGCCCCACCGACCACTTGGGAGGATAGTAGGTCAGCGCGATCATCGCGGCATGGGCAAAGGCCGTCTCGTTGAAACTCTCGACGTCACGCCGTGAGTAGGTGTAATTCGCCTCGAGGCTCCACCAATCGGACATCTTCCATCGGACCGCCGGGGTCGCGGCGATATAGCGATTGAGCGGCAGCGAAACCGGCGTCACGTCTGAAGCCACCGATTCCACGAAAAACACGGCACCATCGAGAGCGACGGTGAGGCGTTCCGTCAGGTCCTTCGTCATGCCGATGCCCACACGGCTGGTTCGGACCAGCAGCCCGAATCCGCTGGGAAATACCTCACGGCTGGCATCAAGCGTCACCGTCGCGTCCACCCAGCGTTTCTGAAGGTTGGCCCGACCCACCCAGACCACCTGGGAATCTTCCACCTGCGAGGGACCCGCCATGACGGATGAATCGACGAGCCTCGCTCCGCCGGAAAGACTGCCGTTGATGGTTTCCGTGAATTCATGGAACCACGAGAGATCTCCGCCGTAGATGACGGAGCGCAGATTGGACGCCTGGGGAGCATTGAAATCCATGATGTTTGCGGTCGCCTGCAATTGGTCCTTTTCTGAGGTACGATAGGAGAGTCCCGCAAATCCTCCGTGGGTCGTGTAATCCACCAGACCCAACCTTGCGCCATTCTCGTAGGTCGCGTTCGTGTACTGATATCCCGCTTGGAGCGACAGCCGTTCGGTCAGCGCGTGAGTCCAGGAGGGAGTGACGTTCCAGTAATTGCGTTGCGTAAAGCTCAATACGACCCCCGTCTGTCGTAACTCGCCCATCAACGTATTGTCCCTCGTAAATCCTCCGTCGAGCCCGAACGTTTCTCGTTCCGTGTTGTATTTCATGGACAACGGAAAATAGAGGTTCGTCAGCGACTGATCCACTCCGCCGTAATAACTCACGAAATCCGCCGCCGCCCTGCCGCTGACTTCGAGGTTTTCCGTGGCGCCGGCAAATTTCACGCCCGGCGAGATCCAGTGGCCCCATGTATCGCTGTGCGGAGCCGACGTCAGGATCAAGTTGCTGTTGTACACCCCTCGCACAGACAAAGCCGGCTCGGCCGACCATTCGGCGGCCTTTCCCGTTCTCAGTGACGCTGCGACCACCATGAGCAGAGCGATCCCCCCGACCACCGCCCGCCGTGCGATCATCATGAGCCTTCATTTCCTGCCGGAAGAATCGCCGTCAAGGCACCATGACCACATCGCCGCGTTGCAACAGAATGTTCTGCTTCAGATCCTTGCCTTTCTTCGCGTCTCCATAGCGGAATTCGAAGACCAGTTCTTCTCCGTTCGTCCGTCGCATGATCTTGATGTCGTTTTCGGCTGCGAACGGCGTGAGGCCTCCGGCGAGACTCAGCGCTTGCAACACATCCGTATGGTGACCGACCATGAACTCCCCCGGCTTGGCCACTCGTCCCAGCACATAGATCCGGTAGCTCAAGAGCTTGGTCAACGAAACGGAAACGTGAGCGCTGGGAATGAACCGTGACAGACGCTTGGCAATATCGAGACGGAGGTCTTCAACGGTTCGGCCTGCCGCCGGCACGTCGCCGACCAAGGGGAACGAGATCATGCCGTCCGGCCTCACCACCACCTCCTTCGTCAGGTGTTCATCCTTCCAGACGGAAATCGACACCACATCCTCGGGACCGAGCAAATAGTCGGGACCGGCCGGTGACTCCGCAGCCCCTCCCGGCACAGCCGCCTGAACAGTCAGGCACCATCCCAGCACCGAAGCGACGAGCACATGTGTGGAGATGCGACCATGAGCGGTATTCACGTCAACTCCTTCCTATCCATTGAGTCCGGCCAGCAAAGCCCGCGCGTCATCACTACCGGCAAAGCTCTGACCTGCGCCCAGAGCCTTTTGCAGATACGTTTTGGCTTCCTGGGTCCGGCCGCTCTGCGCGTAGGCCGCTCCGATGTGATAATTCAGCACCGGATGTGCCGGCGCTTTTTCGAGAGCAAGCTGCATCACGCGAATCGCTTCGTCCCGATGGCCGAGCTTGTGATGCACCCACCCCAACGTGTCGAGGAAGAATGGATTGGGCGCGCTCCGTTCAAAATCGCGGCTCAGGGTCAAGGCGCGCTCCAGACTCTGCGGATCTCCCTTGCGATCGACAAGAAGGGATGCGAGATTGTTCGCCGCCAACGTGGCGCCCGGCTGCTTCTTCAGCATCAGTTCGTATTCTTTGATCGCTTCGTCGACGGCCCCGCTTTCGGTCAGACTGGTGGCGAGCAGCAATCGCAGTTCGCTGCTGTCGGGATTTGCGTGCAGCCCTTGCCTCAACAGCGTCTGGGCATCGGCCTCACGTTTCTCGACCAGCCGGATGGTCGCGAGGTGAAACCAGGGCATGCTCCATTGCGGATTGACCCGCGTCGCGGCCACAAAGTGAGTGCTCGCTCCATCTTTATCGCCTTTGGACAGCAGGACCTCTCCAAGGAAGCCATGCGCATAGGGATGGGTGTCGTCGGCAAGCAGGCGTTCGAGGCGGGCTTGTCCCCGTGACACGTTGCCCTGCGCCCGGTCGATCTGGATCAAGGCCAGGAGTGGCTCCGGAGCATTCGGCACCTGGACCAGCACGCGCTCATAGGCCGCGAGCGCCTTCTCCCACTGCTGCTGCGCCTTGTAGAGCGCACCTTCCGCCATGTCGGCCGCAGCCTGACCCGCACCAGCCCCCCGCAATCGGCTAAGCGTGTGTTCAGTTTGCGACCATTCCTGTCCCGCCATTTGAAGACGATACAATGCGCTGAGAGCCAAGAGATTCTTCGGATCCCGCGCCAGCACGGCTTCCACTCGCTGCCTCGCTTCCACGGTCCGCCCTGTTGCCGCATCCATGCCGGCGAGCATGAGTTGAGCGTCGGTGTGGCCGGCATTGATGGCCACGGCTCGATCCAGGCTTTCCCGGGCAAGGGCCGTTTCTCCAATTGACAGATGGGCCTGTCCCAGCAGCACGTGTCCTTCGACCAGATCCGGCTGGTCTTTGAGCAGGGAACGAAACGCTTGCACCGCCTCTTTCCCGTTCCCGCGTTTCAACGCGATCTTCCCTTGCAGCATCAGGCCTTCCATCAATCGCGGATTCTCGCGTAAGACCTCGAGTAACTGGCCTTCTGCCTCCTCTTCCCGACCGGCGGACCAATCCAGCGCCGCAAGCTTGACCCTGGCGTCGAGCGCAGGCGGTTCCTTCCGGTGCTCGTCGCGCAAGGCTTCATATACCCTCCTCGCGTCCTCGGGACGTCCGCGCAACTCGTAGAATTTGGCCAGGGCAAACCGCAGCTTGATGGCGTGGGGAAGCTGCCGTTGGGCGTCTTTCAGGGCCGCCTCCGCTTCATCGAGTTTCCCATGCTGCGAGAGAAAGTCGGCCAGCATGAGGTGCCGTTCTTCGCTGTCGCGTTCCTGCGCGATCGATTCGCGCAACAGCGCTTCCGCTTTCGCCTCCTGCTTCTGAGCGTCATAGAACTGGACGAGCCTGACACGATGGTCGAAGATCTTGGGCTCCAGTTCGATGATCTTTCTGTACACGCTCTCCGCCAGCTCCGGCTGTCCCGTTCGGACATAGACCGACCCCAGGCCGTTCAGGACTTCCGGGTTCTTAGGGTCGGCAGCCAGCACGGTCTGGAGAGCCTGTTCGGCTTCAGCGCCGCGCCCTTGGGTCAACAACAGCGACGCCAACATCATGACCGCATCCCCATCGGTGGGATGTTCCGCCACGAGTGTCTCGCATCGTTTGGTTGCAGTCTCCAACTGGCCATTGACGGCATCGACCGCGATGAGCAGGGTTCGCGCTTTCACGCTCTCGGGATGATGCGCCAAGACCTTGTCTGCAATGTCCGAGACGTTCTCGAGCATT
Source organism: Nitrospira sp. (assembly GCA_035454625.1). Taxonomy (GTDB): domain Bacteria; phylum Nitrospirota; class Nitrospiria; order Nitrospirales; family Nitrospiraceae; genus Nitrospira_D. Next base: position 13,975 of record DATIGP010000067.1, read on the forward strand.
CTGGCTTCCAAGTAAAACTTGGCCATTCGAACCTGCGCATTCTCATGGTCCGGCGCCAACTCGACCACTCGCTGATAATTGGCGAACGCATTTCGCCAGTTGTGCTCTTTCTCTTCGACCTGGGCGAAGAGGAAATACGCCTCGGCATCTTTCGGATCGATCTTGAGGACGTTGCGCAACGCGACTCGAGCCTTAGGAATGTTGCCTTCCTGGATATAGCCTTCAGCCCGCATGCGATATGCAGCCTTCCGCTCTTCAGGACTTCCGCACGCGATCGCGGCGAAGATCAGGAATACGATGACCCCCGTTGCAATGAATGGCTTCATGACATGACCTCGTTTTTCATCGTCTCTCTGTACCCTTTCACCACAGCGCGCGTACGCCCAACCCTCCCAACAGACACATCGTGAAGACGCCTGCGGTGCGCATACGATCCGAATAGGCCTGAAGCAAGAGCTCGAAGGAGAAGAACATGACGATCAGCCTCGCCGTGAGGACGCTCAGATTGATCTCCCCCACCTGTATCTCGGGCAAGAAGGGCAGAAGCAACCCCAGCAACACCATGAGCGAGTCGAGCGGTGTGGTCTGAAATTGACGGACCGCATGGAGTCTCATGACCACAATGACCAAAGCCGCAATGCCGATCAGGAAAAGATTCATCGGACGGAACCAGGAGCCGGGACCCGAGGGTGTCCCGACTTCTCCCGCATACAGAAGAAAGGTGCTTCCAAAATACAGCCCGGCTCGGACGATCCATGGAAGCCACCGATGCCGCACCGCCACAGCCAGGACGAGCATGACTCCCAGAATTGCCGCCACGACGCCGGCGTCTAATGGAATCCTGTGAGGCAGGCCGACGCTCATGAGAAGAAATCCTGACACCGCGATCGCAAGAACCTGCACCGGCAGCCATGCCATCGTCGGACTCTGAAGACACCAACTGCTGAGCGGCGTCGCCGCGTGTCGCTCCTGATACAGGGCGAGATCGCCGCGGCTGCCGGCCGGCTGAAAAAACAGCGCCAGAACACCCGCGGCCACGGCGAGATACACGGCAATCAACATCCAATCGGGCTGCCAGCGAAGACCATAGCCCAGCGCAACCATCGCGGTTTGAATGCCGTAAATCACCACGACGGCTTCGCCGTGAGACCATCCTCGATTCAAGAGCTTATGATGCAGGTGATTGCGATCTCCGATGAACAATGAGCGTCCTTCCAGCCGCCGTTGAATCATCACCGCAAGCGTATCGAGCAGAGGCAACCCCCACACGAAGAGAGCGAGGATCGGGCTGTACGGGCCATGGGCTTGATCGATCAGCACCACGCCCGTGACCCCCAGGTAGAACCCGAGGAATTGGCTGCCCGCATCGCCCATGAAGATGCGCGCCGGATATGTGTTGAATCGCAGGAAGCCGAGCAGCCCTCCCAGCACCGAGACGACCATGAGCAACACAATCGCGTCCTCTGTTTGAAAGGCCAGGTACGCGAAGCCGGCAAAACTAATCAGCGACAGCCCTCCAGCCAATCCGTCCAAGCCGTCTGCCAGATTGACGGCGTTGGTCACCGCGACCAGGATGAGAAAGGTCAGAGGGAAGCTCAGCCAAGGGCCGATCGATTCTTCCGGAACGAGCGGAAGATTGCTGAGATGGACGCCGCCGAGGAGCATCACAATCAGCACGGCGCAGGCCTGTCCGGCGAACTTGGCCCGATACGACAAGCCCGCGCGATCGTCCCACACGCCGAAGATCAGAATCACCAGACCGCCGAGCAGGCTGGCGAGGACGACGTCGTTTTTCGGCTCCCACATGAGGACCCCGATGAACGTGCCGATGGCGAGGGCGATGCCGCCGACCTTGGCGACGGCAACGGAATGCATTCGACGTCCGCCGGGAAGATCAAGGATATGGAGCCGCCCTGCCGATGCCATCAGCGGCGGAATCAGCGCCATGCAAATCACCAGCGACCCGAGAAAACTAAAAAACAACGTCGTGGCCATGGGACCTTTCAATCAGGCACGAACGCCGACATCATTGGCTGGACCAAGGAGGCGAACTGCTGCAGGCGGCGATCAACCGCGGTCTCGTCCTCACCGGGCAACAGCGGCGCAGTCAGACGAATCATGGCGCCATCTGATCGCTGTCTGGCCAGGGCATCCCAGAACAGCAGGGCTTTCACCACATATTCGTCCGTCACCAGTCGATCTCTCTGTTTGAACCAGTACAACACGATCTGGCGGTTGTGTCCTTTCTGGATCACGACACGGTTGACCGGAAACGCCTTCCCGGCCTCGACCGCCGTCACGGACGTTGTCGTCAGCGAGTTCATCTCCCAGCCTCCGCCAGGAAGACAGGTCTTCGGCGAGTGGGCGGATTGTCCCTTCTTCTGCGACTGGTAATAGGCAACGTAGACATTAATGGGGCCCGAGGCCGGTCCTTCGAAATCCGCCAGCAGATAATCGTCGAATCGCAGGGTATCGATGTAGTGCTTCTCCATAGCCATCGGAGTGCCGTGCCATTGCGAAATCTCCATGGGAAAATCGAGGAACGTCTTTCGAGGTGGGGGTGTTTCCTCGCGCCCTTGAATCAGAGAGGACGTCACAGCCATCCCGACCAGAAGGGCCAGGCAGGTGACCAAGGCCGGAGAAAAGACCGGCCGCGCGATGGCTGACTCCGTGATTGCCTTCGGCTCCATCGGAGAGAGAGATGAGACGGGTGGACTGTCGATGCGGGCTAGCAGCCACATTTCACCCAGGAGCACACTAAAACTGACGACGAACATGGCCCACCCTTCAATGGCATGCATGAATCCCTCGGCGGCGCCTTGGCCATACCACTCCACCAGGAGACCGATCATCCCGATACGCAGGCCGTTCAGCACGATGGCCAGCGGGACAGCCGAGGCCACGAGGAGTATCCTTTTCCAGAAACGACCTTGAAAGAGATAGGCGCACAACATGGCCAGCGACGCCAGTGGGAACAGATAGCGGAGGCCGCTGCAGGCCTCGACGACCTGAAGTTGGATAGGGCCCAGATCGATCACGTTCCCTTCGCGAAAGGCAGTGACGCCGATCAACTGCAAACAGCCGACACCGAACGCGGAAGAGATTAACTGCAGCTGAGCCGACAGGTTCTGCTCCCACATCTGCGGGAGAGGAAACATCGTCAAGAGATAGGCAAGAGGAAAGATGATGACTCGTGATGCGCGGGGGCCGATCACGGCGACGATTAATCCGACGATCACCAGCCATAACGACAGATGCAGAAGCACATACAGCGTTCCCAGCTCTCCGAGTACCAACAGGCCAAGCCCAACCAGCACGAAGCCCACTCCCCACCAGGACGGCGCGACACCTGCCGCGACCATCACATCCCGCTGCCGCCAGATCAGGTAGCCGACAATGACAGGGATGAAGATGCCATGGCTGTAGTTGTCGTCCTCCATCCATTGTTGAAAGAGGAAGGCGAGGCTGTCCGCGTAAGCAAAACTCAGCAGCAGAATTGCCACGAGGCCGGCGCCCGCAACCGCCAGAAGGTGGAACCGAGGGTGAGGCATGGGATGCGAAACTTGGCTCCGCTCCCCAGCCCGAATCGTGCCGAAAGGGGGTACGATCGTGTCCATCTCGTGTGCCGCTCGTTGGGAGACCTCAGGAAAATTTTCGAAGTCCCGTCACATCCAAGCTGGCCAGACCGACGAACTGGGGCGCGTCGATCATGACGCGCCGCCACAGCCGGCGAGGTTCTTGCGCGAACCGCCACAGCCATTCGAACCCCAAATGCCCCACGTACTCGGGCGCTCTTCTGACGGTGCCGGCCAGGAACTTGAATGCCGCCCCCACGCCGAGAACGAGCGGGACGTTCAGGCGATGGCGATGCTCAAAGATCCAGCGCTCCTGCTTCGGCAGGCCCAACGCCACCCATAGCACGTCAGGGCGGGCCTCGTTGATCGCCTGCACGATGGCCTCATCCTCCTCGGGAGTCAGCGGCCGGAAGGGAGGCGAGCAGGTCCCGGCGATCGTCAGTCCCGTGTAGGTCCGTTCGAGATTGTTCTTGAGTCGCCTCAGCGTGTCTTCTGTGTCACCAAGGAAGAAATGACTGATATCCATGCTCTTTGTTCTGGCAAAGAAGGCGTTCATCAGATCGGTTCCCGCCACGCGACGTTGAATTGATGCGCCTTTGCACTGGGCCACGCGGACGAGACCGATGCCATCCGGAACGATAAGATCGGCGTGATCCAGCATGCGACGGAATTCCATGCACTGATGAGCTGCGATGGCCGCATGCATGTCCGCGACGACGATCCAGCGGCAACGTTGGCGGTCGATGCACACCCAGTCCGTCATGAGTGACACGACGTCGGAAATTTGGATCATGTGAATTGGCAGTCCGATGACGGGAAGGCAAGGAATGTGTGCTGTGTTGACCGATTGAATCTGCCGTGTAACTTCCAGCGCTTCCATCAACATGCCTGCCCTCCAACTTCTGAGGTGGCAAAGTCTACCGATTCCCACCTTTCGATGGGCCACAGGTCGCTCAAGTTTGTGTTAACTAATTGTTAAAATGGGATTGGAAAGGACCGCGCGAGCGGGGAAAGCCACACAAAACCTGTGAGGCCTGAGGCGGTTTCATGGATCAATGAGTTTGGGAGGCGCCGAGTGGCGAGCTCCAACGCGATCGAGAGGGGCTGGCCACGACATCATGAAAGACTTGAATCATACGATCGATATACTTGTCTTTATTATATAAAAGCTGGCAACGGCGCCTAGCGTTTCTCCCAAAGCGACGCTGATCCTCCGGGTGGTCGAGGAGGCAGCACAGCCGTTGAGCCAGGTCATAAGGGTCTTCCGTATAGGTTTCGATCCCACACTCCCCGTTCACCACAGTCTCCCGCAGACAACCCTGATTCGTGAAGATGATCGGCAAGCCGGCCGCCATCGCCTCGAGGACAACCAACGGCTGCCCTTCCTGTTGCAGGCCAGGAAACACGAACACGTCGGCAGACCGAAGCAATATGTGTTTCTCCAGGCCGGTTACTTCGCCGGTGAAGGTGACATAGGAGGTGAGACGGTGCTGGGCGATGTACCATTCGGCGATCTCCCGGTGGAGAGCATGCGACCAGTTCCCCGCAAAAACGAACGCCACGTCGCGCCGATGGCGGAGTACGGTCGGGATGGCCGCCAGCAGCACAAGCGAGCCTTTCATCCGATTTAATGTGTTCAGGTGCAGGATGCGCCAGGGCCTGCTTCCGTTCGGAGGCTGACGTTCCGGCTCGTCCCACAGCAAATCCACACCGTTCGGAACCACGGCGATGCGCTCCTCCGGAAGAAGCTCTGCAAAGATACTGCGGAGAGATTCTCCCAGGACGATCATCTTGCTGACCGTTCTTAGTACCGAGCGGACGTAAGCGCGCATGAGAACGTTGCGGGTGTCATACCATTCACGCAAGGCGCCGCCGTGAAGATGGGTCACGATCTTCGACCCACCCAGGAGAACGGCCGGCCAGATGAACAGGCTGTCGCGCACGAACCCGACCGTGGTTTGTGAGAGGACGAGATAGACAATCTGCGGGCGGCGCGTGAGGAGCAGCTTCCAAAAGCGGCACCATTGCCGCATAAACAACACCACGTCGTGCCAATCGGGCTTGTTGACATGCTCGATCCCCCGACGATCGGCGAGATCCAGATGCCTAACGTCGAATTCAGAGACGAGCCGTGACAGCAGCAGCTGACTGATGGCGACGGCGACGCCATGATAGGGAGGCGGTGTCGGACCGATCAGGAGCAGGCGGATTTTGGCTGCTGACGTCGTCATGGTTGTCATTGAAAGGACTGGGCAACACCCTGTCCATTTGGCCGCACGCCATATACGATGGCGCGCAAGAATCTGACCATGCGATCGGCTGTTGGACCGGTATCGCAGCTGCGAACCCGTGCATAGGCTGCGCGTCCGATGGCGTGCCGTCGTTCATCAGACATCGCGAGGACCTTGAGAAGTGTATTCGAACTCTCGGTGGTCTTCTCTGGCTCGATCGCAAAGCCCGTCGTCCCCTCGTCGACGAGGTCTCGCGTCGCAACGGCGTATAGGGAGGACAGCACCGGCAACTCGGCGGCCATGGCTTCGGCGAGTACCAAGCCATAGGCATCGTAGCGCGTCGGAAACACGAAGAGATCGGCCAGAGCAAAACACCGAGCCAGATCGTCTCCCTGTAGGTGACCGAGGAACCTGACATGAGCCCAACGTTCCCTGCGGGTCAATTTCTCATATTGCTCACGACAAGGCCCGTCCCCGACGATCAGTAGGGTCACGTCGGGGCGCACCTTATTGACTTCTCTGTAGATGGCAAACAGCTCCTCGAAGCCTTTTCGCGGGATCAGTTGGCCCACCGACATGAGTACTGGCCGGGCATAGGATTCATGAGCCGGCGTCGACCGGAACGTCTCGCGCCACATGTGCACGCGCTCGTGCAGGGCTTCCGCCTCAAAGGGCATTGTCGCGGCCAGGATAGCATCGGCGTCTGCGCCATAATGTATAAATGCCTCCCGGGCCGCTTGTGATGAGGCAATATAGCCGTCTGCTCCGCCAACCAGCAGCCTCCTGATGCTCCGTCTGAGCACTGAGTGTTCCGCGCCGTCCATGAGGGTCAGCTCTCCCCACTGGACATAGCGTTTCCCGAAGAGCTTGCAGTACAGGTACGCCGTCACATTCGCGACCGCAAAGCCTCCGCTCAGGACAATGTCTGGTTGTAGACGCCGCAAGCGTTGCAGGATCCCATAATTCAGATGGATGGATACCTCCGCTCCCGATGGACGCAGATGGAAGCCGGGCAAGACGTCGATCCTGAACGTGACCGGCGGGAGGCGCCATGCACGATTTTCCTCTCGCTCGGTCTGCAACAACACCGTGCATTCCTTGGTTGACTTCGCGAAATGCTCAAACAGCGGTAGTCGATACGGGGTCAGAATATTGGTGATTACGGCGAGTTTCATGAGAGCGATTCCACAGTCCAGCCGTTCTGGACCAATCGATGGTGCATAGCCGCGCTAACATAGATGTGATCTTCTCTGTGGTGATCCACGAGCGCTTTGAACTGTCGTCGATCGAAGTCACATTGATAGGGCCCTTTGAATCTACGACCGGCGAGCCATTGATGCATGGAGGCGCGACCGGGTCCACGCTGATCGGATAAGCTGTTCATTTCCACCAACAAGACCCCAATCGATTGCAACAAACTGCCGAATCCGCACAGGACGTCGAACTCGAAGCCCTCGACGTCCAACTTGACGATGTCTGGAACCACTCCTCGCTCCCGGCATATTTGGTCGGCGCGAACGCAAGCAACCTCGATCCCGCCATGTGGTTCAGCCTGTATGGTCTCTGTTCGCATAATATGATTGGTCGGGCTCCCCGCCACGTTCGTCAGAAAGACGGGCTGGTCTTGATGCGACAGTGCGGCCTGGAATAACCGGACGTTGTGGCGTTTATTGAGACGAACATTCTCGCTCAACATAGCGAAGGTAGCGGGATGCGGCTCGAAGGCAAACACCTGAGCCCCAGCCTGCTCGGAGGCCAGCAAGGTATAGGTCCCAATATTGGCGCCGATGTCGAAAAACGTGCCGCCCGGCTCCAACACCCACTGCAGGAATTTCATGTTGTTGTAATCGTAGAGGCCTTGACTGTGGATCAGCGCAGAGACAGAACAGGCTTTATGCGCGGCGATGATGCGGGAGCTGGAGAAGGATTGTTCGAATGGAAAAAGATCGAAGGCCTTCCGGACTTGCCATTGCAGATGTTTCCTCAGTCCCTGTCCGTTCGGGATATGGGGATTTGTGATGATTTGCTGAAGCGAGTTGGCGAACTGCTGCAGACCCATACGATGACTCCGGACCCGAAGGTCGTCAGTATGGAACTCCACAATCCACGAACGTATTAAGCTTTCGTTAAATAATTGTTAAACATGTGCAGGCTGCCGGCGTCTTTGCTATACCAGCCTCATGGGACTGCTCCCCTGCGTGCTCCGGAGAGGAAGCGTCGTGCTCAAGATTGCCTTCGTCTTCGCCAGCTCAATTCTGATCGTCTGCTATGCCGTGACAGGTGCCAGTGCACAGGACGCCTCGGTAAATGCTGCGTGGACCGATGTCAGAGCATTTGGAGCCATAGGCGACGGCAAAGCCGACGATACGGCCGCCATTCAACGAGCGATCGATTACACGGCATCGACGACACAAGGCGTCGTGTTTTTTCCGCCGGGTGGCTACAAAATTACCGATCGACTGAAGGTTGATCGCAATGTCGATTTGATGGGCGTCGGACTCGCGTTCGGCTCGCAAATCATTCCAGTGAATACCGATGCCATTACGATCCTGGGATCTGATTGGCCAGGAGGACACGCGTTTCGCAATCACATCAAGGGCCTGACGATCATGATGAATCACGCTGAGGGGAAGACGGCGATCGTCATCGATCGCGCGTATACCATCAAGATCGAAAACGTGATGGTCTTCAATGCCGGCAGCGGAGGCGGTATTTCGATCGCACACGCCGCGCATGTGACGGTGGCCGACGTGAATGTTTACGGAGTGGGGACAGGGTCAGGTACGGGAATCGTGGTCAAGGATGCAAACGTGAATTTGAACAATCCGGATATCGAAGCCTTTCTGAACGGGTTACAGGTCACGGGCGATCAGGGTGTTCACCTCTTCGGCGGACACTTGGAACGCAACGCCGCCTACGGCATTCGCTTTGACCGTGCGAGTTACAACACGATTATTGGAGCCAAAATCACTTCCCCGAACGCACAAGGTATCACCATTGGATTTCTCGATGGCTCATCGAGCAATACCGTGATCGGAAGT
>DATIGP010000068.1:0-5530 GCA_035454625.1 Nitrospira sp.
TTACCTCTTAATCTCATCAGCATCCTGCCAGCGGCGGAAAATATGCCCGGGGGACGGGCGATGCGACCTGGTGACGTAGTCAAGACCCTTTCGGGGAAAACCGTGGAGGTGCAGAACACAGACGCCGAAGGCCGCCTGATCCTGTCAGACGGTCTCGCCTACGCAACCCGATTCAAGCCGGCCGCACTCATCGACATCGCCACGCTGACGGGGGCGTGTGTCGTCGCGCTGGGCCAGTTCGCGATCGGCATGTTCGGCACCGATGCGACGTTGAAAGAAGCGATTCGCGAGGCCGGCCTTCGAGCGGGCGAGCGGGTATGGGAAATGCCATTGTGGGAAGAATATTTCGAACAACTGCGCAGCGATGTGGCCGACATGCGGAACATCGGTGGACGTGGGGGTGGCATGATCACGGCTGCTCTCTTCTTGAGTAAGTTCGTCGGCGATGCCCCTTGGGTGCATCTCGACATCGCCAGCACCGATTGGAGCGAGCGGGAGCGGGCATACATTCCCAAAGGCCCAACCGGCATCGGAACCAGACTGTTGATCCAAGTCCTCATCAATCGCTCACTGTAGCGCGAGAGAAAGACGGCTCGAAGATGTCTTACGACCAGATCGGCCAACTCTTCATGATCGGATTCGATGGCACCACCGTTTCGGCTGACCTCGCCTCCTTCATGAGAGAATATAGGCCCGGTGGCGTCATCCTGTTCTCGAGAAATCTTGAATCGATCGCACAGATCGTTGAATTGACAAACGAGCTCCAACGCTGCAGTCCGCACTTCCCCTTGCTCGTCTCTATCGACCAAGAAGGCGGACGTGTCTCGCGATTGCCGAAAGACTTTACGATTTTCCCACCGTGCGAAGTCCTGGGGCGATGTCACTCTTCCGAACTGGCCTATGCGGCAGCAGCGACGACCGCGAAAGAGCTCAAGGCCGTCGGCATCAATATGAACATGTCTCCGGTGCTGGATGTGAACAGTAACCCCGCCAATCCCGTGATTGGTGATCGAGCATTCGGGACGACTCCTGACGTCGTGTCTGAATTAGGATTGGCCACAGTGGGAGGCCTCCAGGACAATCGCGTTGTGGCGTGCGGGAAGCATTTTCCCGGCCATGGCGATACCAACTCGGACTCGCACAAGGAGCTGCCCATCGTGACGGCGCCGCGCGAGCGATTGGAGCGTATAGAATTTCCTCCATTCCGGCGTGCAGTTGCGAGCGGCGTGGCGACGATGATGACGGCCCACGTTCTCTACCACGCTCTGGATGAGAAACGGCCCGCCACCCTGTCTCCGACGATCATTGGAAGATTTCTTCGGGAGGAGTTGCACTACGACGGTGTCGTGTTGACAGATGATCTGGAGATGCACGCGATCATCGATCACTACGGGATCGGCGATGCGACAACACAAGCCATACACGCCGGTTGTGACATGCCGTTGATCTGTAAAGACCGCAATAGAATCGTCGCCGCGCTGACCGCCGTCGATAAGGCTGTTGCAAACGGGGACATCTCGGCCGGACGGTTGGCCCAGTCTCTTGCCCGTATCCGCCGCTTGAAAGAACGTTTTCTTCTTCCCTATCGATCAGTCACGATTTCGGACGCCAAACTTGTGGTGGGCTGCCGAAGCCACAAGGCGCTCTTGCGCTCCATCGACCAGACCCAAAAACGGTTCGCGAAAGTCGATCTATGACTTCTGCCTTCTCTCTCTGAACCTTGTCTTCAGGGTCTTCCCTAAACTATGCTATGCCATGATTGAGAGGAAGCGAAACCTCCTTCCCTCCCCACTGAATATCTTGCCCTCTTCTCATCTCTTGTGGCATCATGAACGTTCCTTGGAGGGCCTTATGGCCTCATTGCTCGAGTACGTTGGATCCGTCCATATTTTTCTTGGGCCCTACCGGGGTAATCCCATCGCTTTGTATTTGAGAAGGACCGAATCAGGCTGCCAGATCGGACCCAAAGTCTATCCTTGGAATGATGTCCTGGGCGTTGGCGAAACTCCGAATAAGGCCGCTGCTGATTTCGAAGAAAAATGGAAGACAAAGGGCTTAACGGCTGACATGTATTCGGGACCAGCTTGGGAAGGAGGCATTAAACCGGAACGGCCAGCGCCACCAAAGCCCGCTGCCCCGCCGAAACCTGCTACTCCGCCCAAACCAGCCGCTACCCCGACAGCTGCCGCTCCCACCTCTGCAGCAGCAGCTCCTCCTGCTTCCGTCGCGACTACAGCTCCCGTCTCAGAGCCTCCTACGTCGGCACCTGCTTCCGTGGCACAGCCGTCGGGAAAGTCGGACTAGTCTCCTCCTTCTAGAGAGCTCCTGATTCATCTAAGCCGTGAACCGCTGTTGACTGCCCGTGCGTTCAGTCTGCTGTGTTTCATTCCATAAGCGACGTACACAAGAATGCCAATGACAGTCCATACCACAAAACGGATCCATGTCGCCCATGGTAAGCCGGCCATGAGATACAGACAGGCCACGATGCTTAAGATCGGTACGAGAGGCATCAAGGGAAGACGGAAGGGACGAGGATGATTCGGCTTTGTGTACCGCAACAGCATGACACCAAAGCTGACCAGCACAAAAGCAAAGAAAGTTCCGATGTTGGTCATATCCGCCGCTTCCCCAATCTGGAAGAACGCCGCCAGAAGGGCGACAGCTACTCCTGTCAGAATGGTCGTGCGATGCGGGGTCCCAAATGTTGGATGCACCTTCGATAGTCCGGGGCTTACGAGCTGATCACGCGACATTGCAAAGAAAACACGGATTTGTCCCAGCATCATGACGACCAGCACACTTGTAATACCCGCCACAGCTCCGATCGCCACGATCGCGGCTCCCCATTTGAACCCGACCAGACTGAGTGCTTCGGCCACTGGAGCATGAATGTCGATTTGGCCCACTGGAACCATGCCGGTGAGTACGGCTGCGACAGAGATGTAGAGCACCGTACACACAGCCAGTGACCCCAGAATCCCCAACGGGACATCTTGTTGCGGATTTCGGGCTTCCTCTGCGGCAGTCGAAACGGCATCGAACCCGATATAAGCAAAAAAGATGATGGCGGCGGCGGCCCGGACCCCCTCGAACCCATTCGGCATAAAGGGGGTCCAGTTGTCGACGCTGATAGCGGGAGCCCCCACGCCTATGAAGAAGAGAATTACTGCAAGTTTCAACAGAACGATCATGCCGGCGACACGCGCACTTTCTTTAATCCCTATCACGAGAATTGCCGTGACGAACAACACGATGATCGCAGCCGGAAAATTGGCCACACTCCCCTCCGGTCCACCGGCCCAGTGCGGCGGATTGGTGGCCCAATAAGGGAGTTCCACACCGGCAAGTTTCAGCAATTTGTTGAAGTAACCGGACCACCCGATGGCAACCGCCACGCAAGCGACACCGTATTCGAGGATCAGATTCCACCCCGTGAGCCAGGCGAGAAACTCACCCAGTGTGGCGTAAGAAAACGTGTAGGCTGAACCGGCAACCGGGATCATCGCGGCGAATTCTGCATAGCAGAGCGCGGCTAACGCGCAGGTGATGCCGGAAAGAACAAAGGAAAGGATGATCCCAGGTCCGGCTCCCGGTCGATGGGCATCTCCCACGATGGCGGTGCCGACGAGGACAAAGATACCGGTCCCGATAATCGCGCCGATCCCCAGCGCAGTCAGGTCCCACGCCGTGAGTGTTTTCTTGAGGCGATGTTCCGGTTGAGCGGCGTCTGCCAGGATTTGATCGATCGATTTCGTCCGGAAAAGTGGACTGCTCACGGTCTCTCCCGATCCTGAGTGTTAGAACTCATGGTGACTGGATCGATGTTTTCAGGCTCCTTTGGGGACGCCAGTATGCCAGGCGACCGCTGATACAAGTCGATTGCGATTGTGTGATCGATCCAGAAAGGTCATGCGCGAGTCCGGCGGGCCGCGCATAGCAAGGCTTCAAACAGCCGACGATGGGATGCATGCCGCTCAAATAAGAATTCAGGATGCCACTGGATGGCGAGCAGAAATCGATGGCTGGGGGACTCGATTGCTTCTATGATTCCATCGGGTGCGATGGCACTTGCGATGAGCGTGGGAGCAACGGCCTTCACCGATTGGTGATGAGAACTGTTCACCATGAGTTTCCCTTTTGCGACAATCTTTTTCAGGAGGCTTTGGGGTGCCACAGCCACCGCGTGAGAGACATGGACCGCCTTGGTCTTTTGACGATGGTCCATTGCGCTCGGGATTTGTGCGGGAATGTCTTGAAAGAGGCTCCCTCCACAGGCGACATTCACTGCCTGCATGCCTCCACAAATCCCCAGGAGCGGAAGATTCCGTTTCCTTGCTTGACGGACTAATTCCAATTCAAAATCGGCGCGACGCTCACTGACGAGCGGAAACTCGTAGCACTGGCGCTCTCCGTAGAGGCGTGGAGGAAGATCGGGTCCACTCCCGGTGATGAGGAGTCCGTCGACCCCATCAAGAAGCCTTCGTCGAGCAACCGGATCGGCGACCAGAGGGAGGATGAGAGGAATGCCGCCGAGTTCTTCAACAGCTCGAATATAGCGAGCCCGCAAAAAATAGGTGGGCTCGCGTCCACCCATATCTTGCCTGTCACCGGCATTGAAGTCTGGAGTCACGCCGATGACAGGCTTCATGTCGGATATCAATTCGCAGGATAGCTCGGCGCCGGCGTGGCAGGCATTCCCTCGCTTTCCGAAACACCGAGGAAACGTATGGGACGATCACCGCTGAGATGCTCAGGGGTGATGGCATAGTCTCCAAGAATGCTCGGGACCCAGATGCTTTTCGCCGTGGGCTCACTGAATCCCGAAAACACATAGGCGAGACCACCGACTATTCCACCCCCGATGGCAAATGCGGCCTTAAAGGGGAAATACAGAATCGTGGCCACGGCTGAAGCAGCTCCCATCCCAGCTCCAGAATAGGTTCCCTGCTGCGCGTCGACGGACGGCGACTGACTCCAAGAGGGAGTGGCAAGCATCGAACAGTACGTCATGACAACGATGAGAACCACGATTGGTAGTCTCACGTGAGGCGCCTCCTTCCTTTTCAAATCCACAATTATCGAAATGCGTGGGCGATCATACACTAGTCGTGGCATGGGTTATAACAAATTCGCTTCTGAATGCAACCCCCTACGGACCTCGACATCAACATGACGATCGTACTGAAGGGTCGGGCGCCAGATCTAACTCCCTCAAGATATAGGCAAGGACATGATCTACGCGATTGCTAGCTTCCTGATCCAATTCGACCGTCAACTCATCGGCTTGGATTCGCTGATTTTCTTGGATCACACCCCTCTGCAGTTTGAGATCCAGCTTGCACCAACACACAGCCTGTGAAAAAACATCGGCAATGCGTTCTTGATAATGAGGACGTTCGTGAGGGCCGAGTGTCATCACACTCTTCGAGAGTCGCTCCGCCAGGTGCATCTTCTGTCGAAGATCCAACAGCTGCTCGGTCCTTATCTCGACAGAGATCTGGATGCCTGCTTTCCAACTCCGTTTTTT
>DATIGP010000069.1:0-8373 GCA_035454625.1 Nitrospira sp.
ACATGAACCATTCTTTATCGCTCCGCCATCACCACGAGGCCACCATGCTCTCGACGCCAGATACAGCTCTTCTCGAGACAATCAATAGCTCCAAGGCACCCCCTTCCTCCATGTCGAAATCTCGGAAGCAACGGGTCACGATCACGTTGCCTCAATCCCTGCTCGAACGGCTACGGAATGCGGTCTATTGGACCGGCCACGGTCCGCTCGCGCGCCTCATTGCCGAGGCCTTGGACGACGCGGTCACCCACATGGAGCAGACCAACGGCCAACCGTTTCCCCGACGGCTGGCCCCACTCAAACGAGGCCGCCCTCGCACGAAGAGTCGGCCTGCGCCCCTGCCCTTACCGTCCGCCGTCATTCAATAGGCTTTCTTCCTAGAGGTTTCTTCGCTTGCAGCCCTCCTAGAGAGGGCTGTTTGTGCGCGCACACCTGCCCCTCTCCTGTCCGATCGTTAAGCATGCGTCTTGCTTTGGCTTTTCTCTCTGAAAGGGTTTTGAAAATCGAGTGAGGAGCATGCCTGGCGAATTGGCACGATTTGGCCATCCCATGTTGGCCACCTTGCTGACGGTGGGTCTGGCCTCAATGGCGCAAGCAGAGACTCCACCGCCCCAATCTATGGAACCGATGCCCGAAGTCACGCTGACTCAGGAACTCGAACTCATCAAGGAAGAAGAAAGCGTGAGTATCGCATCACGATACGAGCAGCCGATTTCGCAAGCGCCATCGAATGTGTATGTGATCACGGATGAGGATATTCGACAGTCGGGAGTAACCGATGTCCCAACACTGCTCCGACGAATCCCCGGCATGGAAGTGATGCAGATGAACGGCGCAGACTTCAATGTGAGCGTACGAGGAAACAATCAGCCAAGTGCCAACAAGCTGCTGGTGATGGTGGATGGACGATCCATCTACAACGACGTGCAGGGGTCAATGAATTGGAAATTGCTGCCAGTGACGCTGCTCGAGATCAAGCGCATTGAGGTGCTGAAGGGGCCAGCTTCAGCAGTCTGGGGATTCAACGCGTTCGACGGTGTCATCAATATCATTACAAAGTCTCCAGAGGAAATGAGAGGGACGACCTTACAGTTCGGCGGAGGCAACTTCGGAACGATAACCTCTTCAGCCATTCACGCAGGAACCATTAATCGGTTTGGATATCGTCTTTCGATAGGCCACAATCAAAATGCAGATTGGACCGACAGAAATGCGCTAGCTTTCCGCGACAATCTATTTAATGCACTGACGACTTACGCTCTTTCAAGGGACTCAAGGATTTCTGTAGCCGGCGGCCTGGTTGACTCGAACGCCTTCAATACCGCTCTCAATCAGGACGTCCAAAGCTTTTCAAAGCCGTCACAGGGCTATGCGAGTGTCACGTATGAACGACCGAATTTTTTGGTCCGCGGATTTTGGAATCTCTACGACAGCACCTCTCAGACTCGTTTCCTCCCTCCCTTAGCCCCGTTTCTTACCTATTCGCCACGAGATGGATCGCCGGAGAGTGTGAATATTGGCAACACATACAATCTCGATGTGCAGCATACTCTGGATCTAGCAACAACCAATCGACTGACGTACGGCGTCAATTATCGATACAATACACTTAAAGGTAACTCCATAGCTCAATACAGCACCGAGAATCGTCTCGGGTTATTTGCTCAAGATGAGTGGAATTTCATCAATCCTTTGACCCTCATCGCAGGTGTTCGGTATGACCTGGACACCTTCATTAATCCGACCATCAGTCCTCGCGTGTCCTTGCTCTATAGTCCTTCTCCTGATCACACATTTCGACTCTCCGGTTCCGTTGCGTATAGACCGCCGACTTTGTTGGAAAGAAATTCTTTCGCGCTCGTCTCCACCAATCCCCCACTTCCTCCTACCACGACGACGGTCTTAGGAGGAAAAAGTCTTTCCCCAGAGCAAATTATCTCCTACGACATTGGCTACCAAGGATGGTATCTCAACCATCGCGTTCGCTTACGAACCGACGTCTTTTTTAATCATATTTCTGACTTGATCAGCGTTCGTGATCAATCCGACACTGTCGCTGTTTATAGCAACGATCCCAATTCAGCCGATATCTATGGTGCTGAAGCAGGCATAGAGTTTCTCGCGACCAAGTGGCTGACGGGATTCGCCAACTATTCCTACCAGGACATTCGTCAGGACTTTACGGGCCGAGTTCGGCGAGGAGGCCCGCACAACAAGTTCAATGTCGGCCTGCGCGGTGAATGGGAGAACGGACTGAGTGCCGAAGCTATTTATCATTACTATGGTTCTGCCATGTATCCGCCCGGACAATCATTCACGACTTTTTCCCAGTTAGGTTTGGTCACGCTCCCGGATCCACGAGTCGGTGCCTACAACCTCCTCAATATGCGAGGTGCTTACAGATTCTGGAAGCAAAAAGCTGCTGCTGGATACCTTCGAGAGGCCGAAGTTGCGATTTCGGTTTTTAATGCCCTTAATGACACAGCAAAAGAGTATCCACTTGGAGAGGAGATTGGTCGCCGTTTTATGGGATGGCTCACGGTGAGGTTCTAAGCCCTGGTTTAAACACAGGAACATTAAAATATGCGATTGCGACTCGAAGCTATAAAAGCAGGGCCTTGTGAAGACTCATGAGGAAGACTTACTCAGGGAACACTCGAAAACTTACCAGTTCTTCATCGGTGTGACGGAGTCGTAAGAATGATGGACCGCATTCTCCTTACCGTTCGCGGTAAAATACTTAATCACCACTACAGTGACCACGACGGTCGGAAATCTTTCTATGCATTGACCCATTCACCACTCATCCACTCGGGACTCAAGGTCTCATAAGGACGCGATGACTACACCCGGCGGACCATACTCCGTGCTGGTAGTGGAAGACAACGCGGACATCGTGATCGGTCTTCAGGACTTGCTCCAGCACGACGGCTATGACGTCACGGTGGCCGGCACGTGCGCTGCCGCCATCGCGCTGGTTGCGCACAAACGCTTCAACGCGATTCTCCTCGATCTCGGATTGCCCGACGGCGATGGAATAGAAGTTCTGAAGGAAGTGCAGCGCCGTGACCCCTCGCTGCCGGTGATCATCGTGACCGCGCACATCGCTCAAGAGCGCACCGTGGGATCGCTCGGAAAAGGCGCATTCGCCTACCTCACCAAACCCTACAACAGAGAAGAACTCCGACAGACGCTTCGGCGCGCGATCGGCGTCAAAGAGCTCGCGGTCAAGGTCGAGCGGGCCGAGCAGTCGCTCACGGAAAGCGAACACCGCTTTCAATCACTCGTCGAATCGGCCACAGACGCCATTATCGTCGCCAATGGACGCGGCATCATTGTGTCGTGGAATCGGGCTGCGTCACGCCTGTTTGGGTACTCAGTGGAAGAAATCCTCGGGCAACCGTTGACGATTCTCATGCCGGAACGCTACCGGCCGGCCCATGAACGCGGCATTGCGCGGATTGAAGCCACCGGCAAGGGGCAATTGATCGGATCGGTCGTCGAATTGCACGGTCTGCGGAAGAGCGGCGAAGAATTCCCGATCGAACTCTCGCTCGCCACATGGAAAACCGCCAACGGCAGCTATTACAGCGGCATCATTCGAGACATCTCCGAGCGCAAGAAGGCCGTTCAGGCACTCGAAACGCTTCAACATCAGCACACCCTCATTCTGACGCAGGCCGGCGAAGGCATTTATGGCGTCGATCAACAAGGCAAGACGACCTTCGTGAACGCCAGCGCAGCCGCGATGTTGGGGTATTGCGTGGAGGAGCTGCTGGGACGCCGCATGCACGACATACTGCACCATACCAACGCCGACGGAACGCCCTATCCATCGGAGGTCTGCCCCATCTATGCGGCCATCCATGATGGCCTCGTTCATCGCGTGGTGGACGAAGCCTTCTGGCGAAAGGATGGCACTGCGTTTCCCGTCGAGTATGTCAGCACGCCAATTACCGTGGACGGGAAAGTCATGGGCGCGGTCATCGTCTTTCGAGACATCACCGCCCGCAAGCAAGCCGAGTCGGCCTTGAAGGCGAGCCAAGAGCGGCTGGATATGGTGATTCAGGGTTCTAACGACGGCTTCTGGGACGGCCGGGTGCTTCCAAACGAGCCTTGGAGCTCGCCGCGCACACCCATCTGGTGGTCGCCGCGTGTGAAGACCATGCTCGGCTACAGGGACGAGGAATTTCCGGACGTCCTTGAAAGCTGGACGTCGCGGCTGCACCCCGACGACCGCGAGCGTGTCTTTGCGGCACTCAATGCGCATTTCGAGCACCGCGTGCCGTACGACGAAGAATACCGGCTGCTGGCCAAATCAGGCGACTATCACTGGGTGCGCGCCAGGGGGCAGGCCATCTGGGATGCCGAGGGCCGCGTGACACGCATGACGGGCTCCCTGCAATCGATCATGGATCGAAAACGGGCTGAGGAGGCTCTCAACCGCAGCCAGCAACTGCTTCAGGAGATGGCCGACAGCACAACCGCAGTGATCTACGTCAAGGAGGCGAACGGCCGGTACCTGTTGGTCAACCGCCGATTTGAGGAGATCTTCGGATTGAGAGCCGATCAGATTATCGGCTTTACGGACCATCAGATCTTTCCCCGTCATTTCGCAGACGCCTTCCGCAACAACGATGTCGAAGTCCTGGAGCGCAACGCCACCGTAGAGTATGAGGAAACAGCTCCTCACTTGGACGGCCCTCACACGTATATTTCGATCAAGTTTCCGCTTCGGGACCAGGCTGGGATCCCCTACGCCCTCTGTGGGGTATCGACCGACATCAGCGAACGCAAGCTAGCGGAGGATGTCCTCCGTTCACACGAACGGCAGCTTCGCCAGGCGCTGACGTCTACCCATGTCGGCGTCTGGAACTGGGACATCGAGACCGATTGCATGTTCTGGTCGCCCCAGGTCGATGGATTCCTGGGCATGCCATCCGTCCCGGGACACAAGACGTTTCGAGGACTCCTCGCGTTGGTGTACCCCGATGATCGCGACGTCATGGCCCGGGCAGGCCATCAGGTCATGGAAGCGTCCCGGACGGATATCGCCTTCAAACACCGTGTGAAGAGAGCCGATGGCATGATTCTGACGTGCATCTGGACCGGACACATCGTTCGCGATCATGTCGGCAAAGCCGTCCATGTGCTGGGCACCGTCCGGGCGATATCCACGGACGAACCCTCGGAAAATAGGAGCGCCCATTGAGTCGAGTCTTCTCAGAGGCCGTCTGCTGCCTATGAATGTCTTCGCACTCATAGGGCGCCTCCTCTGCGGCCGTAAGCAGAAGGCAGAGCGTCTTGTGCTGGCGATGGCGTGCCTGGCCATGTGTTGGATCTGGGCTGTCGGAGATGTGGTGGCCGCCGAAATTGCCATCCTTAAATCCTCCAGCATCACTGCATATGATCAGGCCATTACCGGCTTCAAGTCGACGGCGCCGTCAGGGGCCCTCTATTCCGAATATGATCTGCAGGGCGATCTCCAACAGGGTCGAAAACTCGCGAGGAAAATCCGGGCCTCTGAGGCCTCGCTTGTCGTCGCCGTCGGCTTGAAAGCCGCCCTGGCGGCCAAGCTGGAAATCGTCGACATTCCCATCGTGTATATGATGATATTGGACCCCTCGAAGCATAATCTGAACGCCCCCAATATGACCGGGACGCTGCTGGAAATACCGGCGGAGCGCCAGTTCAAGATCTTGCGGGCCTTCCTGCCCAATCTGCGTCGTCTGGGGATGTTGTCCAACTCGGCGACCAACCCATCCAAAACCAAAGAGACCATCGCCCAGGCCGCAGCCAACTCCTTCGTGCTTCAGGAATTTGCCGTTGAGAGCGAGAAGGAGGTCCCCCAACAACTGCGTGCCCTGCTGGCCTCGACGGATGGGTTGTTGCTGGTTCCCGACACCACCGTGCTGAACAATGAATCCATCGGATTCATCCTCGAAAGTGCCTTGGCCAGGCGGGTGCCTGTCATCGGCTTCTCACCCG
This sequence comes from Nitrospira sp., assembly GCA_035454625.1. Classification (GTDB taxonomy): domain Bacteria; phylum Nitrospirota; class Nitrospiria; order Nitrospirales; family Nitrospiraceae; genus Nitrospira_D. Next base: position 5,989 of record DATIGP010000069.1, read on the forward strand.
AATTCACCAGACTTGGCGCGCTGGTCAGTCTGTCCGTGTCCTACGGGGAAGTGGGGCGCGAGACAGGCATGCTGGCAAAGCGTATCCTAGACGGCGACCGGAAACTTCCGGCCAAGCCGATTCCAGTTGAACGGCTGAAGATCACCGTCAATCTCAAGACGGCGCGGTTTCTCGGCATTGAGTTTCCCAAAGAGGTCAATCACCTGATCGACGAGACCTATTGATCGCCATGAGGACGCTCGACACACGCATGCAGAATGCCGGCTCCCGGAAGCTCGCAAGCCTCCGGACGAAGTTCGTCGTCTTCTTCAGTTTGATTCTGATCCTCACCTGCTCAACGCTCAGTTGGTACTTCATTGAGGTGAGACGGGTCTCAATGACCGAAAACCTCAATCAATTGGGGATCATCCTCCTGACCAGCGTGGTGAACAACGGCCAATTCCGATACGGCGGTCTGATCGCCGAAGACCGGGCGACCCTTCGGGAATTTGTGGAAAGCCTGATGGCCGTGGACGATGTGGTCTACGTGGTGATTCGCGGCGCGGACCATATCATTCTGGCGCAACAGAACAAGATCGTCCGTGAGTCATCCGGAAGCGTCACGTTTTCGCAAGAGCGCCGGTACTATCCGGAGGAAACGATTGCGGAACGTTTGTACCGAAACCCTTCGAACGTCCCGCGCATCACACCCGTCGCGCTGTCCAAGGATAAAATCCTCATTCCAAATGAAGGCACCACCAATACGATGTGGATTCTCTCCTCGCTCAGCGAGAATGTGTACGATTTTGCCTTGCCTGTCCTTCGCAAGCCGACCACCGACCCGTCGCTCAGCCCCCTGTTCCTTGAAATGGAGGAACGGATCCAGTCGAAGAAAAGTGCCGCACCCTACCAGGTGCAAGGTGTCGTGCAAATCGGCATTACCGACGCGCGAGTGAAACAGGCGCTCTACGAGATGATCCGCAACGTGCTCATCCTAACCACTCTGCTCATCGGAGCCGGCATCCTGGGCGCGCATTTTCTCACTTTGCGCGTGACCACGCCGTTGCGAAGACTGGCGACGGTGGCCCGCCAACTTGCTGAAGGAGAATCTCCGGCGCCGATCCCTCCGGCGACGAGCGACGAGGTCGGCCAGTTGACTGTGACCTTTAACGCGATGACGCAAGCGCTGCGGGAGCGCAGCGAGGCCATTACGGTGAACCTCGAGACGATTCGCAAGCAGATCACCCAATTGACGGCCGTTCATCAGACCAGCGCGGCCATTACCAGCACGCTGGATCTGCATGAACTCCTGGACACTGTGCTTCAGTTGCTGCGATCGAGCCTGGGCTTTTCGCGCATGGCCCTGATGCTCCGGCACGAGGACCGTGATGTGGGCTACATCGCCCAGGTAGCCGGCGTGTCCGACGAGATCGCAGAGGCCGCCCGGTATCTGACGGTGCCGATTAAGGAAGACGGGACGATACTGGCTGATCTCTTCATTCATGCAAAGCCGGTTCTGGCGAGAGACGTGAACGCGATCGCCCATCGGACGACGCCGGTGCTTCTCGAGCTCATGCGGCGCGTCGGCGTGCAGTCGTTCGTCTGCGTGCCCTTGCAGAGCCATAATCAGACGCTGGGCTTTATTGCCGGGGACCGGGGAGCACTGCCCTGCTCGGAAGAAGACCTTCACATCTTAATGACCATCGCCAGCCACGTCGCGACGGCCATCGACAACGCGCGCACCTACGCCAGTCTAGCTCAACTGACCCAACATCTGGAGCAGCGTATCGAAGAGCGTACGCGGGAATTGTCTGTGGCGAACGAACGGCTTCAGGAACACGACCGGCGGCGCACCATGTTCGTCTCGGTGGCTTCGCACGAATTACGCACGCCGATGACCGCCATCCGCAGCTTCGCCGACAACATGCTGGACGGCGTCGCCGGCACCTTGTCCGACCGTCAGAGGACCTACCTCGACCGCATCGGACACAACTTGAACCGCCTGACCAGGATCATCAATCAGCTGCTCGATTGGTCACGACTGGATATGAACAAGGAAATCCTCAGGCTGGAGTCTCTTTCGGTCAACCAAGTCGCTACGCTGGTCGTCGAAAGCTTGCGTACGGTGGCGACGGAAAAACACGTGGATATCAGTGTTGATTCGCCTGACGAGCTGCCTTTGGTTTATGCAGACCGCGATAAACTGGAGCAGATTCTTTGGAATATCATCGGCAACGCCGTCAAGTTCACGCCGCCAGGAGGGAAGGTCACGGTCCGGTTCAAGACGCAGCCTGACGGCATGGTGCAGACCTGCGTGGCGGACACAGGCTGCGGAATTCCGCCGGACCAACTGGACCGGGTGTTCAACGAATTCTCGAAGGTCCCCTCGACCATGCCCACCTCGCA
>DATIGP010000070.1:0-2799 GCA_035454625.1 Nitrospira sp.
CCGTCCTTGATATCGACCCGGCCGAAGCCCGCAATAAAAGATTGAATCGCTACAACGACTTGCTTTGCGACCGCCGCCCGTCACTTTACAAGATGTAAGTCCGCACTCTTCTCCTGTTATGAGAAGCCCAGTGCTTGCGCAAGTCGCATGGGGAAGGTAGGATTTGGATCATGAGCGCCGAACTCCGTAAAGGGATCTTTCTGATTGCCGCGCCAAGCCTGCGCGACCCAAACTTTCGCCAGACCGTGGTCTTGCTGTGCGAACATGGGCCCGAAGGAGCGCTCGGCGTCATCGTGAATCGTCCGACCGCCATGTCCATTTCCGAAGCCCTGCCCCAGGTTCCGGTGATTGAGGGAGCGGGTCATGTGCTCTATGCCGGGGGTCCCGTGCAGACCAATCAAGTGATGCTGCTCTATCGGGGCGATCAGTTCCCGGACAATGCGCACCACGTATTCGACGGCGTCTGCCTTGGCGGAGATGTCGGCATGGTCGAGCGCATTCTCACCGGCGTCGGGACGAAAGAATCCTTCCGGGCCTATCTAGGGTATTCGGGATGGGGGCCAGGCCAGCTTGAGAATGAAATGAAGAGCGGCTCATGGATCACCTTGCCTGCGGACCCGCAAGCGGTGTTTGAAAAGGATCCGACGCGTGTCTGGGGAGATATCCTCCTCACGCTGGGCGAAGCCTATCGGCCCTACGCTGAAATGCCGTTCGATCCGTCCTGCAATTGATCGCCCTGGACCGGTTTTGCACCAAAACAAAATTCCCTCCTCGTTGAAGCTTGGCGCGGCAGATGCTAGGGTCATGCCTCATGTCATGATACGTGGCTCGTGGTTCCATCGCGTTTTTGGACGTGTCAAGCAGAGGGGGAAAAACGTGAGTCAGCCGGAAATGTCACGGAGAGAGCCTGAGGCGTTTTTGAGGAAGTTGCATGAACGGCCGCACCAGCCGATCGGGAAATGGCTGCGTGCGCCGGCCCATGTGCATTACAAAGCATTTCGCATGTCCGACCCGCCGACTCAGCGTCCGGCCAGTCGGTCAGAATTCCAGTCGCTGTTGGGTCATCTGAAGGTTCCCGCCGAGACGACGGACCTTCGTGAGAATTTCGGCTACGGTGTGAAGGAATCCGAAGGCGGCGATCGGCTCATCCTGATCTGGCAGGCGCATACGGAATACTACAATTACCAACTCTGGCATGTCCCGTCACAAGCGACCGGCGCAGTGACCTTCGGAGCATTGGCGTTTCCTGATTATACCTTTCCTGTGCAGTCGCTTGGGTCCGCGGTCTGCCGCTTGGACATTGTGTTGACGACGGGCATGCTTCCACCGAGGAGCGAACTGCACGGGCTGGTGCCGGGCCCGGTCTTATACGGCAGCCGGATCTTCAACGATCAGACATGTGTCGTCACGAGCTTTACACCGGACGACCAAGGGCGTGAACGGTACTGGGTCAGTGTCGGACCGTCGCAAGGAGATCCCTCACGTCTGAAAGACATCGTCGATGCCATTGTGCGGATCGAGACCTATTATCATTTGTTGCTGATGCAGAAGCCGCTGTTCTCCGCCGCCATCGATCAGGTCTATAAATTTGAACAGGTGCACCTGAAGCAACGGGAGATCATTACGTCACATATCGGCCACGCCAACTCGGAGACCTTGCAGCGATGGCTGAACAGTCTGACCCAAGATTTGTTAAAAACCAATCGGATGGCAGGCACACTCCACTTCGAACTGTCCGCGTCGATTCCGTATGACAAGATCGTGCACACGACGTTGTCGTCCATCGCCGAGCAGCCAATGGATTCATACCGTCCGATCTCCGATTATGTGTTGGGAGGCATTACGGGTGTTGCCGAGGGGTACCAGCAGCTCCTGCGCCGTATCGACACGCTCCGTGGCGGTTTCGAGGGTATCATTGCAATCATTCGGACCCGGATCGACTTGATTCTGGAATCGCAAAACCTCGCACTGCTTCAAAGTGTGGACAAAACGACCAAGAGCCAGGTGATCCTGCAACATACGGTTGAGGGGTTGTCTGTTATTGTCATTGCATATTACCTGGCTGGCCTAGGTGGATATGTGTTCAAAGGGCTACAGGAAATGGGTTGGCTGACCAATTCCAATCTGGCAACGGCAGTGTTCGTCCCCGTCGCCATCGGCTTGGCCTTTCTCATCACGACGGTGAGCAAGAAGCTTATTCAGAAAAAGCTGGCTGGGGAGCAGTCAGCGAAGGAAGAAAATCGACTATAGACTACTGCCTAATCGTTCAGTTCCCCATGATGTCCATTGCTAGGTGGTTAGTTGGGCAGCACTTGTGCAGTCGCAAGGAAGAGAGAGTAATAAGCATGACTTCCCGCTGCGACTTAGCCAAAGTTTGCTGTCGGTTGTGACTATGGTGCTTTATGAGCAATCGGTCTTTGACCGTAGATACTGGTAAGATCATCGACTGTCAGTTTGTGTGTACGCAGGTGCTCCTCAATCTTATTCTCCGAGAGATCTCGAAGATCTACCTTGCGAAACCCGTTAAAGAACGCGCGGGGATTCTTTGTCAGTTGGTCGAGCTGCTTTTTGGACATGATGAGAACATCGTCATTAAGGGCGGCGCCTGAAGCTTGTGTGCTTTTTCCCACCCCACGAGTGGACTGTTTGAGACGCTTCAGCAAACTGTGAGTCCACAATAGGTCACCGATCTGCAGCGGTCCGGCGTTGATACGATTCAGGCTGAACGAGATGCAATGTACATTAGCGTTTCGCGCAACGCTAGGCCAGCCTTTGGTTAGTCGCTGGCATGGAGAACCT
>DATIGP010000071.1:0-4121 GCA_035454625.1 Nitrospira sp.
CCGCTCACGGGATCGAACAGATGGAGTCCCGCCACATGGACTTCTCCCCGTTCCAACGCATGCAGGGCGGCCATGCTTCCCATGGTCCAGCCGACGACGGATACATGTTCCTTTTGCCGACGCAGGTGTTCTCCGGCAAGGAAGATCGCGGGATCGCAGCCGGCAACGGATATTTCCTGATCGACGACGGAACGTTCGCGCGATAAGCGTACGCGCGCCTTCACGCCGGAACGCTGTGCGATCGCCTCGATCAAGTACCCATCGGCCGGCACCGTGTACGACAAGACATCGCCGACGCCGGTGACCGGACGAACAAGCATCTTCGTCCCAACTTTGGAAACCTTGACGCGAAGAGGAGCACTCTGAATCTCGATTGCCGGCGGGTCACCGAGAAATGTGCCCTCGATCACTTCATCGTGTTTTGTGAGGCTAAAGAGGTCTTCGACCCGACAGGCCAGGACGGAGGCTAATCGCAGAGCGACCGGCGTCGCCGGAAGGTACACATCCGATTCAATGGCCGAGACTGCCTGCCTCGTGATCCCTGATTTTGCCGCCAGGTCTCCTTGCGAGAGTCCTTTGGCAATTCGCACGGCTTTTAGCCGATTTTCAATGAGGTGAGGAGGTACAGCCTCGTTGCCTCGTCCCATGGTGGCGGACGAGATAGCATTTATAAATGCGTATTGTCAAGTATAGTTGATATCCACTTGGTCCGGTTGACTGCTGAGTAAGCCGTTAAGATATATCCTGATATGGTACTCATATATTTGTTGACAAACTAGATCATGATAATTTATACATTAACTACGATAAATTCGAGCGGAATACTGTAGATTAAAGTGACGGCGGATTTTCGAGGGATTCGCGCAGGACTCACCCGAGGACAAGAGAGGACGCGAGGAGGCCGTTATGCATTCTCATGCTGTTTCGCGCGTTGAAGAGACCATCCTGCAGGCCTTGAAAGATCTGCGTTTCGGGTCGGTGGAAATCGTCGTCCACGACTCAAAGATCGTGCAGATCGAGCGCAGAGAGAAGGTGCGCGTCGAACGCCTATCAGACGACTGAAGGTGTCAAGCGTTGGATTGACAGACAAGTTACGAACTGACCGGACCACCGGAAGTTCCCATGTCATGAAGGAGTCGAGACATGAGAATTTCCGGAGTCGTCGTTTTCGTAATGACGGGACTGGTCCTACTCGTCCCTGCCGGCATCGCTCGGGCGGTTGAAGAGGGACAGTTCATCAAGAAAGAGGGAAAGTGGGAGTACTACTCAGGCGAGGATCCCGGCCTGAAGTATCTGTACATGAAGGGCATCATTACCCAAGAAGAGTATGACAAAGGGTTACGAGTGATCGAAACCAAGGAAAGAATTACCCGTCCCACGTTCAACGTGGATGTCAATAACGGCTTGAATATCCGGGTGGGAGAGCGGTTCTTCCTGAAGCTCCGGCTGCTGGCTCAGGCCCGATACAGCTATGCCACGTACAATGCCGCCTGGGGAACCGTCGGTGATTCGCGGAATCCCGAGATCCTCGGCGGACAAGTCGAATATCGCGCCGTTCGCTACCAGAGCAACACCAGCACATTCTCCGTTCCGCGCGCCCGGCTTCAATTTATGGGATACGCCTTTGACCCGGATTTTCGCTACAACGTGTCGTGGGCGTTCGATCAAACGTCATGGAATCAGGAGGGAGCCAACGGGAGGGCGCAGCTGCTCGACGCGTACATCGCCTCCTGGCATATCCCATGGGCCACCCTTCAGCTCGGTCAACAGCGGGTCTGGTTCAACCGCTCTCAGATCAGTTCTATTGCGACGTCGACGTTCGCCGACAACATGAGAGTACAAAACGCGTTTGCCGCAAATTTGATCAGTAACCGCGACGTGGGTATCACCATCCTCAGTGACGAAGACCAGTACCGAGTCAACTACGCGTTCGGCATCTGGAACGGAGCCGGACCGAACCTCACCCGAGATGGGACCTCGGTCAGTCAAACGGTGCTGCCTCCCACCGGCGGCGGAGGGCCGCCTGCGTCGACAACTCGTACCTACAACTACAACACCCGTTTCCTCAACGGTGAGATGATGTATACGGCCAGGCTTCTGTACAAGATCGCAGGCAACCCTGGGTACGGCCAAGGCGACATCCTGAATTCGCGTACCCCCCAGGCGGCCATAGCCTTCGGCTACGCCTACAACGCCGGCCAGAATTACCTGAGCTCGATTCGATCGGACATCGTCGATCGGGCCTACCGACAAGGGGTAGCCAAGAACGGCAACGGCAGGCTCCTCGCAGGCGGCGTCTATGATTTTCAGACCTATGAAGTCGATCTGATTGCCAAGTATCAAGGCTGGTCGCTCCAGTCGGAAGGATACTACCGACACCAGCGGGTTCGACACACGGACAGCGGCACAATCCCGTTCGACCTCAACACCATCCCCGCTCCGGAATTCGTGGGACCTCCCGTGGATCTGGGCCAAGCCTGGGGATGGTACGTGCAGGTGGGAAAGTATCTGATTCCCCGGAAACTCGAGGTTGCAGCGAGATATGGAATGATGGATCCTTCCACCAAGCAACTGGACGACTTGACCAAAGAATTCGGGGTCGCCATCAACTATAGCTTCGACGGGACCTACAACAACCGCCTCGTCGTGGACTACTCGAACATCACCATGGGGAGCGGTGGGCGGGCCCCAGATCGATTCCCGTTTGAATCTCAGCCGGGATTTGGTCGTGACCTGATCGAAAACAGAATTAATGTGCAGTATCAGTTTTATTTCTAAGACGCATATGACGAAGATTCACACCGTAATTCTATGAGGACTCCCATGAATTCCTTTACACGCCATCTCATACCGGTCATCGGCCTCGCGGCCCTGACGCTATGGACGCCCAGCTTTACACATGCCCAGCCGGAAACGTTTACCATTGCCGCGGCCAACAGCGTCAAGGATGCGCTCCGAAAACTCTTGCCGTTGTTCGAAGTTGAGCATCCCCAGATCCACGTCCGGGTGATTTACGGGCCGTCTCAAACGCTCCGCAAGCAGATCGAGGAGGGCGCTCCCGTAGACGTCTTTCTGCCGTCCCTCATGGAAGAAATCGATCAACTCGATCACAAAGGCCTCGTGATCCAAGGCACCAAACGTGTCTATGCCGGCACATCGCTCGTGTTGATCACCGGCACCACCCTGCCCGCTCCAATCACGTCGATTGATGACCTCCACAAGGTTCCCATACGCCGAATCGCAATTGGCGACCCCAAAAGCTCATCAGTCGGAAAAGTCGCCGCCCAGTTTTTGAAATACACCAAACTGGAGCCGGCCTTGAAGTCCCAATATGTGTTCGGAGAACATTCCCGCGCCGTGCTTGATCTTGTCGCAAAAGGCGAGGCTGAAATCGGCGTGGTGTATCGGACTGATGCCGTGACCGAGGGCCGTGTCCGCATTCTCGATACCGCGCCGGCGGAAAGCCACAACCCGGTCCGGTACGGCGTGGCGGTCGTGTGGACGGCAAGAAACATTTCAGGCGCTGCCGATTTTATCCAGTTTATGCTGTCTCCGCCAATCCAAGCACAACTCCGGCAGTTTGGATTTGATCAGGCGGTCTCCGACATCGGGTTGGCAAGGACACAGGAGGTCAAGCCATGAGGCGATCGACAGTCCCCGGCAATTCCCGTGTCGCACGACTACAACCGATGGTCATCCTCATCGGCGCACTGATCATCGCCGGCTGCGCCGGCTCGCCTGACCCTGCGCCGAAGATTATTTACGAATCGGGACGAAACCAGGTTCGCGTGGTGAAAGACCCTGATTCCACGTCCAATTCGCACCCGGCTATGCTCTCGGCGACAGAAATCGGCACCCTGCTCAGGAGTGTACGTGCATGGGAACGGCGGAATTTCATTCACCGGTTATTTTCAGGAGAAGCCGATAGAACCCGGGCATTCCGTAATGAAGAGATTCCGCTGTTAGCGCCCGCCCTGTCGAAGGCGCTGGGTCAGGCGGCCCCCGATGAGCGGGTCTATTTCCACCTGAGTCATGCGACCGATCAGGGCCAGGAGGAGAGCACGACGGGGTGGATGTGGATTCGAAATGACACGCTCTATCTTGCACTCAGCGAAGTACAC
>DATIGP010000072.1:0-9262 GCA_035454625.1 Nitrospira sp.
TCCTCTGGCTCGAATCATCAAGATCGAGGAGCAAACCGAAACACCTGAAGGGGTGGTCATCACCACGACCGATCCCCATCTTGCGCGGCGCATCGGCGAGGCGTTGCATCACGCCCATCGTGGTACATTCGCCTGTCGTTATGAGGAGAACGAGGATCTGCTCCGGGCGAATTGGGAGTGCTGAGGGGAGGGAGAAGGGTGGAATGTCCGCTCAAGGAGCGGGGGTTTAGGAAGGAGTATCATATGCAGCTGACGTTGGCATCAAAGGAACAGGAAGTATTGTCCTGGGCGGTCCAGAGTGTCATCTCGGACCTTGGTACCGAGGTCGGTCACACCGACAGCCAGGCCATGCGGCAGGACTTGCAAGAGCGAAAAGCGGTCCTCTTAGCAATCCTTGACCGTCTCAGAGTCACTGCCTGAGGGTGTCTCATGTCTGCATGCGAACGTTCCAGACCTGCAGGATGAAGAGACGGCTGGAGTGATGAACCGCCTCCCGTGGTCCCTTGGCAATGATCGACCCAGAAGGTAGGCAAGAAGCATGGCTACATCACCTTGGCGTATGAAAGCCGCAGAGAAGTGGGGAGAACGCGCACGATGGCTCAGTGGTGAGGGACCATTTGCCCTGATCGCCCCCTGTCGGGAGTTTTCCTTCTCCCTTTGGACTACCAAAGAAGCGGCGGAAAAAGCGAAAACCCATCTTCACCAAACGGGCTGTGGCGGAGGTTGCAACCCGCTGCTTCATAAAGTTGTTGATCTGCGTGAATGAATTGGAGGGTCAAGTACGGGGCCTCCTGGTTTGACGAGGTAGCTGCCCACCGGCCTGATCGTGGGAGCGGCCCGCTTTTCACCATAGTCGCGTTGCTTTTAGCTGTTGATAGTCGTCCTTGCTGCATTCAAATGGGTGTGATTGGGAGAGATACCGTGAACGCTGCCGATCTGTTGATACGCTGTCTCGAACACGAAGGTGTGGAATTTATGTTCGGCGTGCCCGGCGAGGAAACGCTCGAGGTGATGGATTCCATCCTGGGCTCTCGGATTCGATTTGTCACGACGCGTCATGAGCAGGGTGCCGCGTTCATGGCCGATGTCTACGGGCGACTGTCCGGAAAAGCCGGGGTCTGTCTGTCCACCCTTGGGCCAGGGGCGACCAATTTGATGACCGGCGTGGCCGATGCCTACCTGGATCATGCTCCGCTGGTCGCCATCAGCGGGCAGGTGTCGACAGAGCGTAAGCATGCACAGTCGCATCAATACATCGACTTGCAGGCGCTCTTCAGGCCCATTACCAAGTGGAATGGGGTGATCGCCAGGCCGACTATGATTCCGGAAGCGGTGCGAAAGGCGTTCAAGATCGCCGAAACGGAAAAGCCCGGAGCGATTCATCTAGAAGTGCCCGAAGATGTGGCAGCCGAGCAACTCAGCGAGTCGGATGCCCTCCCGCCGCTCCGGGTCCAATCACCGCGTGTTCCCGAGCCCTCATCCGTGCAAGTGAAGCGCGCCGTTGACGTACTCTCAAGAGCCAAGAGACCGCTTATCCTGGCCGGCAACGGCGTGGTGCGCAGACGCGCCGCCGAGGCAGTCCGGCGGTTTGCGCAGAGGCTGAACATTCCTGTGGTGCACACCTTCATGGGTAAAGGGATTGTGCCGGACAGCGATCCCCTGTCACTGTATACGATCGGGTTTCCAGGAAGAGACTATGCTGCCAGGGTCGTCGAACAGGCTGATGTAGTGGTGGCCGTCGGGTACGACTTTGTCGAATACGCGCCCTGCTTGTGGAATCCCAACCGAGACAAATGCGTCGTACACGTCGACGTCTCTCCGGCGGACGTCGATGCGCACTACGTTGTCGACGTGGGCGTGCTCGGAGATGTGGGGCAGGCACTCGACCAGATCGCGGACGGGATGGTTGCGTTCGAGCCTCTCTGGGCTGAACGAGAACGCGAATCCGTCGTCTCGGGTCTGCGCAGCGAATACGATGGCACACCCGGCTGGCCGCTGCGTCCGCAGCAGGTCATCCACGAACTTCGTAGCGCTCTTGCTCCGGACGATCTGGTGGTGTGCGATGTCGGGGCCCATAAACTCTGGATGGCCCGCATGTTTCCTTGTCATGTTCCCAATACCTGCATCATCTCGAACGGCTTTGCTGCGATGGGGATCGCGTTGCCAGGGGCGGTGGCGGCCCAGCTGCTCTTTCCTTCGCGACGAATCGTTGCTGTGACAGGCGACGGGGGATTCTTGATGAACTCCCAGGAGCTGGAAACCGCGGTTCGGCTGCAACTCCCGCTCGTGATCCTGGTCTGGCGCGACGACGGATATGGCGTGATCCGGTGGAAACAGATGCTCCGGTTCGGCCGCATCTCTTCCGTGGAATTCGACAATCCCGATCTGGTCGCCTACGCGCGGGCTTTTGGCGCCGCAGGATTTCGAGTGGAAGGCCCATCCGAGCTCACGCCGATCCTGCATGAAGCGTTAAGATCGGAACGTCCGGCCGTGATCGATTGTCCGGTGGATTATGGAGAAAATCTCCGAATGACCGAGCATCTGAAGCGCGTGCCTTAGCCTATTCTCTTTACGTCTGTCTCAGTCAAGCCTTGAGGTCATCACCTTGATGCGTCCTCCTAAATGCGTCTCATCAATTAGGGTGATCCGTGCACGACGCTTGCGGTATGGCTCGCTAGAATCTGGAGAAGCGATACGTGCCTATGATGATTAACTATAAGAGGTTAATACATGGGTGTTAAAAATAGAATTAAAAGATATAACTTGACTATAGTTGGTAAACTCACGTAGCGTAGGTTGTGGAGGAGAAGTGACCCTCCAAGTGAAGAGTTGGTTGATTTGGGCGCCCTGAAAGTGAGGAACGTAACATTAGCCTGTTGGCTCAAACTCTGATGTTCCAGTTCCGCTGACTGTCCCATCCGTTGCGCTTCTCGCATCCTTCCTAGCGCGATCGATTCCTCAGTCTCCGCCGCTTCAATGCCAGAGTGTCGACGAAGTCCGAGGGTCTGTAAGGGTGCCCTACGAGACTAATCTTGAGACTTCAGTCAGTCACCGTGTTGACAGAGGCGACCTCCCGGTCGCAGATCGGGATCGTCTTCTGTCGAGGAGCGAGTGGGATGTTTAACGAGGAGGTGTCATCATGAGACTCTCAACGATGACGATGACGGGATTTGTGTTACTCGGAATGACCGGGCTTGCCATGGCGAATCCGGCAATGCTGCCTAGCCATCCAGGGTATCCGTCAAGCGGAGAATTTGCGAACGATACGGGCCGGAAGAATTTGACTTATAGTCAGTCTATCGAGGAGGCCGCGAGGTCCGGAGATACAACCATGGGGACGATGCCGATTGATCTCAGAAATACCGCGATACTGGAGCCCCAAGTCGGCGACCCATTAAAGAGGAACGTTGAACAGCCGGTGAATGAGGGCAAGGGCATACGGATGCCAAATAAGTAAGATAGAAGTGGAAGCCATCGGCTTTGGTTGCCAAGAATCTCAGGGAGATAAGTCATGATGAACAAGACTTGAATGACGGAGCGAGCTTTGAATGACAATATCCCGCTCATGTGTCGTAGCTCGGTTATCACTGGTCAGCAAAAAGGCCCTCCGCCACATCTTGACGAAGGAGGATCTCATGTCGATGTACATTCTGGTTCTTGCAATGGTGATCGGATCTCCCTTGTCAGGCTTTGCTCAATTTGTGGATAGAGGTGAATTTGTGGAGGTGTCCAAAGGTGTGAAGCTGTGTTCCAATGCCACCCTGGACACTTCGAATAGGATGCTCGACCAGGAGAATCGATTCTGGCGCGTCATGAGCAAACCACGGTTGAATGGCACGCAAACTGTGGAGGTCTTCGTCCTTGAAAGTGTATACGATCGCAAAAGCGGCGAGACCACGATCGAGGAACACCAATACGATGAGGGTTATGCGACGCGGTTCAAGAGAGCGATGGAGCATAAGGGGATGCTGTTGATGGTGAGTCCAAGAGATGGTCAGGTGGAAGCGACAGTCGAGATTTGCAGAAAAATAAATAAGAAGTAGGTCCGGTTATGGTCGTTTATTTCGCATATGCCGAAGGGGATGTTTTGAGCCAGTTAGCGACTCATAAGGGATTCTCTCGTTCTGCTTGAGCCCGAGTGGTGAGCGCGGAACGGATCACCCGATATAGCTCCTCCGGCGCAGTTTCTTTCGTTAAGTACGCCGTAGCGCCGGCTTCTTTCATGTGATTCGCAGTCACGACGTCTTGACGGATTGAAAGCCCGACAATGATGACGTCGGGAAGCTTCGCCTTGATCCACCGTGTCGCGTCAATACCATTCATTTTAGGCATCTGGATATCCATGAGGACGACATCCGGTTGTAACTGCTGAGCCAGCTCGCAGCCTTGTTTCCCGTCCGCCGCCTCGCCGACGATGTCGAAGCCACCGAAAGAACTGATAAGCTTTCCTAACCCTTTGCGGAGAAGGGGATGGTCATCGACCACCAGGACGTGGAAGGTCGTGTGTGATGATTGCTTTCCCCTGACGGCGTCTTGCGTCCGTTCCATAATGCATACATCCCTGTAACGAACTCTGCCTATACATCCTTCAGATTATCGGAACAGAAGGAGGCATCATACTGGGAGAGACCATAGGGAGGCGGGATTCACCAAGCCGGTAGGAGTCAGTTAAACAGTGTGCGGAGGGCCAGAGGGAAAAGTTCGGGACGATCTGGTTAGGAATCTGCCCTAGCCCAGTTGATGGTGAACGCTGGAAAGGACTTCACAGAAAGGCCTAGCGGACGGCTAGTCGTCGGTGCCGGTCTTGGGGGTCGGAAACTCACTCATCCATGGAATGCGGCTTGTGTCGGGCGGAAGGAGCTTATTTGCCTGCTTTGGATAAAGCCGCTTCTTGAAGCTTTTCCCTTTGTGTTTGCCAGTGGAAGCTGGCTTGGCATGTTTCTTAGGCATGACAGTCATTATATCAGGGAGCGCGCCCTTGGACTTGCATTTTCTTAAAATTGTCGGAGCCACTCTTTGGTACGAGGACGACGTCACGGGCGACGCATTCTTTGTCGTATTCTTCAGCTCTTTCTCTTCGGTGATGGCCTCGTACAACAGGCTGGCATTCGGATGATGGATCAAGCGGTGCATGCAACAATTGCCTCATGGGTAAATTTCCAATAGTAAGTGGTGTAACAAGTCACAAGTCTAACGGGAGGCGAGTTTTCTTAGCTCTAGATCATGCGAGAGCTCGTCCTGGATTTGATGGACGGCTTCGGACAAGGCCCGGTTGAGGAAGGTACCTGGAGGAGGATCGGCTTTAGCCGGGGTGAAGGCTTCGCTGAAGCTGGATTTGCCCGTATAGGTACCGAGGACCTCGCCCGTAGATTTCAAGACGACCAGCGTCAGATGAACCGCCCCGCTGCTGACGTGCGTTTTCAAGCGAAGCAGCTGTGCTATTTTCCCGCCGTATGGAACCGCGTCCTTAATCGTGGCCCAACTTTGAGGTCGATAGCGCTCATGGAAGGCAGTGATTCGCCCTGACAGAATGACATCGGGATTGGGGTGGTACCTGGTGATTCGTGAAAATACCCCTGCCGTACCGAGTTCCGTGAGGAGTTCGTCTTCGATTCGGCGTGTAAGCTCACCTGGTTCAACCCTTTCTGCCGCGGGTGCGTCCAGACCGAATCTCTCCCTTCCCGACAACAAGGCATGCGTCGGATAGAGATTATGGAACTCGGCTATCGCATCGATGGTCGGGCCGGTCTTGGTGAGCGTGATATTCGGGACATATTTCTGTTCCCCACCACATCCCCCGGCGAGGATGATCGACATGAATAGACAGGGAAACACAATTCGGTTCATTGATCAGTACCCATTCATGTTTTGCCGTGATTCAGGGTGTGGTGTTTCCGCCGTCTGCTTTCGCCTGTTACTTGACGATCACTTCCACCCGGCGATTCTTGGCTCGTCCTTCTCCCGTGGTATTGCTTGCAACGGGGGCTGTCTCGCCATGACCGGCAGCGGTGAGGTTGGCCACACCGCCATCCCGTAGAGCCTGGGCTGCGCCATTCGCGCGTGCCTCAGAAAGCTCCTTATTCGATGGATACTTCTTCTGCAACGCCCCCTTGATGGGTACATTGTCAGTGTAGCCTGCGACGTGCACCTGCTTTTCCGGAAAGTCTTTGAGGACGCCGCCCACCCGTTGCAGCGCGTGGGCTCCCTCGGGCTTGAGTTGATCTTCGCCTGAGTCGAAGAGATAGCGGGAAGCCAAATTGATCAAAAGACGCTCGCTGTTTAAATCGACCGCGATACGACCCTTGTCGATCTCAGGGCGAAGAGCCCGGACCAATCCACGTTGGGTCCCCTTCAACTTCGCCGTTTCTGCGGACAAGTCGCCCCGAAGAGCCGCGAATTCCTTGTCCCGATCGGCGAGCTGTCGTTCCAAATCGCCGACGCGGCCGTTAAGTGCCTCATTTTGTTTCCGTTTTGCTTCCAGTTCATCAGCCAGCCGCCGACGGTCCCGCTCAAGCGCGGCAGGACCAGACGCCTTTTCTTTTTGAATATCAGACGCCGCGAGTTTTGCGGTGGGCTGACATTCGCCGGGTTTGTGATAGCCAAACCATCTTTCAATACAGACCGTCTGCTGTCTGATATAGGTCTCAGGCTGTTTCAGAGACGAACAACCAATGAGCGCGAATAAGGCCGTGGTAACCAGAGCTGCTAAAACCGCTCGTGCCATATGATCTTCTCCTTCTCCGGCGCGCGGCAAACCAGATGGTTCTGATGCCATATCTCGCATGATGACCGATTCTCGAAGTGAGGTGTCGTGACGGGTCCCTCCATCTTCTTCTTGCAGGGTACGTACTACGCGAAAGCTTGCAACCTAGGAGAAAACCTAAGACCCGATGTATTTGGGGGGAAGAAGGTTGCGCTTCCGGTGACAGCAGAGGAGATTGAGGTCCAAAGTCCTGTAGAGGGTACGAACCAGCACAAGGAGCGGTTCTCGCTTGAACTCAGGCGTGGGCCGGGGTGAAGTGCTTAAGCCGCCCTACGACTATCGGCCAGAGCGAAGAGTTTATCTGTTATTGCGATGTTCTCTTTTATCTTTTTCGCGAGGGCTATGCCTTTTGCAGTGAGCTGTAGTCTGGCCGACTTCCCATTCGCATTGCGCAGTGGCTTGCAGATCCATCTCTGTCCCTGAATATGCTGAACGGTCTTGATCACGGAGAAGTCCGGAAGACAGAGCGCCGAAGCGATCTCCCTCACTTCACACCGAGGATGCCGGTCAAGATAGAGCAACATACTAGCCTGGAGAGGAGAGACGCCGAGCGGGTGCAAGCGATGGCGGAAAAGGCCCTGAAGACGAAGCACGGTTTCTAGGGTAGAAGGCGCACCGTTGTCTCTTTGAAACGATTTCACAGAAGGAGTATAGCTGAAGACCGTATAACCGGAAAGGAAAGCCGCAACTCTCGTAAGTTCTTATCTTGGTTCTGTGCTCCGCCCTAATGAGTCTAGTGCATAGCGCTCCTTTCGCCCCCTCAATGATGCTACGAAGCATCACAGAGCACGAGCTTGGAGATATCGCCCTTTGCAATCGCAACTAGTGGAACAACTTCGTCCCAGCGTTGTCCTGATGGACATCAACATGCCGGAGATGAACGGCGTTGAAGCGACGAGACAGATTAAGTTGCGCTATCCGGAGAGGATCGTCATTGGCCTGTCGGTAAATGCGAATGCGGAGAATCAGCAGAGTATGAAGGAAGCCGGCGCCGTACAACTGATTCCGAAAGAAGCGGCACTGGAACTGCTGTATGACGCGGTTCAGGATGCCGTGAACGGGCGAGAAATATGAGTCGGCTAATAGGAAAGCCAGGAAATGTTCATGGCTTATTCTTCCACTGGGGAAGATGCCAGCTCCCTTCGAAGTGTATTACCGATAAATAAATATCTATAGAAGACATTCACTAACTATGAAGGAGGTTTAATACCTATGTCTGTCGTCGAGAAATCTATTGATCTCAATGTCCCAGTTCGGACGGCCTATAATCAATGGACCCAGTTTGAAGAATTCCCTCGATTCATGGAAGGCGTGGAGCAAGTCAAGCAGATCGATGACAAGCGTCTCCATTGGAAAGCGAACATCGGTGGGAAACAAGAGGAATGGGATGCGGAAATCATCGAGCAGATTCCTGATCAACGGATCGCCTGGCGGAGCCAGGGCGGGGCGAGAAATGAAGGCATCGTCATCTTTTCCCCTGTCACCGAGGGCAAGTCAAAGATCAACCTCCGCATCGACTATGAGCCGAAAGGAGTGGTCGAAAAAACAGGGGATGTGATGGGCGTGGTGTCCCAGCGAGTGGAAGGGGACCTGAAGCGATTTAAGGAATTCATCGAGGGGCGTGGTCATGAGACCGGGGCGTGGCGCGGGAATGTAAGTTGATGCAGTCCGACTCACCGAGCGCGTATCGCATAGGGCAAGAATTCAAAAAATGGAGATGCTATGAACATGAAGATCATGATTGCGATGCTTACAATTGGACTCTTGGGCTCTGGAATCGGCATGGCTTACTCCGCCGATCCCATGGCTGAAAAAGAAGCGAGTCCCACCATTAAAGAGCGTCTGACCAAAGACACGATCAAAGGCACGTTAATGAATATTAAGGGAGAGTACTACTCCATTAAGGATAGCGACGGGAAAGAGCATATGATACATGTCGACAAGAGTACCAAGTTGGATTCTGTGAGGCCAGGCGACATGGTCAAAGCCTATGTGACCGACCAGGGTCATACGACGACGTTACAGCGTGATAATTGAATTTCTAGTGAACATGACTGGGATAGGACGTAGAACAGCCAGAGGAAACATTTGAAAGCGGGAACGGGAGACGTTGCCGCACCCATGATGTGACAGTTGCGCTGTTCGATGAAGGCTCCGTTTCTTGAAAAAGAGCGGAGCTTTCGTTTTGCGCCCGGTCGCCGTCGCGAGGGAAGCCCCGAGCACCACGAGCAAAAGGCTGACATATGTCACCCGGCTGCTTTCACACGACCTGCCACATCCCGACGCTCCGTTTCAATGCTTCGCCGTCCAGGCCTGTCTCAACGAGGAATAAGTTAGCCAAGCAGAGCGCTATGCCAAGGAGGAGTCCACTAATTTCTAGTTCGTTGTACTGCTGAGCCAAAAGAGTCTCAATCGACCTCTGTTTCCTCCTCGGCTATCCCATTTGTGCTGATCCCAGCTGATCCCTTCACTCTCTACATCGTCCCTGATGTCAGGGCA
>DATIGP010000073.1:0-3582 GCA_035454625.1 Nitrospira sp.
GGAAACACGAGGTCCCACGCCTTGGCTGTGTCCAGCATCAACAGTTGTTGGGGCTTGCTGTGTCCGGGGAACAAGACGACGAGGACGACGGAGTTGCCGGTGAGGCTGATGTCCGTGAAGATATGGATCGCGGAGGAAGAAGGAAGCGTGATTTCCCGCGAGGCTGCTTCGACGATGGGTTGATAGAGACGATGCAGTAATTGCGCTGTGACCTCGTGCGGGTCGGCGGGGGTCAGAAGGCGAGGATTGGGTCTTTCTCCGAATAAGTTTTCCGTCAGGTAGGTGGCCGCCTCCCATGTGGGCATCGTGCCCGCAGCCACCAGGGATTCGCAAAGGTAGGCGATCCAGTTTCTGTTCCGACGGCGTTTGCGCACCCCGGTCAACTTTTTCACCATACCGGCAATCCTTTCTCCATGACCATGGCGGATGAGTAAACCGGGCGGTAGGAAAAAAAGTATATCGGCGGCACCACAGCCGGTCAACGAATTGCCGACATCGAGCAAGGCGACGGTTCAGTCCAGGAGAGCTTACGGCTCGCGGAACGTATTGGAGCGCAGACGGTCTGCGTATTGATCATGGATGCGCGCGACTTCTTCCGACGATGCGACGAAGACATCCAGCAGCTCTGGGTCGAAGTGTTCGCTGCGGTGTTTGAGCATGAGATCAATGGCATGACTAAGTTCGAAGGCCGGCTTGTAGACCCGTTGGGTCGTCAGCGCGTCAAACGCGTCGGCGATCGCGGCAATGCGGCCTTCGATAGGGATAGCGTGGCCTTGTAACCCACGAGGATAGCCGGTGCCGTCGAAGCGCTCATGATGGGTGTACGCGATGACGGCCGCAACTTTCAGCAGCTCTGCGTCCGACCCGCTGAGGATTTTGTATCCGATTTCGGCGTGCTGCGCGATCACTCCGAATTCTTCTCGTGTGAACTTGCCGGGTTTCAGCAACACATGATCCGGAGTGCCGATCTTACCGATGTCGTGCATGGGGCTGGCCGTGCGGATCAAGTCGCATCGCTCCGGGGTGAGGCCCGCCTTGCGCGCGAGCAACTCACAATAGTGGCTCATGCGTTGAATGTGTTGTGCGGTCGCACTATCGCGAAACTCCGCGGCAATGGCGAGTCGCTGAATAGTTTCCTCCCGCGACAGGCGCAGCTCCTTTTCAGTGCGTTCCAGCCAGTCCAACGCCTGCTGTAAGGCGAGTGTCCTTGTCCGGACGATATCCTCCAGATGTTCACGATGGAGACGGTTTTCCATTTCAAGCCGTCGACGGCGGAGGGCATTGGCGACGTCGATGAGGACTTCATTGGACTCGAACGGCTTGATGATGTATCCGAACGCACCGACGTCGAGAGCGGCATTGGCCAGGACCGAGCTGTCGAGGCCCGTGACCATGATCGCCGCCGTGTGTTTATGCTCCATGAGCATGTCACGCACCAGATCCATGCCGGATTCTCCAGGCATGTTGACGTCGCACAGCATCAATGCGAATGGCTGGTCATTCAGCTTTTGGCGCGCCTCGCGGGCATCGGAAGCGCATTCTACCGAATATCCATGAGATTGAAGCAAATAGGTGAGGAGCCGCCTGATCGGCTCTTCGTCGTCGACCACCAGAATATTTCGGTTATCGACCAGAGCTTGATGAGTCGTCAGGTCCAGCAGTGTCGCCATGTGTCGGATTCGTCGGGGTCGTCGACGTCGAGGGTTGTTTTGTGTGCTTTATCGGCTCATTGGCATTTGACTTGAATACCGCAGGAACGCCGCGGAAGTCTGCACTTTTTGTGCCATGTGATTTGCGGTTCTTGATTCCAATTTTATCGGCCGCCTTCATTTTACTGTTCGGAGAGACAAGTGCGAATCATCGCTCTGGAGAGGTGTTACAAGAGGACTCCGCATTCACTGACTCCTATGCAGTGACGTCTGATCCTGCGCCATATCCCTTTGAATGTACAGAATTTACCGGAAGAGACGGGCGCGATTTGTACGAGTGGTGGGATGAAACAGATTGTTTTGAGCTATCCGGCTACCGGCAATCTTCCAGTGAGCGATCGGTTTGCGCTTTCTCAAGGCCTTCACTATAATTCGGATCCCACTATTGCGGAAGGGACGTAAAATGAGTGGAATTTCGGGGTTAACGCGTTTCGATGGGCGCCGCAGAGATCAGGTGCGCCCCGTGAAAGTGACGCGCAACTTCATTAAGCATGCCGAAGGGGCTGTGCTGATTGAAATGGGAGACACGAAGGTCATTTGTACCGCGTCTGTTGAGGAAAAGGTCCCTCCGTTTCTGAAGGGCAAGGGGACGGGGTGGGTCACGGCGGAGTATGCGATGTTGCCGCGTGCAACCCATGAGCGTTCGCCGCGAGAGGCGGTCAAAGGAAAGCAAGGCGGCCGTACCTTGGAGATTCAACGTCTCGTGGGGCGTGCTCTGCGGTCCGTGACCGACATGACGCAATTGGGAGAACGGTCTATTTGGATCGACTGTGATGTCATCCAGGCGGACGGGGGGACGAGAACGGCATCCATCACCGGCGCCTTTATCGCATTGGCTGATGCCTGCGCCGTGCTGAAGAAACGAGAGTTGGTGAAAAAGATTCCCTTGACCGATTATTTAGCCGCCATCAGCGTCGGAAAGGTTGGAGGTGAGGTGATGGTGGACCTCGCCTATACCGAGGACTCGATGGCCGAAGTGGATATGAATTTAGTGATGACGGGGCGCGGCCGGTATGTCGAGGTACAGGGTACGGCGGAACGTACGCCGTTTGCGAAGCACGATATGGACGAGTTTCTGAACCTTGGCTGGCAGGCCATTCAACGGCTGACTGCCATTCAGAAAGAGCTGATCGGTGCGCTCACCTGAGGGGCCGATTGAAGAACTCCTCCTCGCGACCAGGAATCCGGACAAAGTCAGGGAACTCACTGCTCTTCTCGGAGACCTGGGAATCCGCATCCGCACGCTGATCGACTTTCCCGATGCGCCGGAAGTCGAAGAAGACGGTATGACTTGCGAGGCTAATGCTATAAAAAAGGCGACGGAGATCGCTCGTGCAACCGGCCTTCCGGCTGTGGCGGATGATACCGGCCTTGAAGTCGATGCGTTGGGTGGAAGGCCGGGGGTGTTTGCGGCCCGTTATGCGGGGGAACATGCTACCTATGAAGACAACTGTAAGAAGCTGCTCAAAGAGCTGAACGGCGTGCCGCCGGCCGAGCGAACTGCTCGATTCATGACGGTCGCCGCCCTAGCGATACCGGGAGGATTCTGCCGAGTGGCCACGGGAATTCTTGTTGGAGTCATTGCTGAAGAGTGTACCGGTTCACAAGGATTTGGTTACGACCCCCTGTTCTTTGTCCCGGAGCTCGGTCGTACGTTGGCCGAGTTAACGCCTGAAGAAAAGAACCGGATCAGCCATCGAGCGAAAGCATTCCGATCCATGGCCGACATTCTGCGGCCATTGGCTGTCATGAGGCGCTGAGCCGCGTGGCATCCACACATGGTGAAGGTGGGCATTATCTGGACACCGGGCAGAACGTTCTTGTATAAAATGATCTGTTCTCATTTCATCAAGTCTTCGATGGAGATGAGCCG
>DATIGP010000074.1:0-2814 GCA_035454625.1 Nitrospira sp.
ACGAACATATCGTTCCAAAACCCGCAAAACCTTCACCACTTCTAATTCGTGATCCCGATGACCGGTGGGTACTGGCGTCAGCGATCGAGGGTCATGCCGATCTGTTGGTGACAGGAGACCAAGACTTATTGGTGATAGCAGATCGGACGCTACTCGCCATCGTCGATCCACGTGGCTGCTGGGATCGCCTCCGCCGGTAGCGATAGTTTCCAGCAGAATGATCCGTTGAGGAAGGCGATTTTCACCTGGAACCTTCTCCGTCATTCGACCTATACTGAGCCAGCTACTCATCCACCCGTCGGGTGTCCAGTGAGAATCGTCGCGACTGTTACGGTTCTGGCGCTACTAATAGTCGGCACTGTTCTGCACTATGTCCGGGAGCTCATATCAATCGGAGCCGCCTACAAGGCAAAGATCTTGTGCTCCGGCGTCTTCGTCTCCATGCGCACTCCCGACGATGTGCTGCATAACGACCTCAGCGCCGAGGATTTGCCCATACTGCGCTCGATCGACGCGGCCATTGACCGCAGGGCGCATACAGTGTCGGCAACCTTTCTCGGATTGATCAAAAAATCCGCTGAATATCGCCCCGGTCTCGGTTGCACATTGAAGTTTAACCACTACATGGAACCCATGCTGCTTCCTTTCAATTCCACGGTTGACTCCACCAACTCAGTACAAAATCAATGGCCGACCGCGGATTCGGAGGCCGACGTGACAGCGGCAATTGATCAGGAGCGCTTGGATGCCGCCCTAGACTGGGCTTTTTCAGAGTCCCATCCTGTGCGTTTACGCCGCACACGCGCAGTGGTCGTCGTCCATCGGGGCCAGATCGTGGGTGAACGGTACGCCCCGCCCTTTGATCAGCACACTCCCCTTATCGGTTGGTCGATGACCAAAAGCGTGGTACATGCGCTGGTCGGTATCTTGATTAAAGAAGGGAAGTTATCACTCACCGACTCGGTTCAGGCACCGGAGTGGCCGGAATCGAGCAACGGCGGAAGTGCGATTACGGTGGATCATCTGCTGCAGATGACCAGCGGAATAGAATTCGATGAGAACTACACCAACCCGCTGGCGGATGTCACTCATATGCTGTTCCGCACACCTGATATGGCGAGTTATGCGGCAGGTAAGAAGCTTGTCGCAGAGCCGGGTTCCCGGTGGAGTTATTCTAGCGGTACAACCAACATTCTCAGTAGAGTCATGCGTCGTGCGGTCGGACACTCCGACTATCATTCATTTCCCCATCGCGCTCTGTTTCAACCTCTCGGCATGAAAAGCGCGGTGCTGGAGCCGGACGCGTCGGGTACGTTTGTCGGTTCATCCTATTTTTATGCCACCGCTCGCGATTGGGCCAAGTTCGGCCTGCTCTATCTCCAAGATGGCGTGTGGAATGGACAGCGCATACTACCGGAAGGCTGGGTCCGGCACGCGACCACTCCGACATCAAGCACCCCCGGAAATACATTCGGTGCACATTTTTGGGTACAGATACCCGACGAATACACAAGCGGTGGAGATACGAGCCTGTTGCCCGAAGATGCATTTCATGCGGTAGGACACGCGGGCCAATTCATCACCGTCATTCCCTCACGCGAACTGGTCGTCATTCGACTAGGACTGAGCCGGTACGCATCAGCCTGGCAGCATGACATCTTCCTGAACAAACTACTCATGGCGGTCAAAGGCTCACCACTGAGTAGCTGATCGCGCTCACAAAATTGGTGAGCTATACCACAACATCCCGTACCAAAGATCGATATCGGTTCAATCCTGAGTCACTCCGAAATGCGGCTCGGCTGATCGGTCCGTAACTGAACGAAAGGCTGATTCGACCATCGCGTCCTCATCATCCCCCTCTTTTTGCAGTCTGGAAAATCACTACCCGTTTCAGTACACTCTCTGGAAATTATAGCCGCGTGGTCAGAACGAACGCCGCCGCACCACCGCTTCACGAACAGGCAGCGAGGATTTCGATGGGATTTCTTAGTAGACTTTTCGACATGCCTTCTTTCAACGGCGCCACGAACGCGCTGTTGGTAGAGCTGGCTATTCCCGAACTCAGTGAAACTCAGCGTTCCCAGCTAAAAACCCGCGTCATTGAATTGTTCCGAGCTCACCGCTTTTCCAATGGCTCGACGGAAGTCGCATTGGCCGAGTTGAACCAAACCCCGCGTGTCTTTCAGCTCAACATGCTCGCGCTTGCCATGAAGGACCTCGGCTACCCCCCTCCGTTCAAGAAAGAAAAACTACAGAAGATCAAGGATCCCTTCGATCCCAGTCACGCAGACGAACATGCCATGCGTGCGGTCGCCCGACGCCTTAAATGGCACTATGGCGTCGAGGTGTGGATCGCGGAGGAATCCATCAGTTTTGATTCGTGGTAGCGATACCGTCGCTTGACAGACTCATGGTACGCGGTTATTCTGCCGCGGTTTGCCATTCAGGCTCAGGAGGCACAAGAGACAATATGCATATCCCTGCTTTGCGAATCCTGTTCCTTGCAGCGCTGCTCGTTCCGCTCGTGGCGACATCCGTCCAAGCTGCGGAGTTCAAGATGGGGGTGGTGGACCCGCAGTCCGTCTTGGAAAGATCCAAGGCTGGGAAGCGAGCGCTCGAAGGACTGAAGGAATATGTCTCGACCAGGCAGAAGCTGCTGGCTAAGGACGAAGAAGACCTTCGCAACTATGAAAAGCAATTGAAGGAACAAGCCCCTAAGTGGACCGACGCGGAGAAGAAAGACAAGGAGGGGCAATTCCGGACGAAGGTTCAGGATTTCCAGAAGCGGGCGCAGGAGTTCAACGCGGAACT
>DATIGP010000075.1:0-14352 GCA_035454625.1 Nitrospira sp.
GTGACAGTTCGGTATTTATTTCTGTGGATTCAGGTAAATCTACGAGGTGCGATCGGGCGACCTGATATATATAGTCCATAGAGCAGTTCACTACTAGGCCGGTATTGTGAGGCACGAGATCCTCCCGTAGTTGCAGCGGTGAAGGTTGGCAGATCAGTTGATCCTGGCCAAGCCACAGCTTGGTATACGGGCAGTGGCTAGAGGTTCTCTCCCTTACCGTAAAGCTGATTCCAACACCACACGGATCAATCATGTCGACTGCCGAATGAACACTCGTCGGTCCTCAAATAGCATGGTTTGCGTATGGTTGATGGTACCCGGCCTCCTGCTGCTTCTAAACACACCATCCCAGGTCTTGGCCGAATGGTCTGCGATCGGGGGTGGTACCTTGTATTACACGGACCAGGCCTACACCTTCTCAGCCGTACATCGATCCAGCCTGGACGGCGACCCGTCGCAGCCCGTTTTGGAAGACACTGTTGTGGGAAAAGCCAAGGATATGGTGTTCGAACCGAACCTTCGCGTCATGAAATTTATCCCATCATCCTGGGGGCAGACGGCATTTACCGCAAAGCTCCGCGGACTTGTCTATGCAGTCAATTCCGAGTTTAGCCAGCCGAATTTTCACCTTGAGGGAGTCCATGCCTTCAATCCGGGTACCGCCATCCGATTGCGGTTTTTTACCACTCCAGATCGCTTCTTAGGACGAACTGAAGTGGAGCATGACGATGTCACCAGCCTGCAGGATGCGCGGATTGCCTCCTATATCGGCGCGGTCCGCTTCGATAAGCGTCTCTCAGAGCATTGGGAAGTCCAGTTGTACGGACGAGCCGGAATTCGCCGTTGGAACGACCCCTTTATCGCCAGAGATACGACCTTATGGGCGATCGGACCGCATGTGATCTGGCACATGACGCACCATGCGCGAATGGTGCTGGGCTATCACTACGAGCGGGGGTTGGCCGAAGGCCGTCATACTCCCGAGCTTCATGATGATAGTTCCTATGTCATGCATTTCACAGCGATAGGCCTCGAGATGGATTTGATGGAACATCTCGAATTGGAACTGGACTTTCACTATGAGCGCGTCAATTTTACGACCGGGATTGCCGAGGACCACCATCATTTTCACGGGTACGAGAACATCTTTATCGGTGGAGGCAGACTGTTATACCAGATCAGGGATGATACGAATGTGACCTTGACTGTTCAGCGGGGGAACCGCAATCTGTATTCGGAGGTCGGGCCTTCCTTGGCCTACAATACAAATGTCGGGCTTGGCCTCCTCTACCGGTTCTGATTGTGCGAGCACTCGATAGCATGATGCTTTCTCGGTTATCTATACCTGCGGGTCGGATGATGTGGGTCTCGGTCTTTGTGGCCATCGCCCAACGCGCGTAGATGCCGACTCTGATTATGACGCAGATAAGAGACAACGCATGATCATAGCGGTTTTCATCATGGCCTTATGGGCACCTCTCGCAGCTTGCCAAAGTACCCCCGGCGTATCTCCTCCGGCCGTACAAGACCTCGCCCGATTGGTTTCAGTCAAATCCATTTATATCGAAGATCTGGGAAAGGAAGAGGATGCAGACCTAATCGAGGGCTCCAGCATTGTTCGGAATGAAATCAGTACTGAACTAGCCCGGTCAGGACGTTTTTCTGTCGTCCAATCTCCTGAGGAGGCCGACGCGGTCCTCGCCGGACTCGCCGGTTACGAGAAATGGTACCATGGCATGGAGGGGTTCTTTGGATTTGAGGGTGACCTGGATTCTCACTACTTGGGGGTAGGGCATTTTCGCTTGGTGGAATCGAACACGAAGCAGACCATCTGGACACACGAATACAAGAGAGGTTTTCTCAACCCGACACAAAGTGTGGCAGAGCGAGTCGCAAGTCAGGTCGTCGATAAGTTACTGAAAGACGCAACACGCGTTGATAGCTCACCAGACCAGACTTCTCCACCATCTCTCCAGTAAACCTGCACTGCCGTCAGGAGTTAGGATACCAATTGTTTTCTATTTCACATGGTGACTGCCGTGGCGATGGCCATTGAGAAAGGCATCGATGGAAAACTATAATTGTGTTTCCGTACTGGCACCGTTACAGTTCATGATTCTTTGTTGACAGAACCGGACTCTGAGAGCTGATCAATCTGGAGGGGGAGGAATGGTCATGGAGACATTCTCGTTGCTGTTTGCAGCGGTTGGTTTTGCCATATTGGTAAACCGAGCTGGGGTGTGTATGATTGTTCGGAGCGTGGCGATAGTGCTCGTGTTGTCGATGCCGGCATGCCTCCACGCGGGAGAGAATGTGGGGGAGAAGGGGCCTGGCCCGGAGAAGGAGCCTAACTCGGAGAAGGGGCCCAGTCCGGCGAAGGGGCATACTACATGGGGATACGAAGGTCCTCATGGACCACTACATTGGGGCGAGCTTGGGCCGGAGTTTTCCATTTGTGAAAAAGGCATGTCCCAGTCACCAATTGATTTGTTGCGCACTCACAGGACGCCACTCGACGACATTCAGTTTTCTTATAAAGACGCTCCTTTCCATGTGGTAAACAATGGGCATACATTGCAGGAAGTCGAACCTCTCTCTGAAACGGTGAAGTCCCGTTATCCCAGGCACGGCCAAACCGTGCTCCATTTCGACAAGGACAGCACCATCGTGTTCGACGAGGATCTCTACCTGCTCGAGCAATTCCATTTCCATGTTCCGAGCGAGCACACGATTGACCAGAGGCACTTTCCGATGGAAATGCACCTCGTGCATCACAATGAGCGGCATGAGGTGGCGGTGGTTGCCGTTTTTATGGAAGAGGGCAAACACAATCCGTTCTTTGAGACATTCTTGGAGCATGCCCCTGCCAAGGTCGGAGAAGTCTCCGATGACCATAACCATACCGTCAATCCAATGACCCTTCTACCTGAAAGAAAATCTTACTACCGCTACTCTGGCTCCTTCACTACGCCGCCCTGCTCCGA
This sequence comes from Nitrospira sp., assembly GCA_035454625.1. Lineage (GTDB taxonomy): Bacteria > Nitrospirota > Nitrospiria > Nitrospirales > Nitrospiraceae > Nitrospira_D. The sequence continues at coordinate 2,985 of DATIGP010000075.1, forward strand.
AGGCGTTATCTGGGCGGTCATGCAAGACCCCATCGAAATCTCCGCTGAACAGATCAAAAAGTTTCGCGCTCTCGTAGGGCACGACAATGCGCGACCGCCGCAACCTTTGCATAAGCGCTTCGTGCTTGAGACAAATCTCCCAGCTTCTACGACCGCGACCAAGAAATGACTCCAATCGGGAATGTCGGATGGCTCATAGTATGCGCACGTCCTAATAGGGAATCATCTTAGCATCCGCAAGTGTCTACACGATTTCATGGGCTGACACCGTTGCAGGCATGTGTATAGCTTCCGTGAGAGCGATGGCGCGCGCTGGCAATTGACCGGCCGCGCCCACTCTCCGGCATGCCCCCATTAGCATCGCCCACTCTCCATGCAGACCGAAACGCACCTCGCTATCGACCTTTGACCCAACGATCTTCTTTACGTGTAATATCTAGGAATCCTTAGTGGGAGTTACCAGAACCATTTTGCATTCATCTGGGGTGGTTGAGAATTCGTCGTCCCCGAAAATATAATAAGCGCCGCGCTAGCCGTCCACTTCAATAGAATAGGTGCGAACGGCGATCAATCCACACGTGGAGGGGGATCATGAGGGCAATCTCGTTGCTGCTTGCGATGGTTATGGTCTCACTAGTGAATTGCGCGGAAAAACAAAAAGGAGACACATTGCACAAGTTCAACCATGCGGTCCCCAGGCACTCTGAAGTGTGTGTGGCTGCCACCGAAGAAGACATTGCGGCATTGTTCGATCGCTATAACGCCTCACTCCTAACCGGTGACGTGCATAAAGTGTCAGCCAATTATGCCTCAACCTCAGTGTTGCTGCCGACTATGTCAAGCCGCCCGCGACTCACAGTCTACGACAAGGAAGACTATTACCGCCATTTTCTTGAGAACCAACCGGTGGGACACATCGACTCTCAGGATGCTCGGGAAATTGAAATTGATTGCAATACGGCCATCGATACAGGGCTCTACTCCTTTACGTTTCAAAAAACAGGGGCCAGTGTCAAGGCCCGGTACACGTTCACTTACAAGTGGGATGGGAAGCAATGGCTGATCACCAGTCACCACTCGTCCGCATTGCCTACGGTGGATGCGCCTCCGGCTCATGTTCATCAGGCCGTCGCGCAACATGCGGAAGAGTGCGAGGAGGCGAGTGAAGAACAGATAGCCGCTCTATTTGATCGCTGGAACCGAGCACTCCAAAGCGGGGATGTTCACAAAGTGGCGGCCAATTATGCCCCTACCTCTCTCTTGTTGCCGACGGTATCGAGCCGGCCGCGATTCACCGCGATCGACAAAGAGGACTACTTCCACCATTTCATGGAGAATCGCCCGGTGGGGCGCATCGATTCTCGTGAAATCGAGATCGATTGCAATACGGCCATCGATACTGGGCTGTATAGCTTCACCTTTCAGAAAACTGGAGCCACGGTGAAAGCCCGCTACACGTTCACTTACAAGTGGGATGGGAAGCAATGGCTGATCACCAGTCACCATTCATCCGCCGTGCCCGTAAATGAATAGCCTTGCCCTTGACTAGGTAGAGGATATCTAAGACCGTGGACATACTGATCAGGCACTTCCTTTGTTTAATCTTGTTCCTGCGACATCGTGATCAGGATGCCGTACTAATCTTCTTCAGAGTCGTCACATAGTTGCTGACGACTTCTTTCGCGGGCACTTTGTTCACTTGGGTATCGACGAGATAGTGCACCGCACCATGTACGGCCATTGCGATGAGGAGCCCTTCGAAGATCCCTACTTTGTACACCAGTGCGCCGGTCAAGATAGCCAGCACCATGGCATAGGGACCGTGATGAGTCACGTGCATGAGGCCCGCAATCATTTTCCAGCCTGTAAACATCATGACGATCGCCACGGCAAACTTCGGCAGCAGCTCCAAATATTGCGGGTTGATGACAAAGAAGGTGACCACGCACCCAATGATCAGAACGGAAAACTTCGTATACGCGCCGGCCAGCCGATTCGTCGTGCTCTTGGCTAGGCCGTCCAAGTTCGTCATACCGCCGAAAAAGCTCGACCCGATGTTGGCGATCCAAATCGCCAGTAAGCTGTTATTGCTGTTGCACTCCCGCTTCAAGGGATCAATTTTTTGGATGGCGGCGTTGCTCATGACCTGCTCGATGACATCGATCATCGCCAGCATGGCCGCAAACCCAAAGACATAGAGCCATGTGATCGCCCCGTCGAAATGCGGGAGAGGAAGCGCCAGTGACAGCTGGACATCTTCCACATGCAACATGGGCACGTGAACGAATTGGGCGAGGATCACTCCCGCGGCAATGATGACGAAATAGGGAACGGCCGGCTGTATGTACTGGAATTTCCTGAACAGGTACACAAAGACCCCGAGTCCGATCATGGAAATGAGTATCATTTGAACCCTGGCTTCGTTCAAGAACGTATCTGCGGCTATCAATTCGGCAGGAAGTTCATACGTGAAATCCAAGAACTTCAGTGCAATCTTCAGTCCGATCCCGGCGAGCAGCCCTTCAACGAGGTACGCCGGGACCGCGAGCAAGATGTACCGCTGCCAGTCAAACTTCCAGATGATCGCCTGCATGACGGCCGTGAGGAAAATCACGAACGCCATATTCTCCATCCCGAAACTCCCGACTCCAAGGGCCAAAACGGGGGCCAGTCCTGCGGCGATTCCGGGACAGCCGATGAAGTTGCCCGGCCGGAACCATGCGTTTATCCAGCCGATCAAACAGGCGAATGCCACGGTCGCCAGTCCAACCTTAATCGGATAATCGGACATCATGGCGATTCCCACCGATAAGGGAATGGCCATCACTCCGGTGATGACGCCCGCAGCGAGATCGCGACCAGCGTATTGAGCCTGAAAAGCTGCCGACTGTATTGATGCGATCTTAGGCAATGATGCGGGGTATTGTGCGCTCTCGGCTGTGTGTGAAGGAAGTGATATGCCGTCCATAGCACGATGCTCCTAAGAGAATAGTGGAAGAATCAGGGATGGATATGTTTCCCTATTTGGACTTTGAGCAAGAACAGGACCGCTAGAATGGAATCCGATAAGCTATGGATAACAGGAATGAAATGGGCCTGTAGAGTACAGGAAGTTTCTTCTACCGTATGGTTCGCACAAGAAGAACGTGCTTGGGCGCACATGGCGTGCAATCACGCACGATGGGTAAGGCAAGTAATCAGGGGACCCACTCATAGCAGCGCACTTAGCTATGAGTGGACCGATTTATCCGCTTAGGTATGTGTTACAGGTTAATGAAGAGCTGTAATAGGATGACGTGGTTCATCTGGTTCGCAAGATTAGGAATTGACCGGCTGTTGAGAAGCTGATTTTGGTACCCGAAGTCCATGTTTAAATACTTTGAAAACGTCCGGTTGATGCCGACAAAAACCCGATTTTGGTCGAATCCAGCGGCTGGTCCCTTTCCCTGAGGCGAGCCTACCGTATTGAGGTTTACAAAAATCTCCTCGTAGCCGACAAGCGCCCATTCCGGGGCCATGGGCAAAGGATACGTTCCTCGCAGCATCGTGCGGAACCGGACAGCGGTGCCGTCAGCATGTTCAATCCAGCGCTCCTCCAGGCGAGTGCGGCTGAGAATCTTGAAAGACCCTAACTTGTGCGTATAGTTGACCTGCTGATAGATCCGGTTCTCTTCGAAGAAAGGCGAGTCGGGTGGTGTGTGTTTCTGATTGTAGTTTCCGACCCAGGCATAACCTTGCCAAATAGAGACGTTCTCCGTCAGCTGATAGCCAAGCGCCGGACGGAGGAGCAGCTGATCAATATGGCCTGCATCGTCCAAATCCGCGAAGCGGGGGTTGACTTCCATGTAGGCAAGAAAGGACGAAGGAAGCTTCACTGTCATAAAAATAGGTGTCCAGAGGCGAAAGTCCTGACTGAATGTCGAGGTGGACTGAGCGAAGGCTTCCCCTCCAACCAGCAAACTCCAAACGAGGGCCACGATTGCAGTTCCCCGGCCCCATTTGCGGGCTCGTTGATTCACCGCTCGAAACTCCATAATTCCTCCTCAAGCGGGTGGATGCCCGCTATTCTCGAGAAAACACCAAGTTGTTCTTGAAGAAGGGGATCGGTATGTCTTCCCGCTCGATGACCGTTATCGGGCAATGGTTATAAGTCCGCGCCTCGTCTCGGACAAAGCTTTGTACCTTTTCTAACAAGAAAAACGCTAGTCAAAAATTCGCGAGATGATGTGCCTGGCGAGATGAATTGCGCCCGAGGCGGGATTATGCTAGCTACTCATCATGCTGTATATTTCATCGTCCGTTACCCTCCCGGATCATGAGATCGACATACGCGCCATACGGTCGCAAGGCGCAGGGGGACAGAACGTCAACAAAGTTTCGACCGCCGTGCACCTCCGATTCGACATCCAGGCTTCATCGTTGCCGCAATCCTATAAGGATGCCCTGTTGAAGCTGCATGATCACCGCATCTCAGTCAACGGCGTGATCACGATCAAGGCCCAGCAGTATCGCACGCAGGAACGCAACCGGGAGGACGCGCTGGATCGCTTACAGACGTTGATTCAGCGTGCGGCGGTCCCTCGCAAGAAGCGAAAGGCAACCGCCCCTACACGAAGTTCTCATGATCGACGGATTGAGCGGAAAAAACGACAGGGTCGCTTGAAGGCACTCAGGAGAACGATAGATTGAGAGGGACGAACGGCATTCGTCTCCTCCCTGGTCGGCTAAAAACGATGTTCCTTGGGTTTCTCCGCGTTGCTCTTGGCCTGCTGCAGGACCGCTTCCGCCTCCGGAATGAAATCGAGCCGCTGGTGTTGCTCAGCAATAGCCAATGCCTCTGACGCCAACGCCACTGCATCGTTATGTCGGCCGTGCTGACACCAGGCCCTTGCGAGGGCAAGCCTGGCATTGACGGATCCGGGGGCCTGCTTGACGACCTGTTGTAACAGTTGTTCCCCTTTTTCTGAGTCTCCTCCGAGAAAACTCGGCAACTTCACCAGTAACGTCCCTTTCGCTGAGAGGGCGTCGATGTGAGCCGGATTGATTTCGAGTGCCCGGTCGAGTTCGTTCATCATACGACGGAGTCCGAAGAGCGAGGTGAGGGATTCTCCGTCGATGCGGAGCAGCTCTCCTAGGTTGCAAAACAGTGCAAAGTGCGTATCGGCGTTGCTTTCTTCCATTGCCACCGCACGCTCTCCCAAGAGCTGTCCTTGTTGAAAATGAGCGAGGCGTGTCGCGCGATCCAGGGCGAGCCTTCCGCGATGACATTCTTCGAGAGCCCGCTTGGCAAGGCCCTCCCCTGATTCCTGTGCCGAAGACGGTATCGGCAGGATGGACAAGCCGCCGGTCAGGATACCCACGAGTACGAGAGTTTTCATCCGGCCCACACGAGTGCAAAGCGGTACAGGATGCCGCGCCGATGGTAAGTCAAGAGATTCCCTGTTCACCGGAAGCCGTCATGCCCAGAATGTTGAATCCTCCGTCCACGTAGATGACTTCGCCCGTGATGCCCCGTCCCAAGGAGCTGACCAGGAACAAGGCTGTGTCGCCCACCTCGCCTTGTTCAGTCGCGCGCCGGAGCGGAGCCACTTCCTTGTGGTGATCGACCATCTTAGTGATGCCTGACACCCCTCGCGCAGCCAGAGTCTTGATCGGTCCGGCGGAGATCGCATTCACACGAATATTCAACGGGCCGAGGTCATAGGCCAAATAGCGGACCGTGGCTTCCAGTGCCGCTTTGGCCACACCCATCACATTGTAATGAGGTACGACACGCTCGCTGCCGAGGTAGGTGAGGGTGACGATGGAGCCCCCGGCGGTCATCAGCGGCAAGGCGGCCTTTGCGACGGCCACGAGAGAATAGGCACTGATGTCGAGCGCCATCGCAAACCCTTGACGCGTGGTATTCACAAATTGTCCGCTCAGCTCTTCCCTTGGAGCGAACGCCAAGGAGTGGACGAGAAAATCGATTTGACTCACTTCCTTCTGAACCTGCTGCATCAGCGATGTAATCTCAGCATCATTGCTCACATCACAGGGAAAGGCTTTTGCGCCGGGTAGGGTGGAGGCGAGGTCCTCCACGTTCTGCTTCAGCCGTTCGTTCTGATAGTTGAAGAGAAGCTGAGCCCCTTGGCCGGCCGTTGATTGGGCGATGGCCCAGGCGATGCTGTGCTTGTTCGCCACACCGACGATGAGTCCTTTTTTCCCCTGTAACAACATTGGCACTGTTCTCCTCCTTCTAAATCCAACGGCCTAAAGCGTTCTTGTACGTCTCCTCGCGCAAGCCTACTTCCCGAGAAGATAGCACGATCCGATTCTCACTGTGAACAGAGGCAATGGCCTCAAACTACTGGGATTTGCCGGAGGCAGTTTAGGAGTCTGCTTCTCAATTCCACCCCAACGATTCACCGTAGAAGCTCTTCGACATCCCGGTACCGAGCTAAAATAATTGCGGCAAGGCCGAGGATACCTTCGGCGAAAAGAAGAAAAGTCGGGGAAGTGAGCCCTCAATTTCGCGACACTATTCGATTTTGGGCCCGTTCTCGCGCCCAAGTCGTTTTCCGGAATATCAGTGGGAATCAACAAATACTTGTTTGAGATACTGCCGGTGGAGGTGAACGGCTTCCTCTTAACCGGCAAAGTCGATCATCGAAGCGTCACATTCTTGATGTAGACAGCCTGTAAGCCGATGATCGTTTTCCCATCTCGGATCGTGCCGTCTTGGATACGCTCAATCGCCCGATGCAGCGGCATCTCGACGACCTCCAGTACTTCGTCGCGATCCAGTTGTTGACGTCCTTTCGTGAGACCGGTGGCCTTGTAGACATGAATCACTTCGTCTGCAAAACCGGGAGCCGTAAAGATACTGGAGAGCAATTCGAACGACGATGCACGATAGCCTATTTCCTCTTCCAGTTCTCGTGCGGCGCACTGCAACGGTTCTTCACCGGGAGAGAGTTTTCCCGCCGGTATTTCGTAAATGAATCCGCCCGCAGCATGGCGGAACTGTCTGATCAAAACCACTGTCCCATCGTCTTTGATCGGCACGACCGCGGCTGCTCCCGGATGGCGGATGGTTTCCAGGTCCACCGTCACTCCGTTCGGTAGCCGGACGGTGTCGATGTTCAGAGTCACGACCCTGCCGGTGTAGATATTTTTCGTCATGATGAACGCATGGCCGTTGGCGTATCGCCTATGAAGCAGGCAAACACTGATTCATCGAGTGTCTTGTTTTCGGGCTCCGTCATGTGCCGTCAGACCTTCGATTTCTTGTAGAATGCCGGCTTCACAACCTTTGCCGGAACACATTTCCCTCGAATGTCGATGAAGAGGTTCGTTCCGAGTTCGGCATACTCGGACGATACATATCCTAATCCGATTCCCTTCTGAAGAAGAGGAGAAAGATTGCCGCTGGTGACTTCTCCGATAGAAGACTGTGGTGAGGCGGCAGAAAGAATCTTGAACCCGTGGCGGGGGACGCCCTTTTCCTGCAATTCGAAGCCGACGAATCGCCGCGACAAGCCTGCATGCTTTTGAGTCAACAGGGCTTGCTTTCCGACAAAGTCCCCCTTCTCGAAACGTACGGCCCATTCCGCTCCGGCCTCAATCGGCGTCGTTTGTTCGTCAATGTCGTTGCCATACAGCAGATAGCCCATCTCCAGACGCAGGAGATCCCGTGCGCCGAGGCCAGCCGGTTTCAGGCCGAACGACTGGCCTCCGTCCAACAGCCGGTCCCACACTGTGCCGGCCTGCCCGTACACATAGAATTCGTAGCCGAATTCCCCGGTATAGCCGGTTCGCGCCGCCAGGCACTCCACGTCCGCGACTCGTACCGTCATTGATTCCCGGAGCTTGAGCCGATCCAGCTGCGACAATCCCAGTGCCGTGACGATCGCCCGCGCAGCAGAACCCTGCAAGGCGATCTGAGCGATCTCCGGCGACCGGTCGGAAACTTGACAGTCCGGAGTTCTCCGACTGTGTTCCGTAAGCCAAGACGCGATCTTGTCTCGATTGGACGCGTTGACGCAGAGAAGAAATTCTCCGGTTTTCGCCAACCGATACACAAAGACATCATCTTTGATGCCGCCCCGGTCGTTGCAGACCATGGAGTATTGCGCCTGCATAGGCTGCAGCTCGGCGAGATCGTTCGTCGTCATGCGCTGGAGAAAAGCTTCCGCGCCGGACCCGCTGACGAAAATCCGCCCCATGTGACTGACGTCGAAAAGACCCGCTTTGCTTCGAACGGCGTGGTACTCATCCACGACCCCGGTGTAGTGAATCGGCATTTCCCATCCTGCGAAGTCAACCAGCTTCGCACCGGCGGCGCGATGTTGTGCGATGAGAGGTGTATGCTGCATGGACTTTTGCGGACCAGTCCGCGACCCGGAACGCTTACAAGCGTGTCGGGATCGGACCTGTCGGCTTGGAACGCGTCAACGTACCCCGAGTAACTCGACGTCAAAAATCAGCGTGGCGTTCGGTGGAATCACTCCGCCGGCGCCCCGCGATCCGTACCCTAAATCGGACGGGATGGTCAGTTTGCGCTTGCCGCCGACCTTCATCCCCTGCACCCCTTCGTCCCAGCCCTTTATGACACGCCCGCCGCCGAGGGGAAACGAGAAGGGCTGTCCACGATCGACCGAACTATCGAACTGTTTGCCGTTCTCCAGCCAACCCGTATAGTGAACGCTCGCCGTCTTTCCGGCCACCGCCACATCTCCGGTGCCGACTACCTGATCCACATACTTGAGCCCGGATGATGTGGTGACTTCCCGCGCGTCCGATCCGTGTTCATTTGCTGCCATGGTATGTCCCCCTCCTAGAGTCCCGGTTATGATCAAAAGTGCAGCGACGGTTGGTATGTTCAGACGGTTCATAATGTTCTCCTCTTCTTTCACTCTATGGCATGGAGCGAGTGCTTGGTCAACCGCAGTTTGGCTACCCCTCTCTATCCGCAAAGAGCGCCAAACTGGCCGTGTACCCGTGCAGGAAATTGCGGTTTCCGATGGGCCCTATCTCGCCTTGTGCAAAGAACCCCGCGATGGGAATCCGACCAAGTCGTTCAAGAGTGGCGGTCGCATCATGGTTCGGCGTCCCAAAGAGCCCCCGTCCCCGGCCGCAACAGCTGAACATGAGCGCGCCGCGAGGGGGATACCGATGGGCGGCTCGATCCGTCGCCAGCAGGGAGTGCAGGTCTTCCGTGGCTGATTCCGCATCGCGTAGATGGAACTGCACCGTCTGGCCTTCTTGCACCACGTCGCCGACGGCGACGGCTCCGGTGGTGCGGTCGGCCCCGAGCAGATTCCGAATAAGGAAATCCCCTCGCTCGAACCGATTCCGATGTTCGTCGATCACGATACCGATATGGAGCGCCCGATGGGCGCGGCGTCGGTGTTCTTCCGGCAGCGATTCGAAGACCGCCTGTAATCGCTCCAAAGCCGGTACGCCACCGAGTTCATGTATGAGATTGCGTTCGGCCTTGGTTACGACGAACCGATCGCCGATCAGGCGACACCCCTGCGAAATGATGGGCCGAATATCCACGGCCCCTGAGAGGCACACACCCACTAATCCCCCATCGAGGACTTGATCATTGAGGACCAATCGATTCATCCCCGCCTCTTGCCCACCTCCGGCCAATCCTCCAATTGCTTTCGCTCCGGGATATCGCTCGTCCAACATCCCGAGGAACTCTTGCACCGGTGCGGTGAACGGATCGGCGAGCAAGAGGAACGAGGCCTCTTGACCTATCGATGCGGGCGGCCATCCCGAGAGGCGGAATTGGTCGTGCGTCGGCGAAAACGAGGATCGCAGCTGGCGGAGATGGACATCGGGAAGGACAGCCGCCCACACGGTGACTGCCGGCGCGGTTTCCAATTCTTCCGTTCCGGCGATCACACCTTCTCCACTGCAACCGATCAACAGGCCTGGACAAAGCGTCCCTCTTACTATCTGCGCCAAACGGTCCGCTTCGGCTGCGTGATGAGCGGAAAAGAAGACGCAGGCAAGATCGATCGGTGCAGGACTTAACTGCGTCAGAATGTCTTCGGCCACGGCGCGGGCCGCAGATTCGGTCTCTGCTGTCTTCGACAGGGCCACTGCAAATCGCACGTCTCGCCTCGTGATGTGGTAAGTGAGCCCAATTGCTGGTCGTGCGGGCTCGCAATGCGCTTCGAATCAGACTCCCGGATCCATTCGCTGCGCTCTGGTCTGCGCTAACTTCTTATAATACCGCCACAGGTAGGAATGGTAGTCGTCCACCTGCGCCAAAAGGTAGTGCAGCTCCGTCGGGTCCTCGGTTTCCAAGGCATGGATCATCCTCGTTTTCAGAAACTCACCGAAGGCCTCAGTCTTCTGCACCGCCGTCAGCAGCTGCAATCCGCCCCCGATCTGGTATTGGCTCATACCATCCCTCCTGGTTGACGATCCGAAGGATAACGAGGGACTCGCCACATTTGCAAGTTTGACGGAGTTTACAACGGTGCGGGAAATTCAGTTGATCGGCTTCATCGTGAGCCGGAGAGGAGTGTTTTGAGGCGGCCCAGGTCGATCGCTTCAACCCGGTGGCCGTCGCGGCCCACCACTGTGGTGGCCATCGTGAGCGCGTTGAGAATGGCTTCTTCGGTGGCTTCGACCGTGGCCGTGATGAGTGGATTGATATGAGTATCCGCCAAGTGCGGCAAATGGTAGGTAGGCTCTTTCGGATAATGCGGAATGACGTGTGCCGTCGAGAATGCGATCATGAAATCTCCGCTGCTGTGGCGCGCGGTAGAGCCGGTGCGTGCGAGTCCGAGGGCGGAGCGTTTGGACAGTCGCGTGAGTTGGCGGCTGTCGAGCGGCGCGTCGGTCGCGATGACCACGATGATTGACCCTTCGCTCTGTCCGGCTGTTACGACATCGGATACCTGCTGAGGAGGCTCATAGAGTCTGCCCACCGGTACGCCCGCTATGACGAGTTCCGGTCTGCGGCCGTGGTTGGCGTTGACCAGCACGCCCACCGTATAGCCGCCTTCGTTCTCGGACAATTTTCTCGACGACGTGCCGATGCCACCCTTGAATCCATATGACACCATTCCTGTGCCGGCGCCGACGGATCCTTCCTGAACAGGGCCGTTCGTCGCTCCGTCGAGCGCGGTCATCACGTCTTGCTCGGACACGTGGCGGCCTTGGATATCGTTCAGCCGTCCGTCATCGCATTCGGCCACGACCGGAGTCAGTGTGTCGTCCGAGATCCCGATTTCGGGATACTGTTTGATCAACCAACTCATGACGCCGTTGGCCACGCGCGGGACGTTCAACGTATTCGTGAGGGCGATGGGATATTCGAGGAAGCCCGATTCGCTCACCCACGCGAGGCCGGTCATTTCCC
>DATIGP010000076.1:0-21402 GCA_035454625.1 Nitrospira sp.
TCACGTCGGTTCTTACACAGGAGCACTGGACATCGCCCTGGCAATCACTGGTCGCCATGCAGCCCAGCGGGTCGGCCGCCCCGGTGTTTCTGGTATCGGCAGCGGGAGGAGGAATATTGTGGTTCGCCCAGCTCGCACGGCTTCTCGGACAGGCTCATCCGGTGTACGGCTTACAAGCCCGCGGATACGATGGGAAGGTGGAACCATATGATTCAGTGCCCGAGATGGCAGGACACTACGTCGCTGAAATCCGTTCGCGCTTTCCCCACGGGCCATACATCGTCATCGGCGTATGTACTGGTGGACTGGTCGCCTATGAGATGGCGCAGCAATTGACCGAGAAGAACCAAGCGGTCACCCTGGTTATCTTGAACAGCTGGCATCCGACTTCGTATACCTCGTATAAGTATAGTTATGATCGCCCAACCGCACTTACATTCCCGTCTGAAATTCTTTCTATAGCTTTGAGCGCCTTGAGCGAGCTTCGGCGTATGCCTATCAAGGACTGGCTTCCGGTCCTGCAGTACAATAGCAATCTGCTCTGGTCACGGTTCCGGCGACCGCATGAAAAAGATCCGGAACTCCGTCAGTTCAACCACATGCGGCTTGCGATGTTCCGCGCGGCAGCCCGCTATACGATACGTCCCTATCCCGGACGCATCCTAAACTTCGTAGCCTCACAACGGATCATGGAGCATGATACCAGGCATGTCTGGAGCGAACTGGCGGGCGGAGGCTGCCAGACTATAAACGTGCCGGTTCGACGTACGACCGATCTGGTTGCTTCGCCGACTGTTGAGGACATATCCTCACACATACGGCGCTATATCTCCGAACATGCCGAAGAGCCGGGCGGCCGTCCCAACGATATAGCTGCATGATATACGTCACCTTCTTTTGCCGGACGACCAAACCCCGTCTGGGCTCATGGTAACGATGTGTTCATTTCGTTCCATTCAATAGAGCGCCTCTCGGATACAAATCGGCCAGACCATATCAGCCTTGAACCTTACGCTATTCACCTCTGGGGCGTGAAACTCGACGGCTCACAACATTGCTTGGAGCGATGCATGGGCTGGTTGGATAAGCTCGAGCGCCAACGAGCGGCTCGCCTTGTTCGGGAGAATACCAGGCAGCGCTATGTTCTGGCTCACGGAGGCGTCAGGGCGGTTCTGAGTGCGTACCTGGGTGTGGATCCGCATGTGATAATGCTGGATCGCAGTGAAACAGGTAAGCCATTCCTGACAAGGGAGCTGCGGGATCGGTCGTCGATCACGTTCAATTTGTCCCATGCCCAAGACCGTGCGCTCATTGCAGTCTCTAAAACGCAGGAAGTCGGTGTCGATCTTGAATGCATTCGTGCGGATATCGAGGTGGCGAACCTATCCGAGCGCTATTTCACTCAGGCGGAACATACGGCAATCATGCAAGCTAGGGAGGAGCGGCGCGCAATGAGATTCTTCCGCCACTGGGTTGCGAAGGAGGCGCTGCTCAAGGCTCAAGGCATCGGTCTCCGGGGACTGGCCGACTGCGAAGTCTTCATTGCCGCTGACGAAATTGATACGGAAGCTCGCGTACGGTTGGGTCCACAGTTTCACAATACGCTTCGGGTTCGCCTTCTCGCTTGTGAACCGGGATGGGAAGCGGCGATCGCTGCCCAGAGCTTAGACTCGGTTAAGCAATGCAGCCTGGCTCAACAGTAATTGTTTTCCGTCCACAGCCCTGCCCAGGTCGGCGGCTGAAGCGTTGAACCGCCTCTGACTCAGAATAGATTCCATTTACACCCCACTCGTGATCCTCTCATCGTTTCGTCGCTCACCGCCCTCTCTCATCACTCCGCTCCCACGAACTCTCTCACCCAATCGCCGACCGCATGCGTCATCACCACTACGCACAGGGCGATGAAGAGATGTTCGCTGATCACCTTCCACGGAGCGATCCTCTGCACCCGTGCGACACAAAAACTCAAGACTGTGAGCAAAAATAGACCCCAGACCAGGCTGATGACTATCGCCAGATCGAGCGGAGCGAATGTGACCGGGATGATGAAGGTGGCCGAGACCAAAAACTTCGCAACGAATGTGGCGAGGGTGGCTTCCCAGATCCGGCTCATAGGGGCGCTGTTTTTCGATTCTTCAGACACATGGATGCCAAGGGCATCAGACATGGCGTCGGCAATAGCAATCGTCAGAATGCCGCCGATCACGATGGCGCGCGAATGGGTTCCGGAATGCAACCCCACCATCAGCCCGAGCGTGGTAATGACTCCTGATGTCAACCCGAAACTGATCCCGGTTGTCCAGGAGGCTTTCATGCTGGTCCATGGACTCAATCAGCGTGGAAAAGTCAGAACATATGCCAGAACATCGCGGATGGCCTCATCTGACAATTTGGAATTCCAGGCATCCATGGCGGTGTTCGTTCGTCCCTCATGGATGCTCTTCAGCAGGCGGGAATCCGGCTTCACGAGCACGTCGCTCGACGTGAGATCCGCCACAGGAGGATCAAACTGCGTCGCTCCATCACCTTTGCCTTGCTGACCATGACAGGCCACACAATACTTTTCGTAGATGTGCTTGCCTCGCGACAGGTTCCGGTCAGCGGCAGCGAGGCTCGGCGGAGACAGGACGAGCCAACAGATGGAGAAGAGCGCACACAGGATAGACAGATCGCTGCTGTTCACTATTTGTTCTTCACCGGTCCATTAACGACCGCACTCGGGCGAGTGCTGTACGCATTGCCGAAGCCAAGAACCGATTCGATCGAGCAACTCGGCAACCGCTCGGTTCGCGGCCTGAACGCCCCCATAGGGATTTTCGCTGGCGGCGTTCTCCACGACCTCGAAAGCCCGTGCGCTGATGATCGTGGATTCCCTCAGGTCGATCAGCTGCGTCCGGACCATTACCCTCACCCTACTGGGTTGTTGCAGAAACTCCTGCTGCAACAGAAACCCGTGCGTATCAAGGCGATAGTCACCGCGGATCGAGCTCGGCAGTGGAATCACGGCCCGCCATCCATCATGCTGATTCAGCACCTGGACCATCAGCTGAGCAAACATGCGCACCGGCGTATCGGCCCATTGATTCACCGCATAGTACTCCAGTTCGTACGGCCGTTTCACATAGACCATGCGAGGCGTCTCAAATCCGGGTTCGGCTTGAGGCTGACTTACCAACAGCACCGGACCCTCGCGTTTGCCGGGACGCGCCTCGCCGGACCATCCATCGAGGCTCAGCTGGTAAATATGGATTTCAGAAGAACCCGTGCGGGGCGACAGGCAACCGGCCGTCGTGATTACCAACACCGCCAATGCCATGTGTACCAAGCGATACTTCATCTACTTCTCTGACACCCTACTTTGTACCTCGTGAAATGACGTTCGTATCTCGCAAAGTGTGATCATAACGGCGGCTTCATGTGAATTCTCTGAGGCGAGATATGTTTTCACGATTCACATTCTTCTAGATTATTCCCCCGGTCCGCGTGACGGAGCCTTTCGCCCGAACACCAGCGAACTCGGCTCCCGCTCCAACTCCCGCGCCACGCGAGTCAATGTCCCCGTAAGCTGCCGCAGCTCCGTCACCAACAAGCCGGCTTCGGGTAACGTTCTTCCCGTGAACTGTTGCAGATCGGGTCTGGCCTCATTGACGACCGCTCCGACGGTCTTGCTGGTGCGAGCCAGTTCTTCCGTCGCCGTGCCCAAGGCTGCGACGCTCTTGTTGATTCCGGCGATTAGAATAGGAACCTCCGCATTCAACGATGCCGTCAGCTTGACCAGATTGTCCGCGCTCCTGGACGCACCGTTCAAGGTGAGTTCAATCTGAGCCTTGTGGGCCGCGATAGTCTGGGCCACATCCGAGAGGTCCTTGATCGTTCGCTTCAGCATGGTGCGATTGTCGTCATCCAGGACCTTGGCCGCACCTTTTGCCGCCGTATCGAGATCGACCAACAGTTGCGCCAGACCTTCCTCTGATAGTAAGCGGGTGACGGCTTCATCCAAGCGGAAAAAGAGGGAAGGACCGGTCTTGATCACCGGATACGCTTGCCCCTCCCGGGCCTGCAACGTAGGGGCATCTCGGCTTCCTCCCGTCAAATTAATGGTCGCCAGACCGGTGAGCCCCTGAGTTTCCAACACGGCAACCGTGTCCGTCTTGACCGGCGTCCCCCGCACAATGTCCATGGTCAACAGAACTTCTTCCGGGTTATCTGGATTCAACGCAATGGTCTTGACCCGTCCAACGTCGACACCACGATATTTGACGGTGGAATCGACGCTCAATCCCGCGACCGACTCCTTCATGTAGGCCTCATATCGGTCATAAGATCCCCGATAGTCGGTCTTCCCTAACCATAGAATTCCGATTAAGACAGCCGCTCCAAGCACCACCACGAAGGAGCCGACCAGGATATAGTTGACCTTGGGTTCCATGTGTAATCTCGTCCAGAAGAGCGAATCTTTTATGGCGTATGGCTTAGATCAAAGGCGACGTCACAGAATAATTCCTATCCCTCGTTCGGCTCTTCGGCCATGAGCCACGGTCCTTCTGCGAAGATTGACTCGTCACATTTCACGTCTTTCATGGTTCCATGCCGCCTGCTCGCTCGCCGCTCTTCCACGTGGGCCTTGAAAGTATTCGCGGATGACAGGGTCGTCCGATCGAGCCAACTCCTGCATAGTGCCGATGCCCAGGACTGTTCCACGACCGAGGACCGCCACACGGTTCGCGATGCGCCACAGTGAGTCAAGGTCATGTGTCACCATCACCACCGTCAGGCCTAGCAGACTCTTCAGCGCGAGGACGAGATCGTCGAATCCTGCCGCGATGATCGGATCGAGTCCTGCCGTCGGCTCGTCCAGAAACAACAACTCCGGGTCCATGACGATCGCCCGGGCGAGCGCGGCCCTTCTCCGCATCCCTCCGCTGAGTTCATTGGGATATCTCGCGGCACTGTCCGGTGGTAATCCCACCATGGCGATTTTGGCGGCGACGATGTCGTGGATCAATCCCGTACTCAGCGTCGTATGTTCGCGCAGCGGCACGGCGACGTTCTCCTCGAGCGTGAAGGAGCTGAATAATGCGCCATGCTGAAACATCACGCCGAACCGGCGGTGGATGGGATGACCGTCGCCTATCTCCAATCGTCGGCTGTCCATTCCGAATAGCCGGATCGTTCCCGCCGAGGGTGTGATCAGGCCGATGATCTCCCGCAACAACGTGGTCTTGCCGCACCCGTTGCCGCCCGCAATGGCAAAAATTTCTCCCCGCCGAATAACCAAGCTGACGTCCTCGTGCACGACGGCCTGCCCAAACTTGGTCGCGACGTGGCTCACTTCAATGACCGGCGTCGCGGTTTCTGTCACCGATATCATCGGTACGCTCTCATGCAGGGTGCGGCTGAGGTGAAGGTCAAGGAATCTCGGGAGACTATCTCGGCCTCAAGCTTACCCTGAGCCTCAGCCTTTCCATTCATCGTCGTCAAAGGTCCCACCAATTGAGGAGAATGCTGCAGATCGCGTCGAACACGATCACTAAGAAAATCCCCTGTACCACGCTGATCGTGGTGTGTCGCCCCACATCATCCACCCCGCCTCTGATCTGGAATCCTTGATAACAGCCGACCAACGCGATGATCGCCGCGAAGAACGGCGCCTTCCCTAAACCGATGAGAAAATGCCGCACGGGTACGGCTTCTTCGAATCGAGCGACAAACTCGACGAAACTGACGTTCAGTTCTCCTAAAGCGATCAGCATGCCGCCGAACACGCCCACCACATCCGCGTACACCGTCAACAGCGGTAGAGCGACGACCAGCGCCAGCGCCCGAGGCAAGACGAGCAGATTCATGGGTGAGATGCCCAATGTCCGCACCGCGTCCAATTCTTCGGTCACCTTCATGGTGCCGATCTCTGCCGCATAGGCGGATCCCGAACGACCGGCGATGAGGATGGCCACGATTAACGGAGCAATCTCGCGCAATAGCGAAATACCGACGAGGTCCACGATAAAAATATTCGTGCCGAATTTCCGGAGCTGTTCCGCCCCCTGATAGGCGATCACGACGCCGACCAAAAACGTCAACAGGCCCGTGATCGGCAAGGCCCGCACGCCGTCTACTTCCACGATACGCAACATCGCCCGCCACCGAATGGAACTCGGTCGTATCAGGGCTCGGCCCAGCGCGATGGTGCTTTCCCCGACGAATGCGAGCGCGCGAATCGCGGACACTTGCCGGGACTGCACCGCACGCGTGAAATTGTCCGTCCACCTCGTCCCGCTCACCGCGACTCCCGGCTCGGGCCGAGACCACTGCGCTTCGACTTTTCGGAGTAGTTCGGTGAATTCGGGTTTCAAGCCCTGGAGAGCAGCCTGCTGCCCCTTACGACGGACGCCGTCTATGCAACGCTGCAGGATGAGTGCGCCGCCTGTGTCCATGGCGGTCACTTCGCCAGCGTCGTACAGGACGGTAGGAGCATCGGGCCATCGAAGCGCTCGGCCCCTCCGCTCCAGCTGGGAGAGATGTGGAAGGGTCCATGCCCCCCGGCAGTGAATCACATTGTCTTTGACAGAGATCGTTGCCTGTTCCACCGGGTGTATTCCGTCGTAGCCTTAATACCTCACGCGACGAGCGTTCTTCCATCCTGCTCCCACGGCCACAAGGAAGTCGGCAGGCTGGCGATCACGCCCCCTCCAGGATGGCCTTGAGCTCCGCGCCGGTAATCACTTCCCGCTCCAACAAGAGCCGCGCTCCTTGTTGCAGCGCGGTTTTCCTGTCTTCCAGCAACCGCCTCACTCGTCCGTACTGCTCATCGACGATCCGCCGCACCTCGCAATCTATTTCACGGGCGGTCTCTTCCGAATAATCGCCTTTTTCAGAGGCGACCGGAAGCTGAAGGAATTGAGGCTGTCGCTCCCGTTCCAAGGTGATGGTGCCCAGTTTTTCGCTCATTCCGTACGCCTTCACCATGCTTTTGGCGATGTCCGTGGCCTTCAGGAGATCGTTTTGAGCCCCCGTGGAGGCTTCCCCAAAAATCGTTTCCTCGGCGATCCGCCCGCCGAGCAGCACAGCCACTTTATTCTCCAATTCCGATTTCGTCATCAGAAACCGGTCTTCCGTCGGTAGCTGCAACGTGTAGCCCAAGGCCGCCACACCGCGAGGGATGATGGAGATTTTCTGCACCTGATCGGAGCCCGGTATGGAAAGAGCGACAAGGGCATGGCCGGTCTCGTGAAACGCGACCCGTTCTTTTTCCATTTTGTTCAGGACGCGATTTTTCTTTTCCAATCCGGCAATGACCCGCTCCACCGCTTCCTGCAGTTCCGAGAGGCTAACCTGGTCTTTTCCTCGGCGTACAGCCAGCAACGCCGCTTCGTTGATGACATTGGCCAAATCCGCGCCGGAGAATCCCGGGGTCATCGCGGCAATCTGCTCAAGGTCGGCCTCCTGGCTCAACGCCACCTTCTTGGCATGGACCCGAAGCACGTCCAGACGGCCCTTCTTGTCCGGGCGATCCACCGTCACGTGCCGATCGAATCGCCCCGCGCGAAGCAGCGCAGGATCGAGAATCTCAGGGCGATTGGTCGCCGCCATGAGAATAACGCCGACTCGCGGATCGAACCCATCCATTTCGACCAGCAACTGGTTGAGAGTCTGTTCGCGTTCCTCGTGCGCCATAGGACCCATACCTCGGGCCTTTCCGAGGGCGTCCAGCTCATCGATGAAAATGATGCAGGGAGCTTTGCCCTTCGCTTGTTCGAACAGGTCACGAACCCGCGCCGCCCCGACCCCCACAAACATCTCCACGAATTCCGACCCGCTGATGCTGAAAAACGGCACTCCGGCTTCGCCGGCCACGGCACGCGCCAATAGTGTTTTGCCGGTCCCCGGAGGACCGACAAGCAGGATGCCCTTCGGAATCTTTCCACCCAATTTGGTGAACTTTTCCGGTGTCTTCAGAAACTCAATGACTTCCCGCAGTTCGTCTTTGGCCTCATCTACTCCGGCCACATCTGCGAACGTCACCTTGACGTCCTTCTCCATGTAGATCTTCGCCTTGGACTGGCCGACCTGCATGAAACCACCCTGGGCGGCCTGGCCCAATCGACGAAAGATGAAAAACCAGATGCCGACGAACAAGGCGACCGGGATAATCCACGACAGAAGATCCCGCCAAAAGGTGGACTCGATGACGCCGGCAAACGTCACTCCACGTTGATTGAGCTCCCGGACCAGATCCGGGTCCTCGACCCGCACGGTCGCAAATGCTTTTTGCTCTTTCGAATCGCCTTCAGGCTTCAATTTCCCGGTCAACACTTGGCTGGTCACCGAGACTTCCGCCACCTTGCCGTCCGCCACCAGTTTCTTAAACTCACTGTAGGGAAGTTCTTCCACCTTATTGAGAGCGATAATAAGGTCATGCACCATCACCACCGCCATGACCGCAAGGAGGATGTACCAGATGGAGAATGAGACCTTGTTATTCATCTGTATTGCCTCCCGGTGCTGAACGGATCCTGCCTCGGCACCTGTACGTCGAACAGCAACCGATTTTCACGTCCACGCACTAATTCTAATCTAAAACATGAAATAGGCGCCCGCTCCGAACGATTCAGTCTTCTGCGAATAGAAGAATTGCCCATATGGATTATATCCATGATAGTAGTTGAAAAGAATCCGTAGACGCTTCAGGTAACCAGTCCGCGACATATCGAAGCCCATCAGGAAATTCGTATTGATATACCACTTTTGCTCCTCGACCGACTTAAAGTCCGCCGTCAGGACGGGTGTGAAGAGGATCGGGTTGGAGAGCAGACCGAACAGGTAGGATCTTCCCAGTGGGGTCGGCGTCCGCGCTTCGAATCCCCATTGTCCTGTCAATCGATCGATCGTGGAGGGTTGGCGATTGACCAGCACCGCTCCTCCTCCATACAGTCGCAGCCATCTCCGGAAATCATAAGACGCAATCATGTCGACTTCTTCATATTGCAGGCCGATCGACTGGAAACCTGGATTGGCTCCCAAAAACTCATCCCCGACGTGACTGCTCTGATGATAAAAGCGCAGGCGCGCGGACCAGTTTCCGTGGCGCCATGTCAGGGGCACCCCCACATTGAAATCGACATTGATGAGTGCGGCATTCGATGCATCCAGGTCGAATTGGGCGAAAATCCCGGTCAGCAGGCTGATCTGCCATCCGTTACATCCCTTGCGCCTGGTATAAAACCCAAAATTTTCCCCGATGCCGATGGATCCGATGTTCGCATTGGTCCGTTCCAGACGTGACTGGGTGGATTGCCAAAGAGCAAAGAAGTGCGGCTGTCTCGGGTCGGCCAAGAGGGGACGGAAGACATCGTCCGCCGGGAACATTCCACTGGCAGTTTCCTCATCGGTTGATTCGGCTGACTGCTGGTAACGACAATCCTCTACCTCTTTTATGGTCGCATGATCCGGCTTTTTGTCGCTCGAATCGTCCGCGTACGCAAGGCCGGTCAGGAGAAGCACGAGAAAAAGTAGTCCGATACTCCATCGATTGCAAAGCACCCTCCGGCCCATGCGTTTCCTCCCCTTTGACATTCCTGAATGATCCGAACTGAACCACCTTCATAGGTCCCCTTCGATAGCATATTTCCGCGAGGGAATCATGTGTTTTTGAAGCGATCGGAGGGTTGCTGTCTGCTACGCGGGCAGGCTTCTAGCGGCTGGTCCATTTCCACTGTCTGATCTCCGGCATATCTTCCCCATGTACTGTTGGTGCTCCGCAGGTTTGTCTCTGAGAGCCTGCTTGGTATAGTCGGCGCGCAGACCACGGAGGGGAACGATGTTCGGCCCGGGGTTGCAGCTTTATGAGGTCCACCACGTTGACCACGAGCACTTTCACCTCCGGTAGATACCTTCGCAATAAGGTGACGGCCGCCAACGTTTCCATCGTGGGCACATCGCCGCAACAGGCCATCACGACATCGGGCTCGCTCTCCTTGTCGTTACTTGCCTATTCCCCAATGCCCACGCCCGCCGTGCAATGCCATTGCGGCGCGGATTGCTTACCGGCGACGATTACGTTGACATGCTCTCGGCTGCGCAAACAATGGTCGGTAACCGATAAGAGGGTATTGCCGTCGGGTGGAAATCTACGAATCGGCATGTGACTTCAGCCGCCGCGAACATACTCCCCGACCAGTCGATAGGCCTTGTGCAGGTACTGCGCCATCATCCTTTGGGTATTGAAGAATCCTCCGTTCAAGGCGATCGCCTGCCGCATGATGTGGGTAAACCGTTCACGATCCTGGTAGAAACAGGGTAGGACTTTCTGTTCCAGCTTATCGTATAGCGCGGAAGCATCGCGGATATCCATGCCCTCGCTTGATTCACGGCTCGCCTCGATCCGGTCACCGATCGACCAGCCAGTCACGTCTTCCACATGTCCTTCGATCCACCACCCATCGAGGATGCTCAAGCTCGGGACTCCATTGATCGCCGCCTTCATGCCGCTTGTCCCGGAAGCTTCCATCGGGGGAAGCGGGGTGTTGAGCCACACATCCGCGCCGGCGCAGAGGATCTTCGCCAGCATCATGTCATAATTCGTCAGATAGGCGACTAGGACCTTGCCCCGGAGGGCATCACGCAGCGCGTGAAGTCGGTGAATCAGGTTCTTCCCATCCTGATCGTGCGGATGCGCCTTGCCCCCAAAGACGATTTGCAACGGCCCGACTCGTTGGGTAATCGTGGCTAATCGTTCGATGTCGTGAAAGATCAAGGTCCCCCGTTTGTACGCGGCGGCTCGTCTGGCAAATCCAATCGTCAAGGCGTCTCGATCAAACCCGACATTCGCCTCACGATTGACATAGTCGACCAGCGCCCGCTTGGCGAGCATATGCGCACCCCAAATCTCCTGCTCCGGAATACTGATCGCATACCGAAGCGAAAGTTGATCATGCCGCCAGTCCGGTAGGTGCCGATCATAGAGCGCTTGAAACGAAGGCGCGGCCCAATTGACGGCATGGACCCCGTTGGTGATCGAGTGAATCGGATAACCGGGAAAGAGGCTGTGCGAGACCTCGCCGTGTTTCATGGCGACCCCGTTGACAAATCGCGAACCGCGCAGAGCGAGCTGCGTCATGTTCAAACTATGGTCATGGCCGCAGGCTTTGAGCCAGGCACAACGCCGGTCGCCCAGCACACGATGCGCAAGGTCGGGGGGAAATTGATCGTGACCTGCCGGCACCGGCGTATGGGTCGTAAACACACACTGTTCACGGACGGCATCGATGAGATCGGCAGGGACCGCCTCCTCGGGAGCACGGGAGGCCAGTTTCTCCTCGAGAAGAGCCAACACGAGCAACGCCGCATGTCCTTCATTCATATGGAACCGTCGAATATGTCCGTAGCCGATCGTACGCAGGAGGCTGAAGCCACCGAACCCCAATACGACCTCCTGGCAGAGCCGATAGTGGTCGTCGCCTCCGTAGAGCATATCCGTCAGAGTGCGATCCCATGGTTGATTCTCCGGGAGATCGGTATCGAGAAGATAGACCGGCACGTCTTGGCCCGATTCACCTCGGACTCGAAACTGCCAGGCTCCGACGTGCACGGTACGACCCTCGATTTCAACAGTGACATGCTGTTCCACCGGTTTGCAGAAATCGTTGATCGGCCACGCGACCGCTTCTTCATGTTGCCAACCTTGATCATCCAGCCGTTGATAAAAATAGCCGCGTCGGTGCACCAGGGTCACCGCCACCATGGGAATCTGTAAATCGGCAGCCGATCGAATCGTATCTCCCGCCAGCACTCCCAAACCGCCGGCATAGGTCGGCATGCCGGAATCTAAACCTATCTCCATAGAGAAATAGGCGACCAGTGCGTCGCTCGAACGATCTGTCATGCTGTTCGCACCACTTGCTTGATGAGTCGCAGCTCGTCGCGGAGTACGCGAAGCAAGAGAAAATGCTTGCCTACATATCCACGCCCGGATCGGTCGAATTTTCCACGTTCACCAGGCCGTGTGAGCAGGTCGAGCACCCGCGCCGCATACCCTTCCACGCTTTCGACTAGATTCTTGTGAAACGGCTCTGGGAACTGCATTGGAATGCCTGCCGCTTTTGCCGTAACCACCGGTCGTTCCTTCCATAACGTCTTGGACACGATCGATCCAAACTCGTACGTACAGACTCCTGTATGACGACATCGCAGCCAGGCTGGAAACATTCACTTCCATGCTGTCGACACCGGCCGGACTCGAGAAGATAAAGAGGTCGGGCCGTTGACGGCCTGGTCCACCAATGGCATCGCACTCTGAGTTCTGTGCTGGCTCACCCGGAACCGTGAGTCATGTTTACACCACCCTTGGCAGCTGAAGGAGGAACACGTACGCGATCTCAGAGGGCCGGGCTTGTAGCCGCGTTGGGCAATGCCTGGTCACACAGCAGTATATGCCAATCCACGCGCATGATGAAGACCGACAGGGTGTAGTGCTCGGTTCGGGTTGCCTTCGCCTTCGTCGGATCAGCCAGAACGCCATCGCGAAGAATATCAAGATCGACAACAAGTCTTGAACGACCGTTGCCAAGGTGCCACTGCCGAAAGCGGTGCGATACTGATGGTCGGCTTCTCGGCGACGCTTCCGCTGATGACGGGCAGGATCTGCGTACTCGCCAAACCAGCGAGAGCCGGGGTCGCGCCGGCCGTGAAGCGAAAATCAAAGGTCGCCGCGATGTTGGAGACGCCGGTGAAGTGGATCGGCTCGTGGTGCTGTGCTCTGGCGATGTTGATCAGCAGCTGTTTGGAGTGTGACTCGGTGATGGCGTCATCATAGGCGATCCCGGCTCGATTCAGAGTGATCGGCGAGAGGAACCCGGAAAGAATAAGGAGGCAGAAGACGCCTATGACGGCAGCGCATGGAGAGGAGCACCTTAGGTTTATCATCCGCATTCGAACCTCTCTATCGACCGTCGACGGCAATCGCCTGATTACTCGAACTGCCTCCTGAACCGCCACGTGCCGAAGGTGAAGAGAATACCACCCAAAGCCGCCATGGCGAGCGCCTGGCTCCAAAGCACGTCGAGGCCGGCCCCTTTCAAGAGGATCCCGTATGCAATCTCGATGAAGTAGCGCAATGGGGACAGAAGCATGAGGATATTGACCCAGTCGGGCAAGGCTTCCATAGGGGTAGTGATGCCTGACAGCATCAGCATCGGTGCCACGATGAGAAGCGTCAGCAAACCCACCTGCGCTTGGTTCCGGGTAATCGTCGAGGCGAAGAGGCCCATGCCCGCCGTTGTAAACGTGAACAACGCCGTCAGGGAAAACAAAAGGATCACGCTGCCTCTGACCGGTACGCCGAACGCCGGTTGCATCACGCCGAACAGCGCCACCGCCGTCGCGCCGAGGATGACGATGGTCATGGCCAATACCTTCGGCAGCATGATCAGCGACGGTGTCAGCGGCGACACCAGTAGTTGCTCCACCGTGCCACGCTCTTTCTCCCTGGCCATCGCGGTGGCGGGCAGCAGGATCGAAAAAATGGTGATCGTGCGCAAAAGACCCGAGATGGACTCGAACCACGCTTCGTTCTGGTCTGGGTTGTACCAAACCCGATGTTCGCTGGTGATGATCGGCAGGCTCGACAAACCCTGAGGCAATCCACCGACGCGGGTCGCCGAAATGTCCTGACCGAACTGAGCTACGATGCGCCCGGCATACCCGGCGGCGGACAGACCTTGTGGGGCGTTGGTGGTATCGACCAACAATTGGACCGCCGTCGGCTCACCAGCGGCAAGTTGCT
Source organism: Nitrospira sp. (assembly GCA_035454625.1). GTDB lineage: Bacteria > Nitrospirota > Nitrospiria > Nitrospirales > Nitrospiraceae > Nitrospira_D. Next base: position 13,781 of record DATIGP010000076.1, read on the forward strand.
CTTGAAACCGAGGGGGGATTTCGAGAATGGCCATGGCCGTGCCTCGGTCCATTCGACGAAGCCCTTCGTCAGGATGACTCACCTCGCCGATCAAGCGAAAATACGGTTGGTGGAATCGATGAATGAGATCCCGCGACGCCGAACTGTGGTCGGCATCATAAACCACGAGACTCGCATTGTGGAGTTGGGACCTGAGACCGTTGCCCGAGATCAGAATGGCCAGCGTAAAGGAATACGTCAAGAACAACACGATCGGCAGATCCCGAAATAACTGGATCATTTCCTTGCGCGTCATGACCATGAGACGTCCCCACCACACGGCGGCGCGTCGCGAACCGGATGTCGTCCCCCCGTTCATGATCGAGGTCTCTTGGTGAACAAACGGTATCCCACGAGTCGTAAGACCGCTGCATACAGAGCCAACGCCAGGACATCCGGCCACAACACGTCCAGTCCGACGCCTTTTAAGAAAGTTCCTCGAACGATGTTCGTGAAATACATGCCTGGGAAGAAATGCGCCTGAATCCAGGCGCCGGGGCTGAGGGAGGAGACCGGCACGATCAGTCCGGAGAACAGAATCGTCGGCAGAATGCTAATGACCATCGTCACGATCAACGCGGCGATTTGCGTGCCGACCATGATGGACACGAGTAACCCGATCCCAGTGCTCGTCAACACAAAGAGCAGCGCTGAAAACAGAAAGAGCCCCAGGTTGCCCTTGAAGGGCACTCCGAACCACAGAGTCGCAAGCAGCCAGAGGACCACCGCGTTCACGAACGACACGACGACATAGGGAGCGAGCTTCCCGGCCAGATATTCTACCTTGCTGACAGTGGCGCTGTAGATGTTATAGATGGACCCGGATTCTTTTTCCCGCACGATTCCGAGCGCCGTCAACAGCGGTGGCGCGAGCATCAAAGAGAACATCACGAGCGCCGGAATGGTTGACCAGGAACTCCGCACTTCTTCGTTGTAGAGATAGCGCACCTCCAGATCGATTGGTCGGATCAACCGGCCGGCCTGTTCCCGGGATACTCCCCGAGTCTGCGCCACATATTGTTCGAGCAGCTCGGCGCCGAACGCCTGGTTGATCGCGATCACATAGCCCTTCGTAATATCGGTGCGCAGGGGAAACGTCCCGTCGATCAAGGTTTGTATCGCGATCGGTCGCCCGGCAAGCAGGCGTTCTTCGAACTTCTCCGGAATCACGATAACCGCTCGTGCCTTTCCGCTTTCCAACCACCGATCGGCCGCCGCCTCATCGATCAGCGAACCCTTGAAGTCAAAGTACCGTGACGTGATAAACCGGTACAGGTAGTCGCGGCTCAAGGAACTGTGGTCACGGTCAACCACGACGAATGGGATCTCCTCTACGTCGAGGACAAGACCGTAGCCGAACACCAGCATCCATAAAACCGGCAGCAGGAACGCCAGGAGGACGAACATCCGATCCCGCACCATCTCGCGCCACTCCTTCGATGCCACCGTTGCGATACGCTTCAGACTCATAAACCGGCTCCTCGCTTTGTTGCTGCTTCCTGTTGTTCCAGCGTCATGACCCGATGGACGAACACATCCTCGAGACTGAGCGGCCGACCGCCAACAGCCTTCACGCGCATGCCGTCGGATAACAAGACCCGGCGGAGCCGCGCCTCGTCTTCCGCGTGATGGCGTGACAACAAATGGATCTTGGTGCCGTAGAGCGCAGCTTCGGAAAACCCCGCCTCTCTCAATCGACGCAACGCCCTTCCGGGGATATCCGCCTCGATTTCAAGGAGCCGTCCAGCTTCTTGCTCGACCTGACTTTTCATGTCGCTCGGCGATCCTTCGGCGACGATCCGTCCCGCATACATCAACGCCAGGTGGTCGCAATGTTCGGCTTCGGTCATATAATGTGTGGTGACCAAGATCGCCACTCCTTCTTCACGGGCAAGCCGCGACAAGATATCCCAGAAATGGCGTCGGCCGATGGGGTCGACGCCCGAGGTCGGTTCGTCCAAAAACAACACGCGTGGCCGATGGACGAGCGCACAGCCGAGCGCGAGCCGCTGACGGACTCCCATCGGCAGGCGACCCGTGAGATTTGACTCATACCCGTGCAAACCGGCCATCGCCACGATCCATCGCAGTCGTTCCTCCGTCGCCCGCGAATCCAATCCATAGATCCCGGCGAACAGCCGGATATTTTCCACGACGGTCAAGTCCAGGTAGAGCGAAAAGGCCTGTGACATGTAGCCGATTCGCTCTTTGATGGCGTTCCCCGCGGTCTTCATGTCGGCCTCCGCCACCCGACCTTCTCCGCCGGTCGGCGGCATGATGCCGGTCAGCATCTTGATCACAGTGGTTTTCCCCGCTCCGTTGGCCCCCAGCAGGCCGAAGATCTCTCCGGGTTGGACGCGAAACGTGACGTGATCCACGGCGCGGAAAGATCCGAAGTCGCGGATGAGTCCCTTGGCTTCAATCGCCGGCCCGTCGTGGTCTCGGTTCATCGTGGAAACAGAGAGGGCACCGTCCGCTTCTTGATGTTCGACCTGCCTCAGCAAGAGCGCGACAAACACATCCTCCAATTCCGGTTCGTCCACCCGCACGTTCGACGGCGTCAGGTCATTCAAAGCGATGACGATGTCCGACACCGCTTGCGCCGCATCGGTTGATTCCGTGAAGACATGGAGCCGGGGGCCCAGCGCCTCGACTTGCCGGTACGACGCCTTGAGCCGAACCATCGCCTCGGGCAGCGGTGCGGCCTCAAACGTCACCATCGAACCGGGGACCAGCGCTCGGACTTCGGCGGGCGTGCCTGAGGCCAGTTCTTTTCCATTCGAGACGAACGACAGCCGGTGAAACCGAGCCGCCTCGTCCATATAAGCGGTCGAGACCAGGGCGGTCATGCCTTTCTCCTGCAGCAGCTCAGCCAGAATGGCCCAGAAATCGCGGCGCGAGACGGGATCCACCCCGGTGGTCGGTTCATCCAAGATGGCGAGCTCCGGCTCATGAATGAGGGTGCAGACCAGTCCCAGCTTCTGTTTCATGCCACCTGATAAGTGTTTCATCGCCCGATCACGAAACTTGTCGAGTCGGGTCATGGCAAGCAGCCTGCTCTTTCGTTCATTGAGGTCATGCTCCGGCACAAGCCTGAGTCGAGCAAAGAAGTCGATGTTCTCCTCGACGGAGAGGTCCGGGTATAAATTCAGCCCCAGACCTTGCGGCAGAAAACCGATCCGTTGCTTCACTCGCTCCGCAGCTCGTTCCGAATCGACCAGCGTGCCGAAAACGTTGACTGTTCCTTCATCATAGGTCAGCACACCCGCAATCGCCTTCATGAGGCTGCTCTTCCCGGCTCCGTCCGGCCCGATCAGCCCGTAGATTTCGCCTTTCCTGATTTCAAGGTCGACCCCACCAACCGCCATCTGCTTCTTGTATCGCTTCACAAAGGAAGATACTTTGACGACAGAGTCACCCATCCCTTTACCCATTCACGTCGGACGGTCAAGGCTCGCTTGGAAAATGCCAAGTCGCCCACTCATCCTCAAGCCATCACGGATATTCATGCCCATCAGCGTCAGATTTGTCGCTCCTGCCAGAAGCTCCACAACCTGAACCAAATAGAAACTACCGTCGAATATACCGGCTGAAGCCCAACGATCAAGAATAAGGGCCGATGGCAGCAAGACCAATAGGCCGTTTCCAACAATGAAGGGCATTCGCTTTTTCTTCGCTTCAATAAGCCGCCCTTTCCAAGATTTTGAAAGGGCGAAGCCGCTGCCGCCGGTGGCCGCAATCGCGGGCACGAGAATAAATAGGCCGGGCATGACAATAAGGCTTTTTACCGTTGCCGCCGTCTGATGCGAACCAAACAATTCCACGATGATTGTGGAGAGAAAAAAGACGGCGATTGTCAGCGTTCCCAGCAACCCAGCGATGAGATGGAGTGTCTTTGCCATCGCATGTGCTCTCGATCGTGAGACTATTGTCCTTCACCCCTCCCCGTTCATTGTTCACCGCTCACATTTTCGGTTTCGTCCACGCCACGTCTTCTTTCCATCGAATGACCGCATCGGCGGGCAATCCCGGCGTCAGACGATGATCCGGATTGTCGGTAAGGTACAGGCGGACCGCGTAAATCAGCTTCACCCGCTCGTCCGGCGTCTGCACTTCCTTGGGAGTGAATTCAGCTTTGGAGGCGATATATCGAAGAGTCGCGTCGAACGGTTGTTCAGGAAAGGCATCGGTATGAACGCGCGCCGGCAGGCCGAGGCGCAGCTTTCCGATCTGCACCTCCGGGACATAAACTTGAAGGTAGAGACTATCAAGGTTCACCAGTTCAAGGAGGGGGACGCCGGCCGTAACCACTTCGCCGACATCGACCATTCTGGTGGTGATGGTGCCGCTCGCGGGAGCCTTGATCGTCAAATCGCTCAGCACACTTTCACTCTCATCAAGGGCTGCGTACGACTGATCACGCTGACGTTCCAACGCGGCGACCTCTCCTTCCTTTGCCTTGATGCGTTTCCATCCCAATTCCGCCTGGGATAGTTCCTTGAGCGCCTGGGCTAAGGCTCCCTTGGCCGCGGCCTGATCGCTCGCGGCAGCCTTCCATCGGGCTTCGGATTGCTCGACGAGTTGGTGCGAGACGGCCTGATCCGGCAAGAGAGCCTGCATGCGGGCGTGGTCTCGCCGCGCCTCCACCTCGACCGCTCGGCTCTTCTGCAATACCGCTTTGGCGCTGTCCACTTTGGCCTGAGCGGCGTCGATCGCGAGCGGCACTTCAAGATTCAACACCGCGAGTGACGTATGAGCCGCCTCAACCTGAGCCTCAAGCATATCCACCAAACGACGGGCCTGTTCGACCCTGGCGCGTGTCTGAACATCGTCTAAAATAACCAGCGGCTGGTCTCTTGCAACCGAGTCACCTTCCCTGGCTCTCAGCTCGGCAATCCGTCCGGGAAACTTACTCGCGATAGTGACGTGATCCCCTTCAATACGGCCGTTGGCCTGGATCAGACCTTCGGGAAGACCCTGCTTCAAGATCCAACGGTCGAGTGCGAGATAGACCCCGACCGCCACCGAAATCGCGAGCACCATCAGGCCAAGCTCTTTCACCCCGATTCTCACGGATTATGCCCCATCGCTTACATCGCGCGTTTACTTTAGAGTTCTGCATGAACTCATTACGAGTTCCAAGTGGCTGGTATCTGCAAGGGGGGAGCCTGGTGAGAGGGCATCAGCTAGTATTGCAAGCTGAAAGTTCCTTTCAAAACCTGTTCGCCCTGAGCTTGTCGAAGAGCGTGTGATTTCAGGCAGTTTCGTTCATGACTCGACAAGCTCACCGCGAACGTATTTCTGGGATACCACACTAGAACGACTTTAGATTTGAAGACTTCACAAATTGAACAGCCCCAGGCGTAAGGAGGATTTGAGGGTAGGGGAAACTTGCGACATAAGAGAAAACAGTACTGTAGCAGAAGGCAACAGCAGGGAATTAGTTTGTGGGGTTGGAGGAGAGCCTGCGCCTAACTTTGGCCCCCGCTATGCCAGGAGACGGTTACTCAGCAGAAGATTTGTATGTGCCTCCTCGCCTCTTCGTCTGCTGCGGCCTTGCCGGACGGTCATTTTGACAGCTTGCGGACTCTTTTGAGATGGTCTAAGACTTCTGGATATCCTGCGTTGCCTACCTTGCAAAATAGTTTGTCAACATCCTGTTAGTGGACCGGCATCGAGGCTTTTTCGACCGCCTGATAAATCGCTTGGGGCAAGTGTTGAAATGCCGTGTCCTTTTCGAGCAACAGGCAGGCACCGGCATTCAATAAGGCCTCTCCATTGCCGTTTCCGACGTAAAACGAAAGACCGATGATCGGCAGATGCGGATGCTTTCGCGTGATGGAGCCTGTCGCTTCGATGCCGTTCATTTTCGGCATGTTGATGTCCATGACCACGACGTCGGGCTTCAATTGGTCCGTGAGTTTCACCGCTTCCTCCCCGTCGGTTGCCTCGCCCACCAATTCAATGTCGATGTGATGGCTGAGATACTTACGTAAACCTTGCCGGACGAGGAAGTGGTCGTCTACCAGCAGCACACGAATGCATTTCGTCTCCTGTCGGTCGTGTTGGGAATTCTGAGCGTGAGGAACTACACAGGTCGACATACATACTCCTGTTCGGTTATCGAGTTTAGAAACTCTCTCGGTCCTCGCTAGAGAACGGAGGAACTCGCTTCCACACGACGCATCTGCACTCGGTAAGTTCTGTCGGATTCCATCGTGAGCAGGACTTCCCCCCTTCTGCTCAAGTCGTCGATGGCGAGAAACATCTGATTCCAAGTCAATTCGGGGCAGAGATCCATCATCGCTTCCAGTGGACAATCCGTACCAACTTGCTCCAATGTGGTCTTGACCCGATTGCTGAGCATTGTTGTATCCATGATGTCCTCCTTGGTTTTAGGCAGTCAGAGCGTAGAAAAAAGAGGACTCCTGGTGAACTAGTTAATGTCCTAGTTCGATGAGCGAATGTTCTTAAGAGCATGTACACCCTATCAGGAATGCGATGAGTCAACGCTTGTTATTGAAGACCCTGGTCCCAACATAGATAACCGACTAGTGCAATACATGTACCTTCGCCACATCTTCAATCGTACCGACCATATGCTCAACTCAATTAGCTATTTAGTCTTTGTGTCGGCTTTGTGAGAAGACCGAGGCTCATCTATGGCGTATCATTGAGGATACAGCTTATCTTAATGGATACAGGTGGTCAGATAGTCGATTCACCTACCGGCTGGTCTGGTCCGGGAAATATTATTGCGGGCTGCCGTGAGAGATCTGCTCGCTTATCGTCGTGTGTTCTCGTAAGGTTTATTGGGCGAGGCCTATGGACTTGCAGAAAGAAGCCCGCCGGCTCCTTCGCGCCTCATGCAGTGGATCAGCGATTGGTATACCCTAGGCTTCCCTCCAGTAGACGAGAGGGGACCAAGACAAGACAATACGAATCATCATGGTGCCGTCCTATACTTATAATTAAGGTTGGAGGATACTTCTTATGCGGAATGCAATGGCGATGATCGCGATGGTGTTGGGTCTCCTGCTGAGTGGTCCGGTCCATGCTGGAGATCAACCGGGACAGAACCCTGCTGCAGGCCCAGACGGAGCGAAGGGGCCGGACGGGGTGATCGGGATTTCACTTCATATCGGGGCAGAGCGTGTCGGAGATCCGGCCTCGCTGTACGTCGGAAGAGTTTATCGTGAAGGACCGGCTCATAAGGCCGGACTTCGGCACGGAGACGAATTGGTCAGCGTCGATGGTTCGGCGGTCTCGGGAAAGACCTACGAGCAAGTGGTGAAGATGGTTCGTGGAGAAGCCGGGAGTACGGTAAAGTTGCAGATCAAGCGCGAAGGCGAGGGAGGTCCCCGAGAGATCTCCGTCACACGAGTCGCCGGCGACAACCTGGCGAAGAAGCCGGCGGAGCACGATACGTATAAGGAGAAACCAAAACCCTAGGCAGGATGTTGCCACAACCTCCCAACGCCCTTCCAGTCTGGTGACGGTTGGGCATAAACCACTGGATGGCCATGGGCCACCGCTCACCCGCTGCAGAAACTCGCTGCAATTAGCGCCTGGTGTGTATGCAA
>DATIGP010000077.1:0-6789 GCA_035454625.1 Nitrospira sp.
GTCTACCGGCTCTCACTCGTGCACAGGCCTCGCTGATCCGGCAACTGCTTCGTGACAAAAAAACGAGATCGAGGGAAGGCGCCTTTGTCCTTGAAGGGGCAAAGGCCTGCCTCGATCTGATTCAGCGGCATCCGCAGTCCATCCTCAGCCTCACCGTATCGCCGGGTTATCTCCGTGTCGAGACCGAAGCCGGTCGAAAGGCGCGCGTGAAACTGTGTGCGAGCCAGTGTGTCTGCCCGGACGCCGGCTTTGAAAAGCTCACCGATGTGGACACGCCGCAAGGGATACTGGCAATCGTCCGGCAACCCAAGTGGGATGAGACGCGGGTGTTCGATCGAACGAACGCGTTGGGCATCTATGGGGATCGGTTACAAGATCCGGCAAATGTCGGGGCGATCATCCGGACCGCCGCGGCCCTGAATCTGTCAGGCGTGTGGTTCAGCGAGGATTCCGCCGATCATTTCAGTCCCAAAGTGGTCCGCGCCACGGCGGGGGCCATCCTGAGCCTTCCGGTCTTCCACACTCGTGACGTTCGGTCGTTCGTTTCGTATGGATGTGAAATCTATTCGGCGGTCCTGGCTTCGAGTGATAGAGTCCCTATCAGAAGTATTCGGGCGATACCAAGCCGCCTCATGATTGCCGTCGGAAACGAAGGAGCGGGGTTGGCCTCCGACATCGTGAGAGCGTCCAACGTCAAATTTTCTATTCCATTGGCCGAGGGGGTGGAGTCGATGAATGTCGCCGCGGTGGCGGCGATTTCGGCATTCTACTTCAGCGGATTGCGACTCGACTCCGCCGTTAAGTCGATAGGATCGCCCCGTTCGGCGTAAAGATTTGAAATAGAGAAGACAATCGGCCTACTATGATCTGCATCGTATGAAATGGAATCAGGAGACGAGAATGAGAATTGGAATCGCGCTGGTCTGCGTGATGGGGCTCGGACTTGGCCCAACCGCGGTCTCCGCCCAGCCCGACGGCCCGCTGTACAGTCTTGACATGATCGTGGATTTGGCCTTGTCGAAGAACCCGGTCGTCTCATTTGCAGAAGGAACGATTGAACAACAGAAGGGGCAACAGACGGCGGCCGGGGCCTATCCGAATCCGACTGTTGCCGGAGCGGGCGGCCATGGGAACCTCCAAGACACCGGGCGGGCCGGTATCGGTCCGTTTCTCGACCGCCAATCCGTCACCGAATATAACTTTGTCGTGGGGCAGCCGCTGGAATGGCCTGCCATGCGGGCTGCGAGGCAACGGGTAGCGGATTTGGGACTATCGACAGCGAACGTGGGCATGTTGGAGACGCGATTAAATTTGGCGTCGCAGGTCAAAGTCGCCTTCTATGATTTGCTGTTGGCCCAACAGGACGCGGACCTGGCGCGCCAGAATCTCGACACCGTCGAGGGCGTGGCTCGCATAGTCAAGGCCAGGGTCAAGTCCGGCGAAGCGCCTCAATTCGAATCCATCAAGGCAGAGGTGGAAGTCCTGAAGGCACGCCAGTTGCTCGCACGTGCGGATAATCTTGTTCGCGTCAACCGCGTGGCCGTCGACACCTTGACGGGCGGTGCTCTGGGGCCGTCATATCTGGTCTACGGCGAGTTTAGGGTGCTGCCTCGCGATCTGCAGATCGAGGGGCTTATGGCACGCATGATGGACCAGCATCCGACCATTCAACGGCTGTTGAAGTCGGTCGAACAGTCGGAATGGAAAATCGAATTCGAGCGGCAGGCGCGCGTGCCGACCATCACAGCCAACCTTAGTTATTGGCGTGAGATCGGGCGGGAAGCGGTTCAAGGTGGGCTTTCTATCCCGATGCCGCTCTGGTACCGTCGTCAGGGTGAAATCGCGTCGTCATTGGGAGTTAAACGCCGTGATGAGGCAGAGTTGCTCAGGACACGCAATGAACTGGGACGAGCCGTCTACCAGCACTATCAGGACGTCCGCACCACCGCGGAGTTGATTGAGGTCTTCGACAAAGGGTTACTGAAACAAGCTCAGGAAGCACTGAGGCTGGCGCAGTTCAGTTTCCAACAAGGCGCCTCCAGCCTCCTCGAAGTCCTTGATGCGCAGCGTGTGCAACGACAGATTTTGCTGGACTATGCGCTGGCGCGTCGCGACTTGTCCGTCTCGCTGGCGCGACTGGAGCAAGCCGTAGGGGGTGCATTGTGACGGCTCAGTACGGTTCAATACACGGTTCAACGGCGTGTCTCAATCGGTGCCTGTGTGGTCTTTTCCTCAGCGTGATGGCCTTGGCATCCGGTTGCGATGGAACGCCCAGCGATGTGGTGGCCAGCAAGTCGCCGGTCGCAGTGTCGGTTCCAGGTCTCATTACGCTCTCGACGGAGGAATCATCCCGGATCGGCCTGGTCGTCCAGCCGGTGGCGCGCAGCGATTTTCGAACGCACCGGGATTTCCCGGCGATCGTTCAACCCAATCAACGCAACATGGCGGAGATTACGACCCTAGTCCGGGGTCGAGTCGTCGAGGTGTATGCGGATCTCGGTCAAGAAGTCAAGGCCAACACTCCGTTGGCCATTTTGTACAGCAGCGAACTTGGTCTTGCCCAATCTGCCTATCTCAAGGCGCGGGCTAAACTCCACGTCGCGGAGCAAGCCTATAACCGGGCGCAATTTCTTCTGCAGGAAAAAGTCATCGGAGAAGCGGAATTGCAACGTCGGCACGCGGAACTGTTGAGCACGCAAGCCGAGGCCAACGAGTCCCGAGATCGATTGAAGCTGCTGGGCATGAGCGGCGAAGAGCTTCGCCGTCTCGACCGCAGTCGGGAAATCCGATCCGTCGTGCCGATCGCGGCACCCTTCGCCGGCCGTATCATCGGGCGCAACCTGACCCGTGGGGAAGTCGTGGAGACCACCGAAAAATTGTTCGTGATCGCGGATCTCTCGGAAGTGTGGGTTCAAGCCAATATCCCGGAGAAGGACATTCCGTTCGTCCATTCCATCCATGCCTCCGGAGGCAACCAGGTCGAGGTCCACATCAATGCCTATCCCAAGGAAACGTTCAAGGGGACTATCACCTATGTGGGCGATATTCTAGACCCCGTGACACGAACCATGCAGCTCAGGCTTGAATTGCCGAATCCCGAGGGACGGCTCAAGCCTGAAATGTTTGCGACCATTCGGCTCTATTCCGAAGCGCAGCCGGATCGGTTGGCGGTGCCGGAGGCGGCGTTGCAACGCGATCAAGGGCGCACCTTCGTCTTCGTACGGCGCACCGCGAACGAGTATGAGATGCGGGAGGTTCAGATCGGCGAATCCAATGGGACGGTCGCCGCCATCCTCGGCGGCCTGAACGAAGGGGAGCCGGTGGTGACGCATGGTGCCTTTGTCTTGAAGTCCGAGTTGCTGAAGAAACCCGTCTGATGGTTTCCCGCCTTCTCGACATTTCCTTACGCCAGCGGATGCTCATCATCATCTGCGCGCTTCTGATCGGAGCCGGAGGCATCTATGCCTTTCGAACCATTCCGATCGACGCGTTTCCCGATGTCACCAGCGTGCTGGTCCAGGTCGTGACGAAGGCTCCGGGTCTCTCGCCGGCCGAAGTCGAGCGTCTGGTGACCTATCCGATCGAGCTGCAACTGACGGGTGTCCCCTCGCTCACCGAAATGCGATCCCTCACGAAAGTGGGCCTCTCGCTAATCACGATCGTCTTCGATGACGCCATGGACATCAACCTAGCCCGCCAATTGGTGCTCGAACGACTGCTCGAAGTCGAGGAACACCTTCCCCCGGGAGCGGAACCAATGCTGGTGCCGAACAGCACGGGACTGGGAGAGGTGTTTCAATATTACCTGGAGAGCCCTCCGGGATCCGTCGCCGATGCCGACACGGAGCATCAAAGTTTGATCCGGCAGCGCACGATTCAAGACTGGGTGATCCGGCCGCTCTTGAAAAGCACACCGGAGGTCATCGACGTCAATTCAATGGGCGGGTACGTCAAGCAGTATCAAGTATTGGTCGAACCGGGCATGTTGCGAAAATACAACCTGACGCTTCGTGAAGTGTTCGACGCGGTCGCCAGAAACAACGCCAATGCCGGCGGCAACATCCTGGAAAAACATTCGGAAAAATACATTGTGCGCGGAATCGGACTGATACGCTCTCTTCAGGACATCGAGCGGATCGTGGTCAAGGAAACCGGCGGAACTCCTGTCTATGTCTCGGACGTCGCTCATGTGCGTGTCGACCATGCGGTCAGGCACGGCGCAACGGTGCTGAACGGCGATCGGGAAGTGGTCAGCGGGATCGTGCTCATGCTGCGGGGCGGCAACGCGCGGGACGTCGTTGAAGGACTTAAAGCGCGCATTCAAGAAATTCACGAGAAAAATCTGTTGCCCGACGGAATGCGCATCGTGCCCTTTTACGACCGTATCGAGCTCATCACCGAGGCGTTAAATACGGTGTATAAATCATTGGGAGAAGGGGTCGTGCTCGTGGTCGTCGTGTTGTTCCTCTTTCTCGGAAACATCCGCAGCGCGTTGATCGTCGTCGGTACGCTGGTGTTGGCGCCGTTGGCCACCTTTATCGTGATGGGACAAACCGGGCTCACGGCGAACCTCATGTCGCTGGGAGGCCTGGCGATCGCGATCGGGATGATCGTCGATGGGTCGGTCGTGGTGGTTGAGAACGTTTATCGCCATCTGTCGCACCATTCTGCCGCCGCCATACCCAGGTTGCAACTCGTCACGAATGCGGTAAAGGAAGTCGGTCAACCGGTGGTGTTCGGCATTCTCATCATTATTATCGTGTTTCTTCCTCTCCTGTCGCTCCACGGGATGGAAGGGAAGATGTTCAAGCCGCTGGCCTACACCATTATGATCGCGTTGTTGGTGTCGCTGGTGCTGTCGCTCACGCTGTCGCCTGTGCTTTGTTCCTTGGCGCTGACCCGAGGAAGTGAGGAGGATCCGTGGATCGTTCGGCAAACCAAGCGTGTCTACGCCCCTGTGCTTCGCTGGGCTCTGGGGCACCGGATCACGGTGGTCGTGATGGCTGTGAGCGCCTTGATCGGCGCTCTGGCACTGGTGCCGTCATTAGGCACCGAGTTCATTCCGATACTCAATGAGGGATCAGTCGCACCACAAACCATTCGGCTGCCCAGCGTGTCGCTTCCGGCGTCCATCGAGATAGAAAAGCGCATGCAGCAGGCGATCATGGAGTTCCCTGAAGTGGAAATGGTGGTCTCGAAAATCGGTCGGACTGAGTTGGGGAACGATCCACAGGAGCCGAACGAGAGCGATCCGGTCGTGCGGCTTCGGCCCCTGGATCAATGGACGACCGCGCGAACCATGCCGGAGTTGATGCAAAAGTTCCGTGAGCGTCTGACCAGCGTCTCGGGAGCGACGTTCCTGATCAGCCAGCCGATCCAGCAGCGGGTCGATGAGTTGATCTCCGGTGTCCGGACGGAAGCCACCGTCAAGCTGTTCGGCGACGACCTGGAAGTCTTGCGTGCCAAAGCTCAGGAGATTGCTGAAATCCTGGAATCCGTGCGGGGCGTCCGGGATATCAAAGTCGAACAGTTGTTCGGGCAGCCCTATCTCACGATCGATATCGATCGCAGCAAGATCGCCCGCTACGGGATCAATGTCGCCGATGTGCGGGAAATTATCACGACCGCGATAGGGGGAGAGGTGGCGACCCGTGTGTATGAGGGACAGCAACGGTTCGATTTGGTGGTGCGGTTCCCCAAACAGTACAGGGACAGCGTTGAGACCATCAGCAACATTATGCTCACTGATCAAGGCGGTGGCCTTATTCCTCTGGCAGACCTTGGAACCGTGCAGTTGGAGGAAGGCCCGGGCCGAATCAGCCGCGATCAGCTGCAACGGTATGTGTCGATCGGATTCAACACGCTGGGGCGCGACATCGGAAGTCTTGTCGCAGAAGCCCAGAAAAAGATCACCGAACGAGTCGCGCTTCCCACCGGCTATCGAGTGACGTGGGGCGGGTCATTTGAGAACATGGAACGGGCGATGGCCAAACTCCGCATCATCGTCCCGATCACGATCGGATTAATTTTCTTTTTGCTGTACTCCACGTTTAATTCGCTTCAGCAGGCGACGCTCATCATCCTCAATTTGCCGTTTGCGCTGATCGGCGGCGTGGTGGCGCTGTGGCTGACGGGAGAATATCTCAGCGTGCCGGCCTCCATCGGATTCATCAATCTCTTCGGCGTGGCCGTGCTGAACGGCATTGTCCTCGTCTCCTATATGAACAAGCTGCGGGACGATGGCCACAGTTTGGACGAAGCGGTGACCATGGGAGCGCTCCTTCGGCTGCGGCCGGTATTGATGACGGCGCTGGTCGCGCTGTTGGGATTGGTTCCTCTGGCCTTTGCCAACGGGATCGGATCGGAGGTGCAGCGTCCGCTGGCGATCGTCGTCATCGGCGGTCTCGTGAGCTCGACCCTGCTGACCCTGATCATGCTGCCGGTTCTCTATCGATGGCTGGAAGGACGGGTGAAGGGAGCCAAACATAGTCGACCACATGACGGACAAAGGCGTGATCCACACGATCCATCAACGGAAACCCCTCATGGCAACGGTGAACCGACACTCTCCCGACAGCCCGGCGGGATCCCCTCTACATAACGGCCGAACTATTGCACTGTGACGGCATGCGGATTCGCCGGATAGGTCTCAAGATCATCTTGGGCGAAGCTCGATCATCAATGGTAAAGCACTCCACCATGGCCGCTGCCGTGAAGGCCGGCAAAAACAGCTATCTCTCAGGCCGGCTCAGCAAGTGATGGACAGGTGGCGACACTATCTATGCAATG
>DATIGP010000078.1:0-9238 GCA_035454625.1 Nitrospira sp.
CCTTCTCGCAGCCAGTGCGATGAATGCCATGATGGTGCGCAATCAGGATGGTACGATCCGATACTGGAGTGATGGCGCCCGGGAGTTGTACGGATGGGAACCGCAAGATGCATTGGGGAGAACCTCCCATCAGCTATTGAAGACCGTTTTCCCTATACCGCTGGAGGTGATCGAGGAAGTGGTTCGCCAGAAGGGGCACTGGGAAGGCCCGCTCATCCATGAGCGCCGCGATGGATCAAAGGTCACAGTGGTTAGTCAGTGGGCCCTCCAGCAAAATCCTCATTCCCCAGACCGGTCGGCTACGGTGATTGAGATCAACGGACTCCCTCCCGGTCCTAGTTCGGGGTATTTCAGGAATGAACTACATTCGTTCCTGAATCAGCCCCAATGTCCCGGTTCGGCTCTATGCCGGAACCTTTCATGAATATCGATTGATTGCAGGCCGGGATGGCCGTATCCTGCGCGCGTGGTCTTCTGGTTCGTCATCCTCTATCTTCTCCTTTCCGTCGGCATCGGACTTTTCGCCGCGACACGGGTTCAGAACTCCAAAGACTTTGCCGTTGCGGGAAGAAGCCTGCCGTTAGCCGTCGTGACGGCGACTGTGTTTGCGACCTGGTTCGGCGCCGAAGCGGTGCTGGGCATCTCCGCAACCTTCGTCAAGGAGGGACTTCGCGGGGTTGTCGCCGATCCGTTCGGGTCCAGTATGTGTTTGATGCTTGCCGGACTTTTTTTTGCTCCGCGCCTGTACCGACTCAATATGCTGACGGTGGGCGATTACTATCGGTACCGCTACAACGGTACGATAGAAATCTTGTGCACGCTTTGCATCGTCGCTTCGTATCTCGGGTGGGTTGCCGCTCAATTCAAAGTGTTGGGATTGGTGCTCAATGTCGTGACGGAGGGAAGCGTCAGCCAGTCGGCCGGAATCGTCATCGGCGCCGCGATTGTGCTGACCTATACGACGTTCGGTGGGATGTTTTCCGTGGCGATCCTCGATTTCGTTCAGATCTCCGTGATCATGGGGGGGCTTTTGTATATTGCGTCGATCGTCGGAGATTTGGCGGGCGGCGTGCCAGCAGTAATCAATCATGCGGCCGAGGCCGGCAAACTAGAGCTCTTTCCGCCTGCCACCATGGCGGCTTGGGTGCCATTCGTCGGGGCATGGATGACGATGATGCTTGGTTCCATCCCGCAGCAAGATGTGTTCCAACGGATCACATCCGCAAAAAATGAGCAGACGGCTGTGCGGGGCTCGCTGGTGGGCGCGGTGCTTTATTTTGCCTTCTGTTTCGTACCGATGTTCCTGGCCTATGCCGCTATTTTGATCGATCCGGTCAAATTCGGAGCGTTATTGGAGCAGGATTCGCAGCTGATTTTGCCGACGCTGGTGTTGCAACATACTCCGACCGCGGCGCAGGTCATTTTCTTCGGAGCCGTCCTTTCCGCGGTGATGAGTTGCTCCAGCGCGACCCTGCTTGCCCCGTCGGTTGCGTTGAGCGAGAACGTCATCAGGCCGTTGTTTCCTCACGTGACTGATTTGGAATTCCTGCGTCTCATGCGTGTGGTCTTGGTGGGGTTCGCCTCGGCGGTATTGGTGCTTGCGCTGTGGTCGGACGCAACGATCTATAAGCTGGTTGTGAGTACGTACAAAGTAACATTGGTGGCGGCTTTTTTCCCGTTGTTTGCGGGACTCTACTGGAAGCGGGCAACGACACAAGGGGCGCTTTGGGCCATTGTTGCGGGACTCACCAGCTGGCTGGCATTGGAGCTGGTAAGCCAGCCGACCGATGTCTGGCCTCCACAGCTTGTCGGGTTCGTCATGGCAGGAATCGGCATGCTTGCCGGATCGTTGTGGCCGACCCAGATGCGCGAGTCGGAGAAACCGCGATCGCGAGCATCAGGGATTGCCTAAGGTCATGCCGCTCTCGATTTTGCAAATCAAAGCAACGGCCATTCTCACCTTTTTTAGCCATAATTTCAGAGTTCGACCTTCCCTGCGTGGTCCTGAGTCAGGCTGCACGCATGACGATCGTAAGCCTGTCTTGGGAGTCAGAATGGCTTCTTCAACACGGCGACATAGTTAGCCTCAGTTCTCGTCGGTTCAGTCAAGTTCTTCCTCAACTAAGCCGATAGCATAACGGAAGAAATCCTTAAGAGGGGCGACTACCGCCATGGCGGCGATGAGTACTGTCCGGCGTACCCAATATTCAGCCCACAATGGGTTGCGTACTGCCATTGGTTTGGTGCTGCTTCTGTCCCTCACTGGATGCCTTGTCAGACCGCAGGCATTGAACAAGGAAGAGGTGAAGGCGAGGGCGGTGAAAGATTTTGAGGCCATTTCGTCGATTGAGGAGCCAATCACGGGACCAATCGACCTCTATGAGGCCATCGCACGCTCCTTGAAGTACAACCTGGAGGCGAAGGTCAAAACGATGCAAGTTCAGTTGGCTCATCAGCAACTCAATATCGCTCACTATTCATTGCTTCCTCAAGTCTCCGCCAATGCGGGTTTCGATGGACGTAATAATTTTAGCGGGGGCGTAGGACAATCGATCACTACTGGACGTCAAGCTATTGAAGCGTTCACCTCGTCGGAAAAGAACTACACATACGGCAATCTTGCATTGAGTTGGGACGTCTTGGACTTCGGGTTATCCTTCGTGCGTGCTCAACAGGCAGCCGACAATGTGATGATCGCAGAGGAGGAAAAGCGGCGTATCGCCGTTCGGCTCGTGCAGGAAGTTCGAACTGCGTATTGGCGGGCCGTGAGCGCGGAACGGGTGCTTCCCCGGATTCTGTATTTGAATGAAGCGGTCTCGAAGGCGCTGGATAGCGCGCAGCAAATCGTCGATCGAAAGCTTCAGGCTCCGCTGACCCCTCTCAATTACCAGCGGGATTTGCTCAACATCCAGCGGGAAGTTCGACGACTCTTTCGTGAATTCAGTACGGCCAAGACACAGCTGGCTTCGATGATGGGGGTGGTGCCTGGAACTCCGTTCGATCTGGTCATGCCACCAAGCGCGTCCGCGGTGCCGGCAATCAACTTGGATAGCCAAAAGATGGAAGAACAAGCGCTATTGCTCAGGCCGGAACTTCGAGCGATTGACTATAAGAAACGAATCAATGCCAAGGAAGTAAAGGCCGTCTTTTTGGAGCTTTTCCCCAGTCTCAAGGTTTCATTCGGCGGTTATTACAACAGCAACAGCCTCCTTTTCTATCAGAACTGGCTCACCTATGCCGCTCAGGTGAGTTGGAATCTACTCTCGGTATTTCGAACGCCGGCAAAGCTCAAAGCGATCGAAGCGCATGGTCAGATGTTGGATGCCCAAAGCCTGGCATTGAGCCTATCCATCCTGACGGAGGTACATGTCGGTGCCGCTCAGTTCGTGCATGCCAAGGAGGAATATCAGGATGCGTGGGATTATCAGCGAGCGCAGGCAGCAATCGCGGAGCACACTAGAAACTTGTGGATGACGCAAAGGACGAATGACCTCACGTTGATCCGAGAACAAGTCAATGATGTCGCGGCGGATGTGAGGCTGGATGCGGCGCGATCGGGGCTGGAAACGGCCTACGCCACCTTGATGGCATCTCTTGGGGAGGAAGCGGTTCCGGTCAGCATGGGGGAACAAAACGTGGCTCAACTCGCCGATTCGATCAGGCAATATTGGCAATCTAGTGGTTTCACAGTGTCGGAGGTAGAAAGGAGATCGGAAGCCCATGCGATACCGGTGGCACAGTAGCGTGATGGTGCTGGTGCTCCTTCCCGTCATGGTGGTGAGTGTTCCCGCACCAGGTTGGTCCAAAGAAGATCGATCAGCCCGTGTCGCAAGGCAAGAATCCGGCTTTGCTCGCGGAATCGTAAAAGCGGCTGCTCAGGCGGTACTTTATGCTCAGGTCCAAGGCCGTGTCAGGCAACTTCCCTATAAGGAAGGGCAGCGTTTCGAAAAAGGACATACGTTGGTCCAACTCGACTGTGACAAGTATCGTGCCGAATTAGCGGTCGCCATGGCTGAACATGAAGCAAGAGACAAAGTTTATAAAAATAACGTCGAGCTCGGCAAACTCAATGCCGTGAGCGAACTGGATCTAGAAACATCAGAGGCGGAAGCCAAGAAGGCATTGGCCGCTATTCGGGTCGCTGAGGTCAACGTGAAAGGTTGCCACATCGTCGCCCCTTTCGGCGGGCGCGTGGTCAGCGTCCTGATCAACGAGCATGAGAACGTATTTCCCAACGACAAATTGATCAGTCTGCTGGACGACAGCACCCTTGAGATCGAGCTCGTGCTGCCTTCTTCTTCTCTGTCCTGGCTCCGACGCAAGTCGCCATTTACGTTTGTCGTGGATGAAACCCGAAGGAGTTATCGGGCAAGGATCACGGAAATCGGCGCCTCAATTGATCCGGCGAGCCAGACGATCAAGGTAACGGGAGCTTTCGAGAAATTGCCGCCGGAAATCTTGGCGGGCATGAGCGGATCCGCGCAATTTGTGGAGCAGCCGTAGACATGGCAACGACTGTCGAGCCGACCGCACAACAGTTTCCGACTCTGATACATCTGGCTGCCCTTACGCATCTGGAAGGACAAATTCGTGCGGCCAAGACACTCCAAGAGTTGCAGTTCCTCTCTGTCAACGAAACCAGACGGTTGATTCCTTATGATCAGGTTTTTCTGCTGGGTTCCTCAGGTCACGCGACGGATGCGTATCGCGTGCTCAACGCGTCAAGCATCGCCGTTGTTGATCGCGATGCGTCAATGATCGTGTGGCTCGAACAAGCGGTTCAGGCGCTGCGCCGAGCCGGGAATGCCGGTGAACAGCCGATGGTTGTCACGGAAGAGCTGCTGCCCGATTCGCTTCGCAGCGGCTGGCGGGAATTTGTGAAGGGGCACGTCTTTTGGTGTCCGTTGCAACACCCCGATGAAACGGTGCTGGGGGCATGGTGGTTCGAGCGGGATTTTGCGTGGCAGGAAAACGATGTGGCGATTGTTCATCGCCTGGCCGGCAGTTATGCATATGCGTGGATGGCTCTGTCAAAAAAGGAACAAGGCTGGTCCAGGAAGATCGGGAAACCTGCCTGGTGGCTTTTGCCGATTGTCGCGCTTGGTGCGCTCTGTTTACCGATTCAGATTACCGCTGTGGCGCCAGTCAAAGTCATGGCGAAAGATCCGGCTGTGGTCAGCGCCCCCATGAACGGTGTTATTGCCGATGTGCTTGTGTCCCCGAACGAAATGGTACAACCCGGTGCCCCATTATTCCGATATGAGGACACTAACCTGCACAATCAATTCCGCGTTGCCGAAAAGCAGTTGGCCATCGCCCAAGCTGAGCATAGTCAGGCTGTTCAAGCCGGGTTCAGCGATCCCCATCGCAAGGCCGATGCGCCATTGAAAGAAGTCGAGGTGGATCTCCGTCAAACAGAGCTGGAATATGCGAGAGAAATGCTTGCCCAGGTCGAAGTCAGAGCGTCGAAACACGGGTTGCTCCTCTATTCAGACAAGTCAGATTGGATCGGCCGACCGGTGACAGTCGGTGAACGTATCATGGAAATCGCGGATCCCCAGCAGATCGAGCTGCGGATAGATTTACCGGTGGCCGATGCAATAGTACTCAAAGATGGTGCCGAAGCGGTCGTCTTCCTTAACGCGCTTCCGTTGGAGTCCTTTGCCGCAACCGTGATCCATACGAGTTACCATGCCGAGGTTTTGCCGGGAGATATTTTGGCATACCGCGTGACGGCGCGACTGGCACAACCGGATCCGCGTATCCGCATCGGGTGGCAAGGCACGGCAAAAGTTTATGGCGAGCAAGGACCTGTCGCGTATTTATTGCTACGGCGTCCATTGACGGCGATTCGGCAATGGGTGGGCTGGTAATCGTGTTCATCCCTGAATCACCAAGTATAAAGCCACAAGAACGCAAGCTCCCACTGCTTCGCACGAATCTCCAATTCAATCGGGGGAACCCCACGCCCGATGGTGTGCCGACTTGGACTATCGTCGATCCTATTCGAAACCGGTATTTCCAGATCGAATGGCCGGTTTATCAGATGATCAAACGCTGGAACGCCGGAACGATTGAGAGACTTCATGCGGCAATGGCGCGCGAGACGGCCTGTCGGACGACGGTTGAAGATGTGGAAGACTTGGTGAAGTTCCTCTATGCGAACAATTTGACCGAGCGATCCGCCGGCGGTAAGCACACGGATTACCAGACCCAAGCCCAAGCCGGTGAGCAGAATTGGGTGATGTGGCTGGTCCACCACTACCTGTTCATCAAGATCCCGCTGGTGCACCCGCACGACTTTTTGAAGGCGACACTTCCGTTCGTGGCGCCACTCTACACGGTGGTTGCCGGATGGATGTTCGGCATAATCGGGCTGACAGGGTTGATCCTGGTTGGCCGTCAATGGGACGCTTTCGTCTCAACGTTTCTCTACTTTTTCAACTGGCACGGGGCAATACTCTATAGTCTATCCCTTGGCGCAGTAAAGGTTGTCCATGAGTTAGGGCACGCCTATACCGCCACGCGATTCGGCTGCCGAGTTCCGACGATAGGCGTCGCCTTTATGGTTATGATGCCTGTCCTCTATTCCGACGTGTCCGATTCCTACCGACTGACGTCGAAGCGGAAGCGTTTGTTGATCGCGGCGGGCGGCGTCATCGCTGAGCTAGGGTTGGCTGCCGTCGCACTGTGTGCCTGGGGATTTCTGCCCGAAGGTACCGTCCGGAGTATCGCATTTATCGTGGCGACGACTAGTGTCATCATGAGCCTTGCAGTGAATTTGAACCCCTTCATGAAATTCGATGGCTATTATCTGCTCGCAGATAGCCTGGGCATTCCAAATCTTCAGGATCGGGCCTTCGCGTTCGGACAATGGCAACTGCGCGGGTTGCTGTTCGGACGCCTCACGGCGCCTCCCGAAATCATTTCAACCGCTCTGCGCAGGACCCTTGTCTCCTATGCTTGGGCGATTTGGCTTTATCGCCTGGTTCTTTTCACCGGCATCGCCGTCATGGTCTATCAGTACTTCTTCAAAGCGTTGGGCATCATTCTGTTTCTAATCGAGATCATCTGGTTCATCGCCATGCCCATCGCTCGGGAAATCACCAACTGGTGGACTAACCGCACTCTCTATGCGGCTTCATCGAGAACCTGGGGCACGGCCGTCTTCCTCGGCCTCCTTCTCTCGCTCGCGTTTATTCCGCTCCCCACGAGCGTCTCCGCTCCCGCCGTTCTTCAGGCTTCCTCCTACGCCACGATTTATGCGCCGATGCCAGGGCGTGTCAGCCAGGTGTTGGTTCATACTGGGCAACGGGTCATGGCCGGCGAACAAATTGTGGTACTGGAGAACCCATCGCTGAAGAAAGAAGTGCGGCTCGCGGAAATGAAAGTAGCGATGTGGGACTATCGTCTTGGCCGCCAGGCCGGTCATGAGCAGGATCGAGCCCAACGGAAAGTGATTGCCGAATCGTTGAAGGCAGGCTTAACCCAATTGGCCGGACTCAAATCCCAACAAGAGAATTTGATTCTCAAGGCTCCTATGGCCGGGATGATACGTGATCGTGCGGATTCACTCACCCCTGGCCAATGGATTGATCAGAAGCTTCCCGTAGCCTATCTCGTCGATGCTGATCATGCTGAGATCGAAGGCCTCGTCCCCGTCGACGAGCTCGCCTATATCGACGTCGGGCAATCGGCGCGATTCATCCCTGCGGACCTGACCAGACCATCCGTCGAAGCCCAGGTGACAGAGGTCGGGCAAGTTGATGAGCGAGATTTAGCCATACCCTACTTTGCGTCAATTTTTGGAGGCGATACGGCGGTGCGGAAAGACGATAAGGGCCGACTTAAACCGGAGGTCTCAGTATATCGGGTTCGACTGAACCTTCGTGAGGCGATCCGGGATGCCAATCAAGCTGTCCTCGGCCATATTCAAATCCAGGGGAACTCTTCCAGTTTGGCGGAACAAGCATGGAATCACACCGTTGCGGTTTTGCTCAGAGAGAGCGGGTTCTAGTTCAAAGTGGTCCAGCATCGATAGTCCACCCGCCCACTGAAGTTGCGGCAATCCAAACAGAGCCGAGATCCTGGTTTCGGACAAAGCAGCTCAATCAGTGAACTCAAAGAAATGCTTCATGCATCCCAGAAGCAGTTTATCTCCGTTATCATCCGTTCTAGCTGGCTAGAGGCTCGACCGCTGGTCTGGAACCTGCACAGCTTGAGTGAAGTCTCCCGCAGGGCACGCATCGAGCCAATGAAGACATGACACACTGTCTCGATTACAAAAGGCGCTGACATGTTCTTTCGCAAGAACCCAAAATCGACCTCACGGGACACCAAGGCTCAGAAGACTCGACCGGCTTGGAAGACAAAACAATCCCTTCTCTCGCTCGAGCCTCGCTTGATGTTCGATGGAGCGGCCGCAGCGACAGCTGCCGAAGTGCAGTCTGAGCAGGTGGCTCAGGATCAGGCTGAAGCCGCAGTGTCATCCGAAGCTGCCGGCGATGATCAGACCACTGAGCAGAACGAGTCGCAGAACCTGCTTCAGGCCATTGCGACCTATAATCCGGGCGAGTCCACAACCGAGGTAATTTTCGTAGACCCGACAGTCCCGGATTGCCAAACGCTGATAGCTGAGATTGGCCTCAATGCAGAAGTGATCATGCTTGATCCCACACGAGATGGGGTTGAGCAGATTGCTGAGTCGCTGGTCGGGCGCAGCGGCATAGACGCCATCCACCTCATCTCGCATGGTAGCTCGGGTGAGTTACAGCTGGGCGCCGGCACGCTCACCGCCAAGTCCATGGCGGGTGAGTATGCCGACGAATTGGCCACGATTCGGGAAGCCTTGTCGGGTCAGGCCGACATTCTTGTGTATGGATGCGATTTCGCGAGAGGCCAGGACGGGGAAGAGGCAGCCACCTTGCTGAGCCAGTTGACTGGCGCTGACGTCGCCGCGAGCAGGGACGCCACCGGCTTCGCTGGGTTAGGCGGCGACTGGGTGTTGGAGACGCAGATCGGTACCATTGAGACGCAGCTCGTTGTGACCGACGAGTTACAGATTGATTGGGTTGCCCTGCTAGCCGGTGAGACGCCTCCCACGATCACCAATCTGAGCGGCGACAACCGAGCGTACAGCGAGGGGGCCGGGGCAGTGGTCATTGAGAGCGGCAACGCGGTGGTCACCGACGTGGATAGCGCCAACCTGGATACCGGTACCCTGACCGTGTCCATTGCG
>DATIGP010000079.1:0-15826 GCA_035454625.1 Nitrospira sp.
TATCGAGCCGGGCTTTCAGTTCCTTCGGTGTAATGACAAAGCTCATGTCACGTCCTCCTCATGGCTAGGACGAAATCATAAGCGACCGGGGAAAAGACTGTCAAATGCGGTTACCGCTCAAATACCGCGCGTGAATCTCGGCTCTTCCATGACTCAAGTCGTTTCAAATTTCCATCGCCCCTGTCGGTCAGGAAGGGTAAGCGCCTCGTGGAGCTGTTTGACAAAGTCTGTCCGTGGGATCTCTTCCGCGCCGAACCGCATGACATGCGGTGAAGACTGCTGGCAATCGATGAGGCGAAAGTTCCAGGCTTCAAGCTGCATGACGAGCCGCACGAGGGCCACTTTTGACGCATCATCCACTCGCGTAAACATCGATTCGGCAAAGAAAGCGCCTCCGATCGCCAGGCCATACAGTCCTCCGACCAAGCGACCGTCCTGCCACGTCTCGACGGAATGGGCGTAGCCGAGTTCGTGCAAACGTGTATAGGCATCCAGCATGTCCGCTGTGATCCAGGTGCCTCCCTCGGGATATTGTGATCGGGGTCCTGCGCACTGTTCCATGACCTCGCGGAAGCAAGAATCGGATGTAACGGTGAACACATCGTGGCGAAGGCTTCGCTTGAGACTGCGTGAGACGTGGAGCCTGTCGGGGAACAATACGGCGCGGGGATCCGGCGACCACCAGAGGATCGGTTGATCGTCGTTGTACCAGGGGAAGATCCCTTGCCGATAGGCTACGAGCAACCGCTCCGGGGAGAGATCACCCCCTATCGCCAGTAGACCTTCAGGTGATGCCCGATCAACCGGGGGAAAACGAAGGTCGTGACGATTCAAGCGAAACATCACCACGTACGATACGCGACGCCGGGCAAAAAGACTATGTCGCGGTCAACCTCAGCTGGACCATCATCCTTTAGACTGCTCTGCCGAAGCGAGGATTGGCTGGAACATCGGATCGGCGTCGAGCACGGCCTTCAGCGATTCGCTATGGAGAAAATAGCGCCAGACCTCTTCATCCTTTCCCGGTATCTCGTCAAACCAACGTTTGGCCTCCGTCAGATGTCCCAGCATTTGGCGCTTATCTCCATAGTTCGGCATGAAAATCATGCTGTAGGCCATGGTGTATTCCGCAAGAAACTTGTCGAGCGGTTGCTCCGCGAGGGCCGATGAGGCTTGAGCGTCTTGGTACGCTCGAACACTGTCGGGGTCGTGCAGGATTCGGTTCCACGCCACCTTGGTGATCCGCGACCAGGCCAGCTGCACCAGGGCCTCGGCTCTGGGCGTCCTTCGGTCGGCCGGTATGTCTTTGACCAGCGATTCGAATGTCTCGACCATCGGAACCTGATCGTTGTTCCAGCGATAGGCCATGCCGAGCCGGAAGCGGTTATCCAACCGCTCAGGATGGATTCTTGCGAGGGTTTCCAGTGCGGGCAGCAGTCGGTACAGGAAATCGGCCGGTGTCGGTTGCGAGAAGCCGCCCATCTCCATAGCGTTGGAAAGATCCAGACGACCGGCGGCCGCATAGATGTTCCAGTAAAACTCGTTGACGGTCAGCGATAACGCCGCATCCTGGACGTTCATTTTGTGGCTCTGAGCGGCTTCTCGAAGCAAGACGGCATGGAGACTTCTGGTCAGGATGCTGAGGGCCTCAACCTGATGCGGGTCGATGATCAAGATGCGATTGAGCATCGCGACTCGGTCGCGCAAGTCAGGAAGCGCCGCTGCTTGCGCCGCGGCCGCCGTCAGCGTGCCCGGCTGGTCATCGGGACCCCACCAGACGATGGACTCAGGGAGGGCGCGGCTTGTTTCGGTCGTGAACGGAATCCGGTCGGTGACCATACCGGGCGCATCGGCGTGCGAGACCGCCGGTAAGTGAAAAACAGCGTTGTCGCGTGGGAAACCATGCATGCGGAGCCCGGTGAAGACTATCCAGCGGGTGGCGATGGATTTCACGGCTCGGCGTTCCCGTTTGATCGTATTCGTCCAGTGGACGGAGTCCGGTCCATAGGTTACCGGCGAGGTGAGTGGATCATGATAGTGCACGATCAGGTCGACCTGAGTGGTTGGGACGCCGAGGACTTTCCCATTCGGCTTCAGCCGGAAAGATCCGTTCGGAATCGGACGGCTGTCTCTGACTGTGAAATGAAGGCCGGTTCCGGGAGGCGACACGCCGAGGGTGTCCATCACAAAGGCAGAGGCTTGAGTCCGGGATAGATCATCTCCAAAGAAGGCAAGGGAACCGGTGCTGGGCCAGAGGATATTCATTCCGGTATCCGATCGCTTCAAGACGCGCGCATGGCCGGCAGTCAGTTCCTGCCAACAATCCTCATAGCGGACTTCAATTGCCTGAGGATGTGGGGATTTCACTGCAGTTGTCGTCAGGAGCCTGTATTGGCACGCGAAATCGAGCTGTCCCGTCGTTATCTTGTCGCCCTTGGCGATGGCTTCGGCATATCGAAGGGCTGTGTCGACGGCGGCTTTATAGACGCCCTTGGTTCCCGTCGCCTTCTGCGGAAGCTCGGACGCCGCAGTCACAAGATCAGGAGAGGTTGTTTCAAAGATCGCCAGCAGTCCTGAGAGGAATAGAATTCCCGGCCGGAGGTTTGTATTCATGATAAAAAGAGTCATGGTGTGGTGGTTTTCAAGGTCAGGCGGTTTTCAAGATCTTCTCACGCATCAATGCACGGTCGGCTGCCGATAGCGTGGGTGCCGAGCTGTGGCGACAGAGCGACACGGTTTGGCGTAACGAGGTCACGAACGTTTCACAATTCGGACAAGCGCCGAGATGTCGACGAATTTCTCGGCAAATGCTCGCGGAAAGTTCGTCGTCGATATAGGCGGACAACTGGCGAAGGATACGCAAGCACCGGACTTTTCCACCAGGATGTCGATGTCGAGTCGTTGGAGCATGCCGTTGCCGCTTGGAGGCGCTGCGTTTTGCCATGTGGATCGGTTCCTCCGCTATCCAAGTGAGTCGTGGTCATGGTCGCGGGGCGTTTCGCCGAGACCGCGCGCACTCAGTTGGCGGCGCACAAACAGCCGGGCCCGGTGCAAGCGTGATTTTACCGCTCGCTCATTCAAGCCCATGACGGCTCCGACTTCCTTGGCGCTTAACCCTTCCATGTCGCGAAGTACCAGGACCATTTTGTACTTCTTCGGTAATTCGTTGATCGCGGCATCGAGCGCTTCCCGCAGTTGCTTGTTTTGGAGTGCGACTTCCGGTGTGAGCCCATCGATCGGGATCTGCAGGCGAAATTCACCGTCGGAGGTGGGGATGAATTCGTCGAGAGATAACTCTCGTTCCGCGGCTCCCTTGCGCCTGCGCCGCATTCGCAGGCACGCCCGCGAGGCGATGGCGTAGAGCCACGTCGAAATCCGGGCGTCACCGCGAAATTTATCGAACCCCCGATAGGCATTCAGAAAAGTTTCCTGCACCAAGTCTTTCGCGGTCTCCGGTTCTCCGCACAAACGATAGGCGAAGCGATACATCAGGTCCACATGGTCCTTGTACAGAGTATCAAAATTTTTAGCGGATTGGGTATCCGTCAAGCGCGAGGACGACAAGCGGCGAGTCGTGGGCGAAGCGTTCATATGCAGGGCAGTCTACGAGGGGATTGAAAAGAGAGTCAAGACGACGGCGGAAGGTCCTGAAGCTACTTGATCCGATGGAATTCAACGACGTCGCCTTCCCCGTCGAGTTCAACGGTAATAGGAGTTCCTTCCCTGGCCCCAGTAAGGACCAATTTGCCGAACTCCGCCGGATAGGTTTGCTCTCCCTCCGGGGTCCAGAGCCTGACGCTGGCTCGATCCGGCGTCGCGAATTGCAGCGGCCCCGTGACGAAGCGCCGGATAGGAGCGGACTCGACGGAAGCGGAGAGATCGGCCACGAGGTGGTGGTCATGCATACGCAAGGTCAAGATTTGTCCGACCTTGGCATTTTTGATCCCGATTTTGGCGTTGACATTGACGATGCCGATGGGAGTCCGAAAGAAAATAAAATCGGACTTGAGCTTTGAGATAGGGCCGCTCAGCAACACGTGCACCTTAGACCCATTGGTGGCCACCTGACCGATCTGAATGTCGAACTGGAGGTCGTGCACACCGATGACGGTGTTCTTACCGTCGACTTCGATCGTTACGGACTCGCCGTCTTTACGGGAAGCGAGCGCCCGCTCATGGAGACCCATGTGGAAGGCCTTCTCGCCCTCCGGGGTCCAGCCCATCAACCGTGTGCCTTCTTCGCTGTCTCGCCTGAGCGGTCCGGTCAGATAGCGGTGAACAAGCGTCCCATCGGTTCGCCTCACGATGTCGACGACGACATGGTCTCCATGGATCAAAAGGGACACTTCCTGCGAGGCGGGGAGGGTTTTGAGCGTGGTTTTCGAGCTGAGCGACATGAGCCCGATGGGGGTCTTCAAGAAAACGATTCCTGGCTTAGCACGCCAAACCCGGCCCGTCAGCACGATGGAGGGGTTTACTTCCGTGAAAGTGGGTGCCGTAGGGCCAGTCTCCTGCTGAGTTGTTGGAGGATTGTCCACTTGAGGCTGAGTGGCTGGAACGGTGTCGGGGGGCTGAGGCTGGGGAGCGTCGCTGCTCTGGGGCTGGACATCCGCAGGACTTTCACTCTGAGAACCGGCAGGTGGAGCTTCGTCAGATTCGAATAGATTAGGCGCCGCATCGTCAGCCCGCGGCTGCGCCGTTGTAGAAGTATCGAGCTGAGATTCCAAGGAAGCAGGATCAGAGGACAGGGCTTGGGTCTTCTCTCCATCCGGAGGACTTGCCGTAGCGCAGCCGGCATTGATGAGTCCGAGGACAAATACCGTGAGAAAAAGCTGCCGAGTGTGTATGAATCGGTCCATGGAGAAGGCGTTCAGAATGAAAGCGATGAATCGTTCTACCTTTTCAACGAACACCCCCTCGTGCTTCGAGGTGATGGTGCCGCAACCCATCCCACTCCGTCAATGAGCCATGCGAATAACATGAGCTCAGAATTGGAGTCAACCGGAAATCGGATAAGATATCAAGAGTTCGAAGCGGACCATGTCCGAATAGAGAGGAGAACTCGAGGATGCAGACGAATGCCGCCGAGGTTGTCCGAGTGCATGATCTCACGCACGACGTCCGGGAGCTTCACCTGCGATTGATCTCGCCCACGACATTGGATTTCCAGCCGGGGCAATTCATTTCCTTTGAGATTCCGGTGGAAGGGAAGCCGTATCCGATGACGCGTGCCTATTCGATTGCGTCATCCCCCACTCAACGGGGTATCCTTACAGTGGTCTTCAACCGCGTGGACCATGGACCGGGATCGACATTTCTCTTTGGTCTCAAACCCGGCGATCCGATCCAGTTCAAAGGACCCGCGGGAAGTTTTCGACTGCGCGACGATGCGCCGCGCAATCTGTTGTTTGTCGCAACCGGCACGGGGATTGCTCCGATCCGGTCTATGCTCCATACCCTGTTGCCCAGATCCACCTCGCAGATCGTGACTTTGCTATGGGGGCTCCGAGCGCAGCGGGATCTGTACTATCAGGAAGAGCTGCGTGAGCTGGCGGCCCGGCATCCCAGGTTTCACTGTACCATCACATTGTCACGTCCGGATCCGGGATGGATCGGTTCGACCGGTCGTGTGACCGCGCTGGTGCAGGAGCGTGTGAAGACGGTGGACAACCTCGCCGTGTATCTCTGCGGAAACGGCGGCATGATTAAGGACGTGACTGACTTTCTCCGCTCGAAAGGCCTCTGTCCGATCTATCGTGAGAAGTGGTACGACGAGGAGGATGAAGCGGATTGACATTGTTCATGAGCCGGCCCGGGCTTTTCGTCGAAATCGGGTGTATTCGATAGGAAGTACAATCATGGTCTGTGCTTAACGAACGAGTACATACGCGCCCACAATCACGATGACAGAACAGAGTTCTAGTGGCTGATCCTTCAGAAAGTCAGGATCCCATCCGTTTTTCTACACCATTAGCTTCTGTCGCGCTAACGTGCCTATGTTTGTCGGGCTGCACGACGAATCGTTGCGTCGTTGAAAGGGAAGGCTAAGCGGGCAGGACGGGGAATTTCGAAGAGGAAAGCGCTTACTTCTTCCTCACCATAAGGCGGAGCGGGGTGCCGGTGAATTGGTAGGTTTCGCGGAGTTGATTCTCCAAATATTTCAGATACGAGGGCGTGAGGTCCTCCGGATGGCCGACGAACAAGGCAAAGACCGGCGGCTTGGTGGCTACCTGCGTGATAAAGGCGGATTTCGTGATGGCGGACGGCTTGTGCTTGCGAGTCGGAAGTGGACGGGTGACCAGAATTTTCTGCAGCCAGGTATTCAACATCCCCGTAGGAACACGCTTGGTGAACATGCCGTGCACGCTCTTAAGAAGAGGAAACAGGCGCCCGACGGATTCCGATTTGAGAGCTGAGCCATACAGGACCGGCGCCCAGGTCAGAAAAGGAAACCGGCGCCGAAGCTCGAGCTCATAGGCTTGTCGCGCTTTCGGATCTCCAGCCCGCAAGTCCCATTTGTTGATCAACAGAATGCAGGCGCGTCCTTGTTTGAGAATGGCCCCCGCGATCTTGGTATCTTGTTCCGTGACGCCTTCCAAACCATCGAGTAGGAGAACAGCAATGTCGGACCGACCGATGGCACGAAGCGAGCGCAGGACGCTGTAGCCTTCCACTCCACGGTCGACCTTGCCGCGCCGTCTGATACCCGCCGTGTCGGTGAAGACATAACGTTGATCCTGGTGGGTGACCAGTGAGTCGATGGGATCACGTGTCGTTCCCGGAATATCGCTGACGACGACCCGCTCTTCTCCGAGCAGCGCGTTCACGAGAGTGGATTTGCCGACGTTCGGACGTCCCACCACAGCCACGCGGGGCAGTTGTCGCAGCTGGTCGGATTCATCCGCCGATGGAAGAAGCGGGTAAATCGCGTCCAACAGCTCAGCGACACCGAGACCATGCTCCGCGGACACGGGGTAAAGCTGGTCTGTACCCAATCGATAGAAGTCGGCCAATAATGGCTCGGACTTCGGCGTGTCGATCTTGTTGATCGCATAAAATAGGGGCTTGGTCACTCCGCGAAGGAGCCGCACGACTTCATGATCCGGCGGGGTCAATCCTGAGCGGCCGTCCAGGAGGACTATGAGGATATCGGCCTCGGCAATCGCGAGCTCCGACTGCCGCCGAATCAAGGACAACATGGTGTCGGACGCAGACAGGTCCAGCCCTCCCGTGTCGACCAGCCGAAATTTCCGATTGCGATAGGTAGCCGCGGCATAGTTGCGGTCACGAGTCACACCGGGCACATCATCCACAATCGCGATCTTCTGTCCGAGGATTTTATTGAACAATGTCGACTTTCCCACGTTGGGCCGGCCGATGATGGCGACAAGAGGCGGTGATCCGTCTTCCGGTAGAAGCAACGGCAGCGTCGGTTCCTGTTTTGCAGCGTATTTCGTGCGCGGCATAAGCTGTCGGACCGTAGCATAGGGTTTTTCTGAAAGACAACTCGGTTCGTCTTTCTTCAGTCGTTTGGCTATACTCTTCATATGACTCAGCACTCAGCACGTAGTCCTCAGCACTTCCCCGACTGGACCCAGATCGACGACGTGCTCCTCGATATGGACGGCACGTTGCTCGACCGCCATTTCGATAATTTCTTTTTCGAAGAGGAACTGCCGCGCCGGTATGCGGCGTTGCACGCCCTTTCGTTTGAGGAAGCTCGCACTCGGCTGATGGCGATGTATCGATCGGTCGAAGGTGAATTGGCTTGGACGGACCTGAACTACTGGACGGAGCGGGTCGGCATCGACGTGGTGGCGATGCACAAAGAACTGGATCACATGATCGGGTATCTTCCCGGGGCCGAGGAATTCCTGCTTCATCTTCAGGGGTTGGGGAAGCGTGTGACCATCGTGACGAATGCCCATTCGACGGGTGTGTCGGTCAAAGTCAAAAAGACCGGTCTGGATCGGTACGTCGACCGGATAGTGGATGCCTTTGAGGTCGGCTATCTCAAGATGCGGCCGGAGTATTGGCCGAGCTGTCGGCGCTTGTTGGGGTTCGATCCGTCGCGCTCCCTGTTCATGGATGACGACGAAGGATGCCTGACGGCTGCGAAAGAGTTCGGGGTGGCCTACCTAGTTCACAGCGCCAAATCGAGCTCACAATTACCGCCTTCTCCCCTCTCCCGGTTTTTCTCCATTGACGGCTTTGCACCGCTTCTCAACGGCCGGTCATCAGCTTAATTGTTAACGGACGGCCGCGCCCCGGTACATTTCTCCGGCGACTCGGGGCACACCCTGCATGCTGAAGCGATCGAGGTGCACGATCTTAAGGCCGGACTCGGTGATCAGCCGATCGATTTGCCGGTTGAGGTTGCACCCGCAGCCGATCAGGTTCTGAAGAGGATTCAGCCGATCCTGCCACGCCGCGATCTTTCGGTCACTGCTCCGGCCATGTTCCAAGAATAGAAATCTTCCTGCCGGTTTGAGCACACGCCCGATTTCCCGCAGCGAGAGCGCCGGATGGGGAATTGTGCAGAGTGTCCAGGTACTCACGACCGTGTCGAATTGTCGCTCCGGAAACGGCAGACACTCAGCCGATACATGGACGGTGCGGATCGGATATGGCGCCGCAGCCACGCGGCGGGAGACCTTCGCTGGTAGCAGAATCGCCGGATCGACGACGGAAAGACGAGTGACAGTGGCGGGGTAATGGGGGAGGTTAAGACCCGTACCGAATCCGATCTCCAGGACCTCTCCAGAAGCCGGCTGCAACAGCGTTTCTCGGAGTTGCGAGAAGGCCGGTCTGCCCATAACCCAATCCATCAGCCGTGGGAAAATGTGAGTCGCATACAGTCCCATGTATCCCTTCGGGGTATTCCCCTCGACTTTTGCAGAATAGCCAGCATGCCTGCCCAATCTCTAGTCTGCAAGCGGTACTTCTTTTCGGCTATTCAAGGAGATATTTCGATGAGCGGGAAAATTGTAGACGTACTGCGGCGGTCCACAAGCATGGTTCTCGGTATCACGATCGCGTTAGGCCTCGTTCCGACTTCTCCGGTTTTCGCCGAAACCTATGTTTCCGGCATGGTCGGGGCGACCCTTGCCCCGGATACGGTACGTGGGCGGGTGAACGATCCGAGTTTCGTCGGCCTTCCTGAAGGCACGTCCATTTCGAACGTTCAGTTGAACAGCTCGATCATGTATGGCGCCAAGGTCGGACATTATTTCAACTCGATACCTTGGCTGGGGGTGGAGCTTGAAGCCTTTGTCACCACTCCGCATCGGCCGGCCCAGCGTCTGACGTTGAACGCTCCCGGAGTCGGCACCATTGAACAGGACGAACCCGGTGCGACCAACCGACTGGTGGTGGTGTCGCCCCTCATAGTCGTGCGCTACCGAGCCGGCGCGTTCGAGCCCTATGCCGGTGTCGGCCCAGGCGTGTTCTTTCTCCATCAGGAGCAACTCACCGCCTCCGGCAGTCCATCGAATTACTCGCAATCGAACACGGGGTACGGCCTCAATACCCAACTAGGTCTTCGATATCGGTTGACGGGGCACGTGTCCGTGTTCGGCGAGTGGAAATACAACTACGGTCGCATTGATTTGAGCGGCCAGGCCAACGTGAATCATTTCGGCATCACCGCACTCTCCCAGCTGCATCATTTTATCTTCGGGGTCGGATATCATTTCTAGCTCTCGCGGGGCCCTGCCTCTCCGGCGTTGGAACTGCACGAACAATCCCTCTGTACTGCGAGGCCGACCGAATTTTTCCGCAGCCTGCTCGAACGTCCGTCGGCTGATCGCGGTTGTGATCAACCAGGGGTCCCGTTCTGAGAGCTCTTACCGATTGTTGCTCCATACGGTCTGTGGTAAAGTCCTCCGTTCTTGTGCGGGTGTGCAAGCCCGTCGATCATATCCTTCGACCCCATGAGCAAGACGTACGACCATCACGCCATCGAAGCGAAGTGGCAGGCTTATTGGGAAGAGCATCGCCCATTCAACGCGTCCGACGACCTCTCGAAGCCCAAGTTTTATTGTCTGGATATGTTCCCCTATCCGTCCGGTTCCGGCCTCCACGTCGGTCATCTTGAAGGGTACACCGCCACTGATATCGTCTCACGCTACAAACGGATGCGTGGGTTCAACGTGCTGCATCCGATGGGTTGGGATGCGTTCGGTCTTCCGGCCGAACAGTACGCGGTGAAAACGGGGGTACATCCGGCCATTACGACAGCCGAAAACATCGCCACCTTTAAGCGTCAGATGAAACGGGTGGGGCTGTCGTATGATTGGGAGCGAGAGCTCAGTACGACTGATCCGCAGTACTATCGTTGGACCCAATGGATTTTCCTCAAGCTCTTCGAACGGGGACTGGCCTACGTCGCGGAGGTACCGGTGAATTGGTGCCCGGCCCTCGGTACGGTATTGGCGAATGAAGAAATCGTCGACGGCAAGAGCGAAGTCGGGGGGTTTGACGTGATTCGCAAGCCGATGCGTCAATGGGTGCTCAAGATCACCGCCTACGCCGATCGATTGCTTGAGGACTTGAAACTCGTCGACTGGCCCGCCAGCACGCTGGAGATGCAGAAAAATTGGATCGGCCGTTCGATCGGGGCGGAGGTCGACTTTTCACTGGTTGATCGGAAAGGTGTGATTCGAGTGTTCACCACCAGACCGGACACGCTGTTCGGCGCGACCTACATGGTGTTGGCGCCGGAACATCCGCTCGTCGAGGTGGTCGCGACAGGGGAGCACAAAGCGGCCGTCCAGGCCTATCGTGAAGCTACGGCGAAGAAAAGCGATTTGCAGCGACAGGAGCTGGAAAAAGAAAAGAGCGGTGTGTTTACCGGCGGCTATGCCGTCAATCCGGTGAACCGAGAGCGGTTGCCGATTTGGATCGCCGATTATGTGTTGATGAGCTACGGGACCGGCGCAATCATGGCTGTGCCGGCACACGACGAACGGGACTGGGCGTTCGCGCATCTCCATCATCTGCCTGTCCGCGAGGTGATTGCAGGCGGGAATGTACAGCAAGCGGCCTTTACCGATACGGATCACGGGACAGTCGTGAATTCGTCCACGAGCGATGGCAGCTTCTCCATCAACGGCCTCACGCCGTCTGACGCGATTCCGAAAATTACTGAGTGGTTGGCGAAGCAGGGCAAAGGAACCAAGGCGGTCAACTACAAGCTGCGCGATTGGCTGTTCGCCCGACAACGGTATTGGGGCGAGCCGTTCCCGGTCGTATGGATCGATGGAGAAGCTCGTGCGCTCCCGGAGGAACAGTTGCCTCTGGTTTTACCGGAGGCCGGCAGCTTCAAGCCGTCTGGTACCGGCGAAAGCCCACTGGCAAACTTGGATTCGTGGCTGACGACGATCGATCCCGTGACCGGTAAGGCAGCTCGGCGTGAAACCAATACCATGCCCCAGTGGGCCGGCTCTTGCTGGTACTACCTGAGGTTCATCGATCCCAAGAACGCAACGCAGCTCGTCGACCCGGCGAAGGAGCGCTATTGGATGCCCGTGGATCTGTACATCGGGGGCAGCGAGCATGCCGTGCTCCATCTCTTGTATGCTCGGTTTTGGCATAAAGTTCTGTTCGACATCGGCGTGACCAGCAAACCCGAACCGTTCCTGAAGTTGGTGCATCAGGGCATCGTCTTGGGAGAGGACAATCAGAAGATGTCGAAATCACGCGGTAACGTCGTCAATCCGGATGAGATGATCGATCAGTTCGGCGCGGATGCGGTACGGCTCTATGAGATGTTTATGGGACCGCTTGAAGCGATGAAGCCTTGGAGCACCAGAGGGGTAGAAGGAGTAACGCGTTTTTTGGAACGAGTCTGGCGGCTGATGGTCGATGAGCAAGGCCGACTGTCGACCGCCATCGTGCCGACCGCCCCGAGCCTGGACCATCAGCGTCTGCTGCATCAGACGATCAAAAAGGTTACGGAGGATATCGAAGGTCTCCGATTCAATACGGCCATCTCGCAGATGATGATCTTTACCAACGAGATGACGAAGGTGCAGCAACGGTCTCGATCTGTGATCGAGCCGTTCGTCTTGCTGCTCTCACCGTTCGCGCCTCATGTCGCCGAAGAACTGTGGAGCGTGCTGGGGCACCGGCCCAGCGTGTCGCAGCAACCTTGGCCGGCCTTCGACCCGGAGCTGACGGTGAGCGAGCGTATGACGATTCCGATTCAGGTCAACGGAAGGCTTAGGGCCAAACTCGACGTCGCGGTCGACACGTCACGCGACACGATCGAACGGTTGGCTCGCGAAGAGGCGGCGGAGTGGCTCCAAGATAGAGAGCCGAAAAAGGTGATCTATGTCGAAAAGAAGCTGCTCAACTTTGTCATCTAGGGGAGTGTTGAGTGCAGAGTGCTGAGGTCACGGCGGGCAGGATCCGAGAGGGAAAAGGGCTGTTCTTTCTTATTCTCACCGCCCTCGTGTCAGCACTCGTCGGCTCGACGCTCGCCGCCTGCGGCTACCAATTCCGGGTGGAGGGAGCCGGTCCGACCATCGGAGGAGCCGCCACGGCTGCTTCCCGAGAGCCGCCGCCACGGCTCGTCATCAGGACATTGATCAACGGAAGTTTTGAGCCGAATCTGGAGACGCGATACACCAACTACCTCCGCGAAGAATTTTCCACCGGCAGCGGGGCGCAGGTCGTGCCTGATTCCGAAGCTGCGGATCTTGTGCTGACCGGACAGATCCTCTCGGTGATCGTGCCGACCCTCAGCTTTTCGACGACGACAACGTTGGAGAGCAGAACCGAGGTGGTCGTTTTGGCTCGGGTGGAAGACGTCCGGTCGGGAAAGGTGGTCTGGAGTCAAGTCGTCAAAGGGGCGTCGGAGTTCTTCATAACACCCGACCTTCAGTTCAATCGCGCACTGCAGAATCGAGCGCTCGAGCAGGCGGGCCGGTTTGTGGCCGCCGACCTGGCG
Organism: Nitrospira sp.; assembly: GCA_035454625.1. Classification (GTDB taxonomy): domain Bacteria; phylum Nitrospirota; class Nitrospiria; order Nitrospirales; family Nitrospiraceae; genus Nitrospira_D. The sequence continues at coordinate 12,953 of DATIGP010000079.1, forward strand.
GCGCGTTTTCTGTTACAACTCGAGACGGGCGCGCTCATGAAGCCGGTCTCTTCTCCGGCCCAAATGTCTCGCTAAATCGAAGGCCCCGACCCATGGCAGGTATCATAAGTCATGTCCAGCTCGAGTCGGCGCTGAAACAGCAGGGACCCGGGTCTCTGTATCTCGTCGTAGGGGAAGAAGACCTTCTCCGGGATTCCGCGTTGGCTGCCATCAAGCGCGCCGCTTTCGGCGGTGAAGGGGACGAATTCAATTGCGAACAGTTCTATGGAGATGAAGCCAGCGGCATCGATATTCGGAACAGCGTGACCGCTGTGCCGGTTTTTGCAGAGCGTCGCGTGGTTATCGTGAAAGCGGCGGAGAAACTGACCGCTCGGGAAAGCGAGACCCTTCTCGATTGTGTGACCAAGCCGGTCGAATCCACGACGTTGATATTCGTCAGTCCCAAGCTGGACGGCCGACTGAAATTTTCCCAGGCCCTGACGCGAGCGGCGATCATCGTCGATTGTTCACCTCTCCGCGACGCCCACCTGCCTTCTTGGATCGCCCGTGAAGCGGAACGGGTTGGACTTCGCTTGGACGAAGCGGCAGCGCATGTGCTGCAGGAGTCGTGTGGAGCATCACTCTACGGCGTGCGTCGAGAATTGGAGAAGTTGGCTTCGTATGTACCGCCCGATCGATCTGTCAGTGCCGACGACGTCTACTTGCTGCGGGGCATGGATCCGGGCGCCTCGGTGTTTGATTGGACTCTCACCATTGCAGAGGGGCGTCGGGGACGAGCGCTGACCATCCTGGCTCGTAATCTCGAAGCAGGAGAGGCCCCGCTTCGGATCCTCGGTTCTCTCGCGTGGCAGTATCGCCGTCTTTGGAAGGCCAAAGAGGTGCTGGCCACCGGCGGGCATGAAGGCGAGGCGGCTCGAAGCTTGCGTATGGACCCATGGAAGGTCCGGGCTTTTCTCGATCGGTTTTCTGAGACGCATCTGCAAGCGGCGTTGCGCCTGTTTCTCGATGTGGACGGGAAACTCAAGGGAGGAAGCGGAAGTAGTCCGAAAATCGTGCTGGAGCGTCTGTTGCTGAAGCTATGTGAGGACGCTGCCGGCCGGCGAGGCGCACCGCCTCCTCGTCCTCCGGCCTCACCGAAGCGGATTCCCGCGCGGGTCGTGTCGAACGTGCGGACGATTAAGCGCCGGAACCCGACAGGGCATTGACGCGAAGAGTCAGACGTGAAATTCGGCGGGAGGCCGTATTGCGATGAAGAATACCTTTCGAAACGGCTTTTCCGATCGCCGAGGCGGCTTCCTGCAAGCCGGTCTTCGCTTCATCCGTCTTCTTTTCGGCCACAGCGGTCTGGACCCGCTTGATAAGCGTCTTCACCGTGTTGAACGTGGCGCGATTTCGCTCATGGCGCCGGTCGGCTTGGCGAGCTCGTCGAATCGTCGATTTATGAACGGGGGGCATAGATAACTCCTTTGAAAAGAATTGTGGTTTTTATCACGGAGCGCCGCCGATCGTCAAGGAGCGGCTCTGGACAAGGAGCATTGGAATGGTAAAGATTGAGGCACGCGACCGACTCATCCTAGCGTTGGATCTGCCTTCAGCAGCGGAAGCAAATCGGCTCTTGGACCGACTCCAAGGACACATCTCCTTCGTCAAGGTGGGGCTGGAGCTCTACACCGCGGCAGGTCCGGAGATGGTCAAGCAGATTGTGGAGCGAGGCATGCGGGTGTTTCTTGATCTGAAGTTCCTCGATATCGAAGAGACGGTTCGCCGTGCCACGAGTCGGGTCGCAGCGATGGGGGTGGAGTTCTTAACCGTTCATGCGAACCGCAAGGCGCTTGCGGCGGCTGTGCAGGCGCGAGAGGGATCCTCCCTGAAGCTGCTGGCCGTGACGGTGCTGACGAACTTCGACGGCAACGATCTTCGGGAAATGGGAATACAGCGGACCGTGCAAGACCTGGTCACCGCCAGGGCATTGCTCGCTTCGGAAGTGGGCTGTGATGGTGTCGTGGCTTCCGGAGAAGAAGCCGCCGCCATCAGGCAGAAAATCGGTCCTCGATTCACGATTGTGACGCCGGGCGTACGGCCGATCGGCAAAGGGGTAGACGATCACGCGAGATCGACGACTCCTACCGACACCATCGCCTCCGGCGCCGATTATCTCGTGATTGGCCGCCCCATTCGTGATGCAGCGGATCCTCCTGCGACTGTGGCCGCTATTCTTGCTGAGATGCAAGCCGCCTTTGATGCACGAGGCGAAAAAGCTCAATAGCCAGAAGTTCTATTCGCGCAGCATGAAGAACCTTCTTGGCCATGAGACATGATTCGTGACCGACGATGATTCCATCGGTTGCGACCACAATCGGCTCTTTGCTAAGATCTTCCTTTCTCACCTCCTCGTGGTGGGTGTAGCTCAGCTGGTTAGAGCGCCGGATTGTGGATCCGGAGGTCGCGGGTTCGAAACCCGTCATCCACCCCATACTCCTTCCTCATAACCCCTTGTGGCATCAATTGGTCTGACGATGTTGTTCCAATCAAGGTTGGTGCCGGTTGCGCCGGGGTTGAAGAATTGGGCTGGAAGAATGGCTATCGAGCCGATCGACAGCTTGTGTGTTCCCGCCCGGAATCAAATGGCCATACAAATCTACTGTGACTTGGATGGAGCTGTGACCCATCTGATCTTTGACATAGACCGGGCTTTCGCCGTTCTGGAGTAGAAGCGATGCGAACGAATGGCGCAGGTCATGGAACCGGACTTGCCGCACGCCCGCCCCTTTCAGCAGACGGAAGAATTTCAGGCGGATCCGGTTCTGATTCAAGGGCTGGCCATGCTCGTTACAAAAGACCCATAGAGGGATTTCCTTCCAACCACGGGTGGCC
>DATIGP010000080.1:0-3019 GCA_035454625.1 Nitrospira sp.
ATCCGCGTGGACCGGGTGAGGGAGCGGCGAAGGTCCAACGGGGTGGATCCTACATCAATACCCCGTATCGGTTGCGATCCTCATTTCGCACGAAAGGTGATCCGAGCGAGCAGGACCCCAATGTCGGCTTCCGTTGTGCCCAAGATGGCCCGAGGCAACCATAGCATTCCATCTTCTGCGCGAGCACCCCTCATGTCCCAAAATCCCCAAAGGCTATTGAAGCGTCGAACAGGTCGCGTCCATCCGCGGCACAGAATCGAGAGGAGGAGCCGTGAGGCAATATCGCGTAAGGCCTGGAGTGAGACTTTCACTGAAGGACTTCGACCCGGACGACACCGGCGATTACAAGAACAACGAGCAAGGTAAGGCGAAGGCTAAAGCAGAGACAGCCAAGCTTATCGCCAGGCTCGATGGGCTCCAGGAGCGCTTGTATGCCGGTGCGACACGGTCTCTCTTGATCGTGCTGCAGGGGATGGATACGAGCGGGAAAGACGGCACGATTAAGAGCGTCATGTCCGGAGTGAATCCGCAAGGTTGCAAGGTGGCGGCATTTAAAGCTCCCACCAAGGAGGAACTGGCCCATGACTTTTTGTGGCGTGTCCATCGTGAAGTGCCTCCTAAGGGGTACATCGGGATCTTCAACCGATCGCACTACGAAGATGTGCTGATCACGCGGGTACACGGATGGGTATCCGACAAAGTCGTCAAGCGCCGCTTCAACCAAATCCAAGAATTCGAGGAACTGCTTACCGAAAGTGGGACGACCGTGCTCAAGTTCTTCCTCCATATCTCAAAGGACGAACAGAAGCGGCGGCTGGAGGCGCGCATCGCCGATCCGGAAAAACGCTGGAAGTGGAATTCCGGCGATCTGGAGGAACGGAAGATGTGGGGCGAGTACCTGAAGGTCTTCGAAGACGTCATTTCAGCGACCAGCACGGATAAAGCGGCTTGGTACGTGGTGCCGGCGAATCGAAAGTGGTATCGCAATCTTATTGTGGCGGACCGGGTCGTCGATGCATTGGAAGACATGAAGCTTGGAACTCCTCCGGCTCCGGAAGGGGTGGATTTCACCAAGCTCAAGATCGTATAGCAGGGGAGTCAGCACGGGTGTCTCGTGCGTCCAGTGATTCACTGAGTCACTGATTCAAGACGATATGCTGTCGTCTGCTCTACGTACTGATACCCGGAGAGCGAGAGGCGCACTTGACAAGGTTCTCTAATAGGCGTAGTGAGGAAATGCGGCCCCATGTATCAATCGAAGTTCGAGAGATCGGGTAGACCGCGCGGCTGCCATCCAGGTCTCTCGGTGACTTCAGCGCGAGAGGAGGGTGGATATGGACGACACGACGCCACCTGGCCCATCAGGCCCACCGATGCAAGGGTGGGTTTCTCGTCGGTCATGCTGACCGATTCTTCGCTGGCTGTGCCGGATTGGCACGGAGAACCCTTATCTCATAGGGTGACAGCTATTTGAGCGAAGATAGCTCGGTGAGCAAGAGGACACAAGCACCCGGGATTGACGAGGTCTCCCCTGACTGGGAACCATGAACCAAACAGTATCGTGTGGGTCTTCAGGGCCGTGACAACAGAGAGATAGACGGCGTCCCAAGCGCCAAATCGCGGGCGACCTCCCACCGTAGTGCAGGGTCGCCCGTGCTTTTTCTACACCTTCTTCCACTCCGCTGATGGCAGCCATAACACTCCGATAGTTGAGCTTGTCAGACAAGGTCCGGAAAGTCTGAGATAATCCCGTCCACACCGAGCCATTTCATCTTTTCGATCTCGGCAGGTGTATTCGCTGTGTAGGTAAACACGAGGAGACCTCTCGCATGGAGGGCCGTTACGAGAGAGGTTGTGACTGTATCGAGGCGTAAGCCCACATGAGTTGCTTGTAGCGCCATGGCTGCGGTACCGGGGTTCGAGGGCAGCCGTTTGAAGAGAATCATGGTCTGCGCGTTCGGAACTGCCCGTCGGACATGCTGAAGCTCTTCCTGCAGGAACGACGTATAGATCACCGATCGATTAAAACCGCTGGCACGGACGATCGCGCAGACATCGTAGGCTAATCCTCCCGTCTTCAGCTCCAGAATCAGGCCGATTTTACCATTCGCAGCTTTCAGTACGTCGTCTAAGGTCGGAGGGCTCTGGCCGCCACCGGCATTCAGCTTTCGAATATCTGGAAGGGTGAGCGCCGAAACACGCCCACGACCGTTCGTGGTGCGGTTGACCTGCTCATCATGCAGAAGGACCAGTTCGTCATCCGACGTTCGCCGGATATCCACTTCGGTAAAGGCGCATCCGAGTGCGATCGCTTGCTCAACGGATGCCAGGGTATTTTCCGGCGCGTACCCACAGGCTCCGCGATGTCCAATGCGAAGGACCTTTCGCGTGGGGCTTTCATTTGGCATCGCTCTGTCCTACCATATCGCCGTGGCTAAAAAGAAATTGAAAAGAGCACCGTTAGCCAAGGGGGTGAGACGGCGTCGGAGACCGGTCGGAATCTCCACCGGTCTTGCAGCAGTTGAGTTGCAAGCCGCCGCACCGCCTGGTGTTGTATCCGATTTGCATCAGGCGATCGAACAGGATGGAGGGAAGGTTCTCTCGGTCTATCGCGATCCCTATGGGGGACACTGGCTGGTTCAGGCCGCGTTGCCGATCGACTTGGTCGAGCCGACACCCTACCAGCGGAATCTCTCGGACACGCATGTCCGAAAGTTGGAAGCGGTTATCGGAAAAATCGGTCGATTCCTCGATCCCATCATCGCTGTGCGAATCGCAAAACCCAACCATGCAGCAAAGTATTGGACTCCGAACGGCCACCATCGTCTGTCTGCCATGCGGACCCTTGGGTCGAAGAGCATCATTGCGATCGTGGTTCCGGAGGCTGCAGCCGCCTATCAGATTCTGGCGCTGAATACGGAGAAAGCGCACAACCTTCGTGAAAAATCGTTGGAAGTGATCCGGATGTACCGGGAGCTGGCGCAACTCGATCACGCAACGGAAGATACTTATGCCTTGG
>DATIGP010000081.1:0-14534 GCA_035454625.1 Nitrospira sp.
ATCTGTTCAAGTTGAGCAAGAAACGGACGCTGCCCCGGCAGGATCTTACGGTGGGCGGTGGGGATATCAAACCATTCGGCCCGATCGACCTCTGGAAATTCTTGCACGTTCCCAGACTTCGGCGGCCACTCCATACTGAAACTCGTGCTTCGGATCGATGTCGCATCGATATCGCCTTGTACAGCCCAGATGGAAATGACTTTTCCGCTGGGTTGGCGCACAGGCATCAGGGGAACCGTCTCCCCCTGAATTGTGTAACCGGTTTCTTCCTGGAATTCCCGCTTGGCGGTCTCCAGGGCATCAGCACTTTCGTCGTATTCACCCTTCGGAAGCGACCAGACTCCCTCGTCTTTCTTTGCCCAGAAGGGGCCGCCGGGATGAACCAGCAGCGTTTGGACGGTATGGACCCGCATTCGATAGAGCAGGATCCCGGCGCTCAGCTTTTTCCCCATGCTTTGGCTTACGCCGAATAGGATCACAATTTCCAGTGAGAAAAATCTGGAGCAAGAGAGCGCGGATCTCAAGCCGCTGCCTCGGCCGGCTGTGAATGATCGTGCGCCTGACGCGTTCGCAACCGCCAACTTAGGACAACCATCAAAATGCCGAACGCTATGGCATATGCGCCGAGGTACCAAACCAGCCCAATGCCGCCGGCATCAGGGAACAATGCGAGAAGAAGGCCGAGGCCTACTGACAGGATACCCGACAGGGCCATCAACCATTCCCCTTCTATTTCTTTGCGCAGCCTCACTGCGGCTGCTATCTCCAATCCTCCCGTCAGGATCGCCCAAGCTGAAACGACATAGACCAACGCAAGCGCGGTGATGCCGGGCAAGACAAAGCTGATCACCGCTGCACCAATCCCGGCGATACCCGAGAGCAGTAGAGCCCACCAAGGCTTCTGCGGTTCAGTTTGTCGCCACGCCGCGACGAGGTTCAGGGCACCGTCAAACAAGGCATAGGTCCCGAACAGATAAACCAGTGCGAGCAAGGTGGCAACCGGCATGAAGAATGCCACGATGCCGAGGAGAATGCCCAGCACCCCCCGAAGTGTGATCGCCCACCAGCGCATGGGGAGTTTATCCAGTCTATCTTCGAGTGGGTTGGTTGAGGGCAAGTCCATAATCCAGCATACAGTTCCTTATGCCATGATAAGACCAGTGAACCCCCCAGCTTTTTCTTCCCAAATAGCCATGTTCTTCCCAAATAGCCATGCGAAAAAAGTCTTCTGTATGCCATGGTCCATTGTGGGCGACACCGAAATTGGTCTGTGAATCGACATGTATGGGTAGAGCCGACCTTTGTTAACTCAGGGTCATCACCTATTTTGCGGACCGTACGGGGCCCCGTGCCTTCCCAGAATGCAGATATGTGGACCTTTCGAATGTAAGGGGCCCCTCCTTCACCACCACCAATGCAACGGCCCGCGTCTACAGCAAATGTCTCCCTAGTGCATTCACCATCAAATATGGTACCTTGCCGCATCGCACCCCAGTAGTTACAACATCTACAGCGGGCTTATACCATGAGGCGTGCGGGAATCCTCACCGGCGGTGTCGTTGCGCTGATACACCTCACCCTGGTGTGCATCCCTCACTCAGAGATATCAACCCTTTCAACAAAGTATCGTATCAGGACGGTGCTGTAAGGACTCAACAACTATGAGCTCACTAAGCAGATGGTTGCAGCCTCCTCCCAAGGGCTCGCTAGAGCAACAGTACCAGGAACTCCTCAATCAGTTGCGAGCCAAGGAACGGACGCTGGAGACGACATCTCATGATCTGAAAGTGAAGACTGCTGCGATGCAGGTGCTCGAACAAAAAATCATGTCATCCGAGACGCAGTTCTCCTCAGCTCAACGAGAGCTGGCCGGCCGAAGTGAGCAGGTGAAGGCGCTCGAAGCAGAATTGGCTATCCGGTTGAAACGCATAGCGGACCTAGAAACCGAGGGAATCACGACACGTCAACAGGTGAGCGAGTTCAAGTCGATCATCGCCAACCAGTCGGACGAACTTCACGGTGCACAACAGGCCAGGGAGGTCCTGAAGGAAGAAATTCGAGTCCTGCGTGAGCATATCGCCCAGCTCAACGAAGGGCTGGCTGAGAGGAATCAAGTCCGAGTCCGCATGGAGAAGCTGGAGTCGGCCCAAGATCGTGTTCATCAGCTGGAAGTCGAACTGAGCGATCGGGAGGCCGCTCACCGCCGCAGGATTCAGCAGCTTGAACAGGTCCTCGCGGAACGCGATCAGCGGATTAGTGAGTTTGATGCGAGCGCCGCCGCCCAGGCGGATGAACTTCGTGGCGCGCTGCAGGCCTGTCAGGCTGCCGAGCAGACTCGCGAGGTCCTGAAGGAAGAAATCCGCGTCCTCCGCGAACAGATCACCCAACTCAACGAAAGCCTCCCAGACCGAGAGCGCCTTCGCCTCCAAGTAAAAGAGTTGGAGGCGATGCGAAGTCGCGTCCATCAGCTGGAGATCGAACTGAGTGATCGGGAAGCCGTCCATCGCAGCACGATTCAACAACTGGAGCAGTCTATTGCGGAGCGAGACCGCCAGATCAGTGAGTTCGATTCGCTTGCGGCCGCTCAGGCGGACGAAGTCCGGGATACCCTGGAAACCTGTCGGACCGCCGAGCAGGCGCGCGAGGTCCTGAAGGAAGAAATTCGGGTCCTGCGTGAGCATATTGCCCAGCTCAACGAGGGGCTGGCTGACCGGGATCAAATCCGAGTCCGCATGGAGAAGTTGGAGTCAGCCCAAGATCGCGTCCATCAGCTGGAGGTCGAGCTGAGTGATCGCGAAGCCGCGCATCGTAGCACGATTCAACAATTGGAGCAGTCCATTGCGGAGCGAGACCGCCAGATCAGGACGTTCGACGCGAGCACGGCCGTCCAGATGGATGAATTTCGTGGGGCTCAACAAGCGTGCCGGGCCGCTGAGCAAGGCCAGGTGGTCTTGAGGGAGGAAATTCGAGTTCTGCGCGACCATATCGCCCAACTCAATAACGATCTGGCCGATCGGGACCGCCTCAGGGCTCGTCTGGAGCAGTTGGCATCAATGCAAGATCGCGTCCATCAACTGGAGGTCGAACTGAGCGACCGGGAAGCCGCCCATCGCGGCACGATTCTACAACTGGAGCAGTCCATTGCGGAGCGAGACCGTCGGATCAGTGAGTTCGATTCGCTCGCGGCCGCTCAGGCGGACGAAGTCCAGGATGCCCTGGAGGCCTGTCGGGCCGCCGAGCAGGCGCGCGAGGTCTTGAAGGAGGAGATCCGAGTCCTCCGCGAACAGATCGCGCAACTCAACGAGGGGTTGGCCCACCAGGAACGACTCCGCGCCCAGGTGAAGAAGCTGGAGGCGGCTCAAGATCGCGTGCATCAACTGGAAGTCGAACTGAGTGATCGGGAAGCCGCGCATCGCAGCACGATCCAGCAATTGGAGCGCGCCCTTGCCGACCGCGACCACCGCATTGACGAGCTGGTGCCGGTCACCGTCCTCTTGCACGAGAAGGAGGCCGCGATCAAAGAATGGGAACGCACCTATGCGCGCACTGTGCGCGACCTCGAAGACGAGACCGCCAAGCTCCACGAATCCTGTGCGGCTCAGGACCAACTCCGCACGCAACATCAGCGCGATGAGCAACAGTTACAGGAACGGGACACCCAGATTGCCAATCTCCAGCGTGAGCTCCGGGATCTACAAGCCGAACGGCACGCGCTCCGCAAGGAAGTGCAGGGTATTCCGGACAAAGAGCAGCAGATCGACCGCCTGCAAAAACGCCTCAAAGAACTGCGCGCGACCCTGCGAATGACGCCCTCGTCAGCTGCGGTCCACTCCCCCTCGCCACGCTCGAATGGGGCCGCATCGAATGCCCCGGGCGGATCGCCGAAAGGGAGTACTTCCGTGCAGCCCGATGATCTGAAAAAGATCTCGGGGATCGGGCCGGTCTTTGCCGACACGCTTCAGAAGCTGGGCACCCGCACGTTTATCCAAATCGCGCGGTGGAAACGCGAGGATATCGCAAAGATCGCTAAGAAGCTCGACACCGACCCGGAGCGGATCAAACGAGAGAATTGGATCGCGGGGGCGAAGAAGCAACACTACCACAAGTACAAGGAACGGCTGTAGCCCGTTCTCTCCTTCACAGGTGCTCGACTGTGCTGTGATGCGGGATCTCTCCCCGGTTCTTCCCGTCGTTGACGTCTCCGCTACCCCCGACTACATGCTTTCACTCCCTGTCCGATGTTTACGAAGCCGCTCCGCGATCGGCTCTGACCGAATAGTCAATAAGGCGTGCCACTGTTTGATCAGCTTGACTGGGTAGATCTCATCCTAGTACATACGTCGTCACCTATGACACCGCGACTTTTCACACACCAGCCGTCATATTATCTACAGCAGGCAAAGCTCATGACACGCGCGGGGATTTTCACCGGCGGCATTGTTGCGTTGATACTTCTTGCCGTGGTATGCATCCCGCGGCATCTCTCCTCGTCGTCACGGCCCGTCTCCGCCGGGCCCGCCTCATTTTACGCAAGCCTCCAACAAGGCGGCTTAGTGCTTCGCGGTTCGCTGCCTACCGAACGCAGTAAAGCCTCTATCCTCGAGCGGGCTCATATACTCTATGCGAAAACGGGAATACGCGTGATCGACCAGGTCATCGTAGACACACAGGTCGGTGCGGCGGCATGGGTCGACAATGTCCCACATTTCTTACCGATTTTTGGCATGATGGTGGAGCGTGGTTCAATCATCATTGACGGACGTTCGTTGGTCGTAACCGGTCAGGTAGGGGGTTCTCGCGAGAAGGCCGAAATATTGCGAGCCGTCGCTCCAGCGATACGAGCCGGCTTGAGGATCGAAGACCGCGTGGTAGTGGCACCGACGACATCATCTTCTTCCCCCGTCGTTCCTCTCTCGGCACTCCAGCTGTTACTGAATCAGGTCCTTGCGAAATCCTCGATCGAATTTGAGCCTAAAAGTGCCGTGATCTCGACCAAAGGACAGGCGGTACTGGATCAAATCATCGTGCTTTTACGAAGAGCTCCCGATACGCCGATTGAAATCGCGAGTCATACCGATACCGTGGGTGAGGCGGAATACAACATGCAGCTGAGTCGGCGTCGTGCGGAAGCGGTCAAACAGTACTTGACCAACCACGGACTCACCAACCCATTTACCACGATCGGCTATGGTTCCACACGGCCTCTCTCCCAGGGGAAGCAGCACCTGGGCCTCCAACAGAATGAGCGAATCGAATTACTGATGTAAGGACGGAATGACGTATGATCACACTGATAAGTCAGATGGTCGGATGTCTCCTCATCGCGGCAGGAATCGGATTCGCGGTCGGCTGGTGGCTGAGGCGGCTGCCGAACAGTTCACCGGAGTTTCAATCCAACGATCTGGCAGGTCTGTTGCGGACTAAGGAACAGGCCCTGGAGGCCATGTCACGGGACTTGAAGGTCAAATCCTCTGCCATGCAGATTCTTGAGCAGAAAATCATGTCGGCCGAAACCCTGCATTCTTCGGTTCAACGAGAGCTTATTTCACGTAATGAACGGCTCAAGACACTCGAAGCAGAACTCACAGCCCGATCGAGACAACTGACAAGCGTAGAAACAGAAGCGACCGCTGCTCGTCAACGTATCCATGCAATCGAGTCTCATGCCGCTGCTCAAGCCGATGACCTTCGCGCTGCGCAAGAAGCTTGTCGAACCGCCGAGCAGGCCCGAGAAGTTCTGAATGAAGAAATTCGGGACGTTCGTGACCACGTTGCTCAACTCAATGAAGAGCTTGCCGACCGCGACCACCGGATCAATGACGTCAAATTGATTCTTGCCACTCAGACGAATGAACTCCATGCCGCTCAACAGCTCTGTCGCACCGCCGAGCAGGCGAGAGATGTTATGGCGCGAGAAGTGGGAGTCTTGCGTGAACATATCGCCCAACTCAACGAAGGCCTCGCCGATCGGGACCGGTTGCGCGCCCAGGTGAAGCAGCTTGAGGCGATGCAAGGCCGAGTCCATCAACTGGAGATCGAACTCAGCGATCGCGAAGCAGCCCATCGCGGCACGATTCAGCAACTCGAACGGGCGCTCACCGAACGCGACCATCGCATCGGAGAATTCGATACGCGCACAGCGGCCCAGATTGATGAACTCCGAGAGGCTCAACAGGCCTATCGGACGGCCGAGCAGGCGCGCGAGGCCCTGAAGGAAGAAATCCGCGTCCTCCGTGAACAGATCGCCCGACTGAACGAGGGGCAGGCGGACCGGGACCGCCTGCGCGTCCAGGTCAAGCAGCTCGAGACGGTACAAAGTCGTGTTCATCAGCTGGAAGTCGAACTGAGCGATCGGGAAGCCGCTCATCGGAGCATCATTCAGCAGCTGGAACGATCGATTACGGAGCGAGATCGCCGCATTAGCGAGTTTGATGCGATCGCCGCTGCCCAAACTGAAGAGCTTCGTGGGGCGCAACAGACTTGTCAGGTCGCGGATCAGGCGCGCGAGGTCATGGAGCAGGAAATACGGGTACTGAGGGAACATATCGTCCAACTCAACGAAGGTCTCGCCGATCGGGACCGACTCCGTGCCCAAGTGGAGAAACTGGAATCACTGCAAGGCCGCGTCCACCAACTGGAGGTCGAACTAAGTGATCGGGAAGCCGCCCACCGCGGCACAATTCAACAGCTGGAGCGGTCCATCACGGAACGAGACCGCCGCATTGAGGAACTGGTGCCCATCATCCACCTTCTTCACGAGAAGGAATCAGAACTCAAAGAATGGGGAAGAAAATACGCGCGCACGGTTCAAGAACATGAAGTGGAAGTGGCAAACTTCCAAGAACAATGCGCGACGCAGGAACAACTCCGTGCGCAACATCTGCTCGATGAGCAACGTCTGCATGAACGAGAGGAACAGATTGCGAGTCTCCACCGCGAGCTGCATGACCTTCAAATGGAACGTCAAGCTCTCTCTAAGGAGGTACGACGTATTCCTGAGAAAGATGAGCACATCGATCGCCTGCAAAAACGCCTCAGAGAAATGCGGGCGGAACTCCGTGCAAAACCGGCTTCAGCAACTGCAGCATCTCGTTCGATTCGCCAGAATGAAGCCGAGCTGAGTTCTCAGGGAGGACCGTCCAAGGTAGGTAAGGACACTCAGGCGGATGATCTCAAAAAGATTAACGGAATCGGACCTACCTTCGCTCAGACTCTCAATAAGCTGGGTACCCGCACATTTATCCAGATTGCACGTTGGAAACCGGAAGATATACAGAAGATTGCTAAGAAGCTCGATACCGATCCTGAACGCATTAAGCGGGATAATTGGATCGCTGACGCTAAGAAGCAGCACTATCGAAAGTACGGGGAACGGCTCTAGCAGGAAGTTGAAAAGCCAGCCGGCGCTGTCGCGTACAGGGCTCGCCATTTTGACCTGCCAGACCTGGGAAACAATACTGCGTCACCTTTCTCCTTCCGGCGATTCTTAACAAACGTTTATCGACTCGGTCTTCGTGAGGAGCCGCGGCATGATCCGGCGTTGACTCCTTCTCAATCCCTGACTACAATCCCGCAACGAGGTTTACCTTTCGTGGCTTCCTCCTTCGTCCATCTTCATCTTCATACCCAATTCAGTCTTCTCGACGGCGCCAATCAGATTGAGCCGCTGGTCCGGCAGATCAAATCGTTCAATCAGCCGGCGGTGGCGATGACGGACCATGGCAACATGTTCGGCGCGGTGGAGTTTTATCGCAAAGCCAAAGAGGTGGGCATCCGGCCGATCGTCGGCTGTGAAGCCTACATGGCGCTTGGCAGTCGACATGCCAAGAAAGACAGCGGCCTCGCCCATAACGATTACTATCATTTGATTCTCCTCGCGAGGAATCTTACCGGCTATCAAAACCTCATCAAGCTGGTCAGCAAAGGATATCTTGAAGGGTTTTATTATAAACCTCGCATCGACAAGGAATTGTTAAAGTTACATCACGAGGGCATCATCGCGCTATCCGGCTGCCTGAGCGGCGAGATACCCTATCTGATCGGGCAAAACGATATGCCGGGTGCCATGGCGGTCGCCGGCGAATTCCACGAGATCTTTGGAAAGGATCATTTCTACCTGGAGGTGCAGGCGAACGGCCTCGATCATCAGCGGGTGGCCAATGCGGGCTTGGTTGAAATTCACAAGAAGCTCGGGATTCCGCTGGTAGGCACGAATGATTGTCACTACCTAAAAAAGGAAGACGCGCGCCCGCATGAACTGATGTTATGTCTGCAGACGGGAAAAACGGTCAGCGATCCCAACCGGATGAAGTTCGACACGGATCAATTGTACGTGAAGTCAACGGAGGAAATCGCGCCGGCGTTCGCGGAATTTCCCGGTGCCGTGGCGAACACTTGCCGCATCGCCGAGTACTGCGATCTCGATCTCCCGCTGAATAAAACTTATCTTCCCCAATATCGCGTCCCGGACGAGTTCAAAGACCGTGAGTCCTATTTGGAACATCTCGCCCTGGCCGGATTGAAGGAGCGGTTGAAGGAACGGCCCAGCCGGGTCGCCTCTGCCGTCTACGATCAGCGCCTCCGGGAAGAACTGATGGTGATCTGCTCGATGGGATTTGCCGGCTACTTTCTCATCGTGTGGGACATCATTCGTTTTGCCCGGTCACGAGGCATTCCAGTAGGACCGGGTCGAGGCTCTGCCGCCGGCAGTCTTGTCGCCTACGCGCTTCGCATTACGGATCTTGATCCGCTTGTTTACACACTTTTATTCGAGCGGTTCTTGAACCCCGAACGCGTCTCCCTACCCGATATTGATATGGATTTCTGCATGGATCGCCGTGGAGAAGTGATCAATTACGTGGTGGAGAAGTATGGCACCGATCACGTCGCTCAAATTATTACGTTTGGTACGCTGGGGGCTAAGGCTGCGATCCGCGATGTGGGGCGGGTGTTGGAAATGTCCTACGCCGATGCGGATAAGGTGGCGAAGCTGGTGCCCAATCAGTTGAACATCACATTGGAGCAGGCTCTAGAGACGGAGCCTCGCTTGCGGGAGCTGGTGGAGACGGATCCTAAAGTCAAAGAGCTCATGGCCAATGCGCAATCCCTGGAGGGACTGGCCCGTCATGCTTCGACTCATGCAGCGGGTGTCGTGATTTCCGAGGGACCGCTCACCGATCATGTGCCGCTCTACAAAGGCGCCAACGACGAAATCGTGACTCAGTACTCGATGGGAGACGTCGAAAAAATCGGCTTGGTCAAGTTCGACTTCCTCGGGCTTAAGACCCTCACGATGATTCGGCGGGCGGAGACCCTGATCAACGAAACACATCCCGAGGCGCCGCCGCTCGCGATCGATCAGGTGCCCTTTGATGATCCGGTGACCTTTGCCCTCCTCAGCTCCGGAAAAACCACGGGGCTGTTCCAGTTGGAGAGCTCCGGCATGCGGGACCTGCTCACGGGTTTGAAGCCCGACCGGTTCGAGGACATCATCGCCATTATCGCGCTGTACCGTCCTGGACCGATGGATCTCATTCCTGATTTTATCAAGCGAAAGCAGGGCAAGGTTCCGATTACCTATGAGGTTCCTGAACTGGAGCCGATTCTCAAGGATACCTATGGGGTGATCGTCTATCAGGAACAAGTGATGGCCATCGCGAACAAGATGGCCGGGTTCTCGCTGGGCCAGGCCGATATTCTTCGGCGCGCGATGGGCAAAAAGAAGCCGGAAGAAATGGAAAAATTGCGGGCCAAGTTCCTCGACGGTGCGAGACACAAGAACATCCCCGAGAAGAAAGCGGAAAAACTTTACGAACTGATTCAAAAGTTCGCCGGATACGGCTTCAATAAGTCGCATGCCGCCGCCTATGCCGTGGTCTGCTACCAGACGGCGTACTTGAAAGCCCACTACCCGACGGAATTCATGGCGGCCCTGATGACGACCGATATGGGCAATCAAGACAAACTGGTTGGATACTTCACCGAATGTCGGGATCTGGGCATCAAAGTGTTGGGGCCTGACGTGAACGCCAGTCGAACCAACTTTGCCGTCGCCAGCGGGGCGATCCGATTCGGTCTAGCGGCGATCAAGAACGTCGGTGAGGGCGCCGTGGAGTCCGTCTTGGAGGTGAGGAATCAAGGCGGCCCCTTCAGATCGTTCTTTGACTTTTGCCGAAGAGTCGATCTTCACAAGGTTAATAAACGGATGTTGGAAGGTCTGATTAAAGCGGGCGCGTTCGATTCCACCGGCGCGAAGCGCGCCCAACTCATGGCGGTGCTCGACCGAGCCGTGGAAGAGGGCGCGGCCGCTCAGCGAGAGCGTGAGCTTGGGCAAACCAGCATATTCGGAGAGGAGCTCAACGGGCACACCGCCTCCTCGGGTTTGCCGACTCCGCCGCTGCCTTCGATGGCGGAATGGGACCAAACGGAACGATTGAAGTATGAACGAGAACTGACGGGGTTCTATATTTCCGCCCATCCGCTGACCCGCTACGAAGCGACGCTGGGTGCCTTGTCGACCGCCACGACAGCGGGGTTGAAAGACTGTGTCGACGGCTGCGAGATCAAGATTTGCGGGATCATTGCGGCGGTCAAATCGATGTTGACAAAAAAGGGAGACCGAATGGCCTATCTCACGGTGGAAGACCTGCAAGGGACCGCGGAAGTCATCGTGTTTCCCGATTTGTTCAGGACTGCCGGTGACGTGATTGCTCCGGAGCGCATCGTTCGGATCACCGGTACGATCGACCGGGGGGACAAGGGCACCAAGATTCGGGGAAGCAAGATCGAACCATTGGCTGACGTTCAGGCCCAGTCGATCAAACATATCCGTATCCGCCTCACGGATCGTCCGGAGGTTCGAGAGCAATTACCTCGATTGTTGGAGATCTTCCGGCGGCATCCGGGCACCACCCCGATCTCCATGCTGTTTCGGACCGAGGCCACCTTGGAAGCCGAAACCAACCCCCTTCCTAACCTGACCGTCTGTCCCAGCGACCATTTTGTTTCGGATGTTGAGGAAGTGCTAGGCAAAGGGAGCCTTTCTTTGCTATCTTAGGGACTCACGTCGGGTGTTTGACTGACCCTTATACGGAATTGAACAACACGATGCGCGATTACCTCGAGTTTGAAAAGCCGATCAGAGAGATCGAAGAGAAGATCGAAAAACTTTCTGCGACGGCAACCAACGGGAAATCATCGGTTCAAAACGACATTCGGAAGCTTCGTGCGAAGCTGGCTCAAACCGAGCACGAGCTCTACAAGAATCTGACCCCCTGGCAACGAACGCAACTGGCCCGCCATCCGCAACGCCCAAGCACGTTGGACTACATCAATGAACTGACCCGAGACTTTCTTGAGCTTCACGGCGACCGAGTGTTCGGAGACGATCGGGCCATCGTGGGGGGATTTGCCCGATTCAACGACCGCCCTGTAATGATCATTGGTCATCAGAAAGGCAGAACCCTCAAAGAACGCATGCAACGGAACTTCGGCATGCCCAACCCGGAAGGGTATCGAAAGGCGCTCCGCCTCATGAGGATGGCGGAAAAGTTCAACCGTCCCATCCTCACCTTTATTGATACGCCCGGTGCTTATCCCGGCATCGGGGCCGAAGAGCGCGGGCAAGCGGAAGCCATCGCCCGCAATTTGTTCGTCATGTCTCGATTGACGGTCCCGATCATTTCCGTCGTCATCGGTGAAGGAGGCAGCGGAGGCGCCTTAGCGCTCGGGGTCGCCGACCGCGTTCTGATGCTGGAACATTCGATTTATTCGGTCATTTCCCCCGAAGGCTGTGCCGCGATTCTTTGGGACAGTCCGGAAAAGGTTCCCGATGCCGCTTCTGCATTGAAAATGACGGCGAACGACCTGCTTGAACTGGGCGTGATCGATACGATTGTTTCCGAACCGCTGGGCGGGGCTCATCGCGAGCCGCGGGCTGTGTGCGAACGGGTCGGAAAGGCGTTGACGAACCAGCTGTTCGACTTACTCGATCTACCCGCAGAGCAACTTCTTGCCCGACGTGATCAGAAATACCGCAAAATGGGCGCCGTCACCGGTCTTCTCCCCGTTCAAGCCTGATTCACTTCATCGATCCTTCAAGAGTCCCGTAGTGGTGAATCGTCGTTGAATGGCAGCCAGAATACGCTCCGCCAGTTCCCGCCGATAGGGATCGAGCACCGCTGCTTCGAGATAGCGATCGACCGTTCGTGGTAATTTCCGCCACCACGCAACCGCGGAAACCCGGGCCTGTTCAGCACCAGCAGATTCGCCTCGGAGGATGCGGTGGATCTCTTGTTCAAAGAATTCCACATGGACGAGTTCATCTTCCCGGATCGAGGCCATGTCCGGCCGTAACGTAACGAGCAACGTCGCGAATTCCAGTCCCATCGACTCATACCCATAGAGCTGCACGGCCAGGGCGGGCCATTGTCTTGGCACCGACGGAAGACGTTCCCGTTCGCGAGGTCGTCGGTCGATCATGGTTTCAAACCGGGCCAAATGCTCCTGTTCATCTTCCTCGTGTTTTCGGAGAAAGCAATAGACGTTCGGAGGAACGTCTTGTAAGCGCGCCGATCGTACCGTCCACAGCGCCATGGCTTCAGCTTTAAGAAACCGCTCCAACAATGCGGTTTCGCACTCTAGTGGGAGTCGAATGGACAGAGTCGTATCGGAGAGCATGGCGTCTCATACTACGCAACTTTGCCCGGTTATCCAAGCTCTCCTGCCCGGACGGACGAAGAGGGTTGACTGACATCCGTCATCTGTGTACATCTTACGCACAGCCACTCACCGGACCGACGGCAAACTCTGGCAACAGGGTTTCTGGTTGGCTAACCATGAGGCAATATCTATGACACGTCCTACCGGTATCCTGTCTCTGGTCGCTCAACAGCTGATGCTCTGCATGCTCGCCGCGGTCTTGTTCTTGGAGTCCGGCTGCGTCAGTCGACGGACCTACGAGAAAATCACGGCGGAGACGTTGGAACAGACCCGAGCTCTAGAATCGGTACGAGAGGATGTCAGGGAGCTGGACCGGGAAATCATCGAATGGCAGGCCTCCAACAGACGTGAAGATGCCGTCACGTCCGAACTGCGGGCCGCCATTCAGCGGGAAGAAGAACAGTGGCCGATCATGAGACAGCGGGCGGAGGACTCCATCGCCTCCCTTAAAACTCAGGTGGCAACGTTAATGAATCAGAG
The DNA here is from genome assembly GCA_035454625.1 of Nitrospira sp. Taxonomy (GTDB): domain Bacteria; phylum Nitrospirota; class Nitrospiria; order Nitrospirales; family Nitrospiraceae; genus Nitrospira_D. The sequence goes on from DATIGP010000081.1 coordinate 13,201, forward strand.
TTGGCATCTTGCCCGCAGGATCGTGGATATTCGGCAAGAAAGCGCCGCCTTGAGATCGAAGGTGGCTCAGTACAGGGAGGAGATAGAACAGGTCCAATCGTCGATGCCGACAGCTTTGATCTCAGACAGTCCGTCCACGACTCAATCCGCCGTCATAGAGGCGCCTCCTCCGGTACCGGCCAGTGCAACTGAGGCCTCAGCACAAATCACGCAACCCACTCCGACTCCTCCGAGTCTTCCTTCTGCAAAGCCGGCCGCACCTTCACCGTCCGTGAATGTTGACTCTCCATCGGCAGACGACTCATGGATCGGAATGATCACCGGCTGGTTCATCAAAATCTGGAATTGGTTATTCGGGTAGTACGAAGCCGGAGTCCGGACCGACTCCGAAGGATCGCTTAGAGGAGCCGTGCGGGATGTCGTTGAGCCCACTCGGCGGCTGCCCGTCCGGCGAGACGTCCGGTCGCCAGACAAGCCGTAATGAGATATCCTCCGGTCGGCGCTTCCCAGTCCAGCATTTCTCCAGCGCAAAACAATCCGGGGATGGCGCGAAGCATCAGTCCGGCATCCAGCGCCTGAAACGAGACGCCGCCGGCCGTACTGATTGATTCTTCCAGCGGACGAGGACTCACAAAGGTCAGCGGCAAGCATTTGAGGGCTGCGGCCAGGCGAGCCGGTTCCGACCACACGTGTTTAGGCACCGCTTCGTATAGGAGACCCGCTTTCACTCCCGCGATACCGGCTCGTCGCTTGAGAAGCGTGGCAATCGTACGTTTTCCCCGGGGTTCCAAGAGATCAGCTGTGAGACGCTGCAGGGTTCGATCAGGAACGAGATCGAGCCATACGGTTGCCGTTCCTTTTGCGGAAATTACATCACGAATAGAGGCGGAGACCATATAGATAATTCCGCCTTCCACGCCATTCGCTGTAATGACGAACTCCCCCATTCGTTGAATCACGGCGTCGTCGATGGTGTGTACCGTGATCCGAACCGTCTTCACGGGTTGGCCGGCGAACTTCGTCCGAAAGTGATCGCTCCACTGTACGTCAAATCCACAATTGGCCGGCTTTAGTGGTGCAATGGGAACATGTCGTTCGGTCAAGATCGGTACCCATGCGGCGTCGGATCCAAAATGAGGCCAACTCCCTCCGCCTAACGCTAAGACGACCGAATCTGCCTGCACAGTCGCTGGACCGTCTGCATTCATGAATCGAAGCCCGCCCTGCTCATCCCAACCGCACCATCGATGTCGAACAAAAAATTGAACGCCAGCTTTTCGCAACCCGCGCAACCATGCACGCAGGAGTGGGGCTGCTTTCAAGTCAATGGGAAA
>DATIGP010000082.1:0-8158 GCA_035454625.1 Nitrospira sp.
TCGGCATCCCGTATCACGCGTCCTTCTTTCAGGGCGATAGCCATCGGGCATTCGTCATGAGGTAACAACGTTCCATCAGGACGGTACATCTTCCAACTGACACACCATTCATCTGAACCTAACTGAGGGACATACCCGGCGAACTTCACAGCGGCCGGATTGAAATGCGTGAGCCGGCCTTGAGCATCCGTCGTATAGATGGGCGTCGGGAGGGCGTCGATCATCTCGCGGAATCGTCGTTCATTTTCTCGAAGGCTATCGTCCGCCTGATTTCTCTCCGTAGTATCTCGTGCAGAAAAGTATGGAGCGGCCGAGTGCAAGCCCTCGGTCGCGGTATCTTCGTCCGGTACCGGTGTGGTTGTTGAAAACAGATCGGTGGCTTCTTCCATGCGAGAGCCCCCTTAGGTGAACAGCGGCCATGTAGCGAAACGGCCATATAGTAGAACTGAACTTTTCAGGCAGAAGCTGGGGAATGCCCTAGTGTAGATATTGGAGTCGGGGTCGGTATGAAATGGGAAGACTTGTTCCAACATTGGAATGCTGCAGCTTACCGCAGTTGAGTCGGCACAGAAGTACATTTTATGGCTTGGTCTGTTTAGACAGTACTAGGGCCGTCAGGAAGCCCTCGGCAGGGGCGCCGGGTTTACGGCGAGAACGAGGAAAACAAAGTAGCTGTGTAGCGCTATCTTGCCGCTTCAGTTCCACCTGTCTACCGAGATCAACACGGAAGTATGAGTATAAGAGAAGTATAAGTGTAAGAAGTGGTGCCGAGGGACAGAATCGAACTGTCGACACCAGCCTTTTCAGGGCTGTGCTCTGCCAACTGAGCTACCTCGGCACAAGAAAGGGAGTTATCTTTCAGCGCTGGATGATTGCCATATTCGCGAGATCAGTCACTCACGTTCGCGCATCTTATCAAGTCGCACATCCGACTTCCACACATTTTAAGCGCACATCGTTTCTTCCAGGTTCACGACGTGATACGAGTTCCTGTCGAGCCTGCAATCAATGCAATGAGCGCTCAGCGCGGAACGTTCATGGTATCGCGCGATGATGGAAGTGGAGGCATGAGGTTTGTGGGTAAAGGCTGTTTAAACAGGAGTGGAGCGGACATGATGCGCATGGAGCAGGAGTTTCTGCCGATTGGGGACGCCGACTTTGTCGAAAATGCTCGTCATGTGATGCCGGACCGTACTGTCGCTGATCGATAATTTGTACGCGATGTCTTTGTTCGAGAGGCCCTGCTTCACCAAGCGGATAATCTCCCGTTCCCGCTCGGTCAAGTCCTCAGGCCAGGCGAGCGATTGCGGGTCGGCACCCCCCTTCTTCGTGAAAGGAACCCCGAGGCTCCCAGGCCCATCCCGCTCCACACCAGTCTGAAGTTTGGCGGGGGCATAGAGCGCCTCCAGCACGGCCAGCACGACGGTGGGTGGTTGCACCTTCAAGATCACGCCGTCGACGCCGGCGGCAAACGCCTCGCGTGCGCGGTCCTTCTCCTCCAGCCCGCACAACAACACAATCTTGCTGGTGGGAGCCGACTCCTGAATCTGTGTGATTGTTCCGAGCGCATCTCGCTCGGTCTCCAGATCCAGGATGAACACGTCGGGGCGGCCTTCGGCGTGCAGCAAGTCGGCTGTCCGTCCGGTGTGGGGATGCACGACCATTGGAATGGAAGGGTTACTTTCGAGAATCTTTTGCAAACCTAGCCATACGAGACACTGACTGCTCAGAATTGCGATGCTGAGAACGGGTGTCGTGGCGCCGCCGTCAGTCATGAAGTCTCCTTAGCCAGAGGAATAGTCCAATCACTTGCTTCCCAAACATTTGAAGTTGGTGCTACGGTGAAGAACGGAGGCTGAGCAATCGATGTTTCCTCGTGAGCCGGCTTGTCAGCTCGAAGAGTCGTTGTAACAAGTTCGATGACCGACCGGCCGTTGGTTTATCCAGGAATGCGCCGGATTCCTCTTCGCTAGCGAGGAGCGGGGTCGCATAGCGCAGCCCAATATGGCTGGGCCGCACGACACCACTGAGGGCCAGCATGCCGAGCACCTCCTGGTCCAGTCCCGGGCGTTCGCTCTCATGGGTCGGTTGACGAAGCGGCATACGGTCACCTCCGTGCGCGTTGACCACGCCTTACACTGCGGGCGTCAGATCCACAGGATGCTTTTGAAGTCCGCATCGAGGGTGCGCGGATGGCCGCACTGGCGGCAGCGAACGAAGAGGCTGGAGTCTTCACCGGAAGATCGAAGGACGAGTTGGTAGGTCTTTCCCCCACAGAACGGGCAGGCTTTCCCATAAAGATCTTGTCGGATAGGTCCGAGCCGGTTCAGTTGTTTTTCCATGATTCGCTCCCATGCTTCGCGATGTTGTGATCGGGTTCACGTAAGAATAAGGCACGTGAGCTGTAACGGAAATACCATGAATGTATGGTCGTGCCGACACAAAGGCGCGTGAGCGCTGTCGATTCATGCCTCATGTGGAGATACACCAGGTTCGCGCGACGCAGGGTGCACCCTGCTGCCGCCAGGAGGGGAGAGATTATGGGTGAAGGCAGACTCCTTCAGGAGGGAGAAGAAATCTCTTGCCGCCCACGGGTGGGCATCCATAAGCAGCAACCTTCACCCACCTGTTATTCCACCAAACGAATTTTTCGATGACAAGGTGGTAATTTCCCCAGTCCGATGGCTGCCGAACTGTACGGTCGTCGTCATGCGCGAATCATGATGTGTTCGCCTATCCTGGGTGACGTCGGGAGGTAGTTTTCCGCAGCGGCGAACTTTTTGAGGCGCGCTTGGTCGTCGGGTGAGACAAGAAGAAGTTCGATCTTGATCCACTGATTCTTGACCCACTGGACCTCCGCTAATTCGATCATGCTATACGCGTGTTCATCGGGGAACCACAGGCGGACTTTGACGTAATCGCCGGGGCGCAGTTTTTCCGGGTTTACAATGGCCGGCTGGGAGGACGAAAGTTCATACACGCAGCCGTCACCCCTTAAGCCCTCGTCTCCTTTTGAAAGGATACAATCGATCCCGATCTTGGATAGAAGTCCTGAAGGCATGCTCTCTCCTCTTGTGAAAGTCTTCGCTTTAGAATGCTCAGGAACGGTAATACAGCGGTGGGAGCGAGGGCGCTACTATTCTGGTAGGTGGAAGAACCTGCCTAAAGAGGGATCACCCATGAAACTTTCATCGTCGATACAATTAAAGCCACACAAATTAGAGAGATGATAATGTGTTGTGAGATATATCTTAAGCAGTACATTACTTGTTAAAGAAGGCGGGAGCATGTAATGGCGAGGTGCGTGAACTATCAAATCATAGGGTTGAGCCTGATATGTGGAGTCTTGTACGACTCACTTAGGCGCATGATTGGTTGACGGCGCGGGGCGGGTGGGGGCAAGCCGCTCAAAAATCAATCTCACTCCCGGCTTGAACGTAAGGTAGTACCAGACCCATTCCGACATGACTCGGAATCGGTTCCGGAAGCTGATCAAAAAGAAAATATGGACGGCGCACCAGAGCAGCCAGGCAAACAGTCCCGATGCGCGGATCTGCCCGAACTGAGCCACGGCTTGCGCGCGGCCGATCGTGGCGAGCATGCCACGGTCCGCATAGGCGAATGGCGGCCGTTGATCCGGAGGGACCTCCCGATTGATGAGGTCGGCAACGTATCGTCCCTGTTGCATTGCCACGGGCGCCACCCCCGGCAACGGCTTCTCATCGTGCCCCAGGCAATGGGCCGCATCACCGATGACGAAGATCCAAGGCTCATCCGGGATCGTCAGATCCGGTCGGACCTTGATCCGGCCAGAAGAATCTTGGGGAGCCGAAAGTGTAGTGAGGAGGGGAGATGCTCGATTCCCCGCCGCCCAAACGACGTTCGGTGAAGGAATCCATTCCTGTCCGACCTTCACGCCCTCGGCATGGACGGCGTTCACAGGGCTGTTCAGTTTGATCATCACGCCCATACGCGTCAGCGCCTCAGCGGCTTTTGCTGAAAGCTCGGCATCGAACCCGGGTAGAATGCGTGGACCGGCTTCTACGAGCATGATTTCAAGGTCCTCCTGGCGTAAGTTGGGAAAGTCGGGTCCCATGGCTTTTCTCCCGAGCTCGGCCAGTGCACCGGCTAATTCAACGCCGGTCGGGCCTCCCCCTACGATGACAAACGTCAGCCTTGTCCGGGTGCCGGTTGAGGTTCTCCGTCGCTCCGCATCCTCAAATGCGAACAACATCTTCTCTCGAAGCTGAACGGCATCGGTCATCGTCTTAAGTCCGGGTGCCCAGGCTTCCCACTCGTCATGTCCGAAATAGGCATGGCGCGAGCCAGGCGCGAGAATCAGGATATCGAAAGCAATCGGTGGACTATTCCGCAAACTGACCATTCGAGCCGCCCGATCGATCGAGACGGCATCATCCATCATGACGTGGACGTTGCGCTGCGAACGAAAGAGGGTGCGCAGGGGCCATGCAATGTCACCGGGCGACAACGCGGCGGTCGCGACCTGGTAGAGCAGAGGTTGGAAGACGTGGTGATTCGTGCGGTCGATGAGGGTGACATGGGCCTGCCGGAGGGCCCGCGCGACCGTCAAACCTCCGAATCCCGCACCAACAATGACGACACGTTTGTCGGCCATTCTACCGAGCGTTGCCAAAATATCGTTCCGTGGGCTTGCCGTGCAACGCGGTGTCCCGCCATGCCAGGCCCTATCCTGTCTGCCCATGATACGGAAGCCCAAGGAGAGTCACAACCTTACTGTATGGCCGGATGAGGGCCGACGCGACTGGGAAGATAGGGGAGCAACGCTTCTCACGAATATCGGAAACGGAGGCGCGACGTGGCCGTCTTGATATCTGAGTTACGCCGCGCGACGTGACGGTGGGCGATCCTCGACGGCTGTTTCATGGACCGGGTCTTTGGACGACATGGGGCGCGGGTCGTGAGGTTGTTCGAATAGCAATCGCGCCCCCGGTTTGAAGGTGAGATAGTACCACGTCCACTCCGACATCACCCGTATTCGGTTTCTGAGACCGATGAGAAAGAAAATGTGAACGATGCACCAGAGCGCCCAGGCCAAAGGCCCGGATGCGTGGATCGGACCGAATTGGGCGACAGCTTGGGCGCGCCCGATCGTCGCCAACATGCCTCGGTCTGTGTAGGCAAAGGGTGAACGTTGTTCGGGCTGAATTTCTTCATTGATCAACGTGGCGACATACCGGCCCTCTCGCATGGCGACCGGAGCGATTCCCGGTAACGGCTTGCCGTCGCGGCCAAGACAGTGGGCGGCGTCCCCGATGACGAAGATCCAGGGCTCATCCGGGATCGTCAGATCGGTTCCCACTTTGACTCGACCGCATGAGTCTTGGGGCACACCGAGCGTGTTGAGAAGGGGCGAGGCTTTGTTGCCCGCGGCCCAAATCACATTGGCCGACGGCACCCACTCGCTCCCGACCAGTACTCCGTCTTGGCGGACGGCCCTTACGGGATTGTTCAACATAACGATGACTCCCATGCTTTTCAGGGCGGTCAGCGCTTTTGCCGACAGCTTGGCATCGAAACCCGGAAGCACGCGAGGGCCTGCCTCCACGAGGATGATGGAGAGGTCGTCAAGACGTAAGTGAGGATAATCCGGCCCCATGGCCTTCTTGCCGATCTCGATGATCGAACCCGCCAATTCGACTCCCGTCGGCCCTCCTCCGACGATCACGAAGGTGAGGCGATTCTGCGTGCCTGTCTCGGCCCGTTGCCGTTCCGCCTCTTCAAAGGCGAGCAGCATCCGTTCGCGCAGATGAACGGCATCAGCCATGGTTTTGAGTCCGGGGGCCAGCGGCTCCCACTCATCGTGCCCGAAGTACGCATGGCGCGAGCCGGGAGCGACGACCAAGGTATCAAATGAGATGGGGGCGCTGTCCCGAAGCCGAACCACCCGCGCTGTCCGATCGATGGAGATGACGTCATCCATGACGACTCGGACGTTGGGTTGTGCGCGAAAGAGCGTGCGTAACGGCCAAGCAATATCGCTGGGCGACAATGCGGCGGTGGCCACTTGGTAGAGCAAGGGTTGGAAGACATGGTGATTCGTGCGGTCGATCAGGATGACCTCGGCATCGCGCAGGTAGCGCGCCGTCGTCATGCCACCGAACCCGCCGCCGATGATGACCACACGTTTTCTCGTCATGGGATCAGATAGTAAGGTGGGTCAATCAACATTCCGCTCAGCAAGAAGGCATGCACATCTGAATCAGGCTACGCGGCGATCGGAAAACTGTCAAAGACTTCCTCCAAACCGCCTTGGCGCTCATCATTAGAATCGGCAGGTCCGGATTTTTCTTGAGCCTTGGTTATGCGAGCCGATTTTCTAGACGTCAGTACCGGTGCTGCTACACTTACTTCATCGTCTTTAAGCCTTCAGGTTTCACCCAGCAGAGAGAAGGGAAAAGGAGCACATCGTATGACCGTCAAAGCCCGTGTCTCCATACAGAGGATCGTCCCTGCCGGTCTTGCGGCCGCATGTTTCACGATTGCGGCCTGTTCCACCGGCTACGATACGATCGATGTGAACGGAGAGAAGAAAGTCTATCGCGTTGATGAGCAGGGCGCGAAGAGGCTCGTGTATGAAACGGATCAGAGCGGGAAAACCACTATCCACGTTGCCGACGATCCGATGGCCAAGCGGCAGGCCGCGGCTCAAGAGGCGGCGGAACAGCTCGGCCCGAGACAGCCCGATCAACGAGACCTGCCCAGCCGGACATCGAAGCGGCAGTCCTCGGATCCTATTTATGTCAGCCTCGCCCAACCGGTGCTGGATGCGCAGATGGAGAAGGCGGAGCGGGCAAAAGGGGCGGTGGCGGAACAGATCCGGAGTGAATTAGAGACGGATCCCGTCATCAAGCTCATCGAACAGACCTCGAGCCGTTCCGGTCTGTTGAAGCCTCATGGAGCACCGAGCGCTGATGTCGAAGTGTTGCCGAAAGTCTCGTTGAAGGAAGCGTATGGGGTGGACCGGAAGACCGGAAAACCGAGCAAAGTGCTGGCGGTCATCTTTGAGGCGACGATTACTACACAAGTTCCGCCGGCGACGTACACTGTCTCAGAGTCCGGCCATGCCTTGCGCAACCTGGAGGTCTCCAAGCGATTTGCAAAGCAGGTCAAGCAAGTCATCCTCGAAAAGATCGGACCGAACATTCCGGCTCACTGAGCCCACGATCGCGCCCGCTTTGAAACAGCCACTATCGCGACCGAGCCGCCACGCTGCGGCATGGTTATCCGGTCGGCTCACTGTCGAGTTTGTGCGCCTCGAATCCGTTCGGAAGCCGCTCGACAGGAAACCTCCGACTGCTCTATTGTTGATCAGCCGGTGATTGCTGTAACAGCCGACCGCATCACAGTGGGAGCCAATGGCAAAGGTCCTACCAGCTGACGCCCGGGTCACCATCGCTGATACTCCGGAAGGCCTGCGTATCGTCATGCCCTGCCGACGTAGTTGGATGGTGATTCTCTTCCTGGCGTTTTGGATCTGCGGTTGGGCAGTGGCTGAAGTCATGATCGCCATTCAATTACTGAATGGCGATGCCCCGCCGGAGGGCGAATTCTTCATGCTGACGTGGTTCGGGGTCTGGACCGTGAGCGGGGTGTTGGCTATCTACGCATGGTTGTGGCAGGTGCTGGGCAAAGAAATTGTCACCGTGCGTGGACAGACGTTCACCACTCGGCGTGATATCGCAGGCTTCGGTTTCGACAAGGAGTATGACCTCCGGCAGATGCGAGATTTGCGCGTTGCATCAGTCGGATTCAGTCCGGTGGATTTTTCCAACAGCTTGCAGCTCTGGGGGGTCGGCGGCGGCGTCATCGCGTTCGAGTATGGGGCGAGAACCTACCGGTTTGGAGCAGGTCTTGACGAAACGGAATCCAAGCAAATCGTGGCGGCCGCCAAACAGCGCAGCCACATTCGCGATAGCCCGCCTGTAGGGGGGTCCGGCTTCAGCCAAAGTAGATTCTAGGATTGGACTCCGCTCGCCGAACGGATTCGATCGCTTGCTGACCCTCCTTGATGCGCACCCACTTTTTGGACTGGATCGACAGAGCCAAACTCCTGTTGTTCTGCAGTTGCAGCCCTTTCCTGTCCAATGCTACTCTTCCTCACCTCTATTTCCTTCTC
>DATIGP010000083.1:0-8728 GCA_035454625.1 Nitrospira sp.
GAAGCGCGATAACTCGTTCGAGACGAGCCAACCGCGCCGTATAGGCATCGGTCACTGCATCGACCACTTCGGCCGGGTCGGCAAGCCCTGAGCATTCCAAAATCAGCACGTCCGATTCATGATCACGTACCAGCTGCGCGATGCCCCAGGACAGGTCTTCCTTCGTGTCGCAACAGACGCAGCCCCCTGCGAGGTTCATGACTTGTTCGGCCAGCGTTCCGGCGCGTGGGCCATCGATACTCACGGATCCGGCTTCATTCATCAATACGCCGGTTCGGCGGCCTTGTGCTTTCCAATGTTCGAGCAGCCGCATCAGCAGCGTCGTTTTCCCGGCGCCAAGAGAACCGCAGAGGATGTAGAAGGGGACAGGAGTCATACCAGCCAATGACAATCAACTACTATTGTACCGGGATAAATCGGGAACATGAAGGGTATTCTATAAATTCCAGGTCACCAGTGAGGCGATAAAGAAGCTAATAGTCGAGGAAGCGACCGAATGGCGATCGCCTACAGAATCGCCATCTGTACTAACCTACGAGCAGCGTCGGATTAGAAATTATGCAAACTCATACGACTATGGTAAAAGAGAAAGACGGTTGAAGACACCTTGCTGAGTTCCGTCGTCTGTGCGAGTGGATATACATCGGACCTTAAACCTCTGGGAGGATACATGATCGCATGGTGGCTACTTGGTGGTGTGGTGGCTGTGGCGATCGGAATCGTCGCATACAAGGAACTGAAGGTTCGCCATCGCCCACAGTCTGGGTCTCATTGTGTGATGACTAAAACGACGGATGGGACATTACTCCAGTTTTTAGTCAGACCAACACGCAGGACGGGGAGAGAATCTCGACAGTAGAAAAGGAAAGTTCTCTATCCGGAGTGAACCATCGTTACAGTCCAATCGTTTGCCATTCTTCCGATCTCACCTGTCCCGATTGTCTGCCCTCAAACTTTGGCGAACTCTCAGTCTCTGACTCCTCTCGAAACAACGGTTTTATTGCATGGCCACAGTAGTCCGCCAATAGCCAGGCGGGAGGTGGTAGCAAGCCGACCGCCGTTGATGAGCCAGCTCGCCCGTGATTGCTCGGAGAACTAATTTTTCAGATGTATCAATATGTTACTTAACCATGTCAGGTCTACGTCGACTTCGGACTCATGGCCCATTTACTAAGAACCGCACATTGCCATCATGATTGACCGAAAGCGGGCATCGGTCAACGAGCTACCAGAACCGCTGCTATGTCGTGACATACAACGGCGAGCTCTTTAACCATTTTAACTGGTCGCGGAAATTCCTGCAGATCATACACACATGCTGCCGCTGGACAACTGGTTTGCCGAACCCGTCAGTTATTCAGTGTCGTGATCTTCGGTGCTCAAATATCCAATTGACGACTGTCAGTAAAGGTATCGACCTAACCTTCATAACGGGTAAAGGGAGTGAACAGAAAGTATGGAGCATCTCGTACAACGAAGAGGATTGACAATTCTTCTTACCTAGGATACTGCTCCCGCAGAAACGTGTGGGTGCAAAATCTTCCAAACCAGAGTCGATGATGCACTCGACCTCATGCTCGTGCAGATTTAGCATCCGACAAATAGCTTCCATGAAGTGTTCAGAGAAGGCAGAGCAGGCGACGCATTCGCTACGAGAGTAGCGCATTACTGGCCCGTGAAGAAGGAGAGATCTTGATGAAAACGTTGGTCTTAGCCAATCAGAAGGGCGGCGTGGGGAAAACGGCGATTGCTTGCCAGCTTGGATACTTCCTGGTCGAACATCTCAAAAAACGCGTCTTGGTTATTGATCTAGACCATCAGGGGAACACATCAAAAAACATCATCATGTCCAAACTGGCCACCACCTCGGCGATCACCGCGAATCAACTCTTGACCAATCCTATCACGACTATTGAGGAAGGAAGCTTCGTGATGGTCCCGTCGCATGGCGATCTCCTGAAGCTGGAGAGACGGGAAGAAGATCACAACCAATTCGCGACGAATCTCAAATTGTTTCTCAACGAAATAGACGAGCGGTTCGATGTGGCCATTATCGACACGAATCCCAACCCTGACATTCGTGTGCTCGCGTCACTCGTGGTGGGTGATTTTGTGCTGTCTCCCATTCAATTGAATCAAGAGGCCGTCGACGGCATTGCCGCGCTGCGGGCGCAAGTCTTAAAGATCCAAAGCACGCTGAATAAAGATCTACGATTCATTGGTCTGCTCCCGAACCTTGTGGAACCCACTCCTTTCCAACGCGCCAATATGGAACAACTCTGTGCCGCCTTCGCGTCATTGTTTATTCGACTGGATGATGGGCGCATGGCCGCCATTCCATCTCGAACGGCCGTGGCTGAAGCTCAGGCGATGGGAGCGCCGATTTGGACATTGCAAAAAACAAGTTCACGCGATGCGTGGATGCATCTCAAACCGATCTTTCAAAAAGTTGCTCATACGATGGGGGTTACAGAATGAAAAAACCAATCACAGCGACGTTAGATCTTACGGCTCTTGATCGTACTGCACCGGCTCCGACGCCCGATCCGATTGCCAAAGAACGGATCGTGACGGCCGAAGTCTTAGGGCGCCCGCTTCAAATTCCTGTCAAGGACATTGATGAGGATCCGGCTCAGCCGCGCCAAGAATTCGATGCGGAGAACATGGAGGAATTGGAAAACAGCATCAGACTACATGGAGTCAAAACGCCCGTATCGATCCGTCCTCACCCGACCGAACAGAAGCGATGGATTTTGAACTTTGGCGCGCGCCGGCTCAGAGCTTCTAAGGCGGTCGGGAAAACGACGATCCCCGCATTTGTCGATCGATCCCATACCGACTATCAGCAAGTCATCGAAAACTTGCAGCGGGAAGATCTGAAGCCGCGGGAGCTGGCGATGTTCATCAAGAAGAAAATGGATGAAGGGGAGAAGCAGGCTCAAATCGCCGAACTCCTCGGCGTAAATCGGTCCATGGTCACGAATCATTTAGCGCTCATTGATCCACCGGCTTGCATCGAGGAAATTTACACATCAGGAAAATGCATCTCAGCCAAGACCCTCTACGATTTGCGAAATCTGCATAAGGAATTTCCGAAGGATGTCGAACGGTGGTGTACCACCACTCAGGAAATTACGCGCGCGACGGTGTCGGCGCTATCAGCCAAACTCAGAGGTCCACGAAGCTCAAAAGCATCCTCACCGAAAGATGAGCGGAAGGATGAGGGCCAGATGCTCGGCTCAACAGCAACCATGCCGTCGTTGGTCGTCGTCTTTCAGGATCGATCGGGAACCGTAGATCTGCAGCATGCTCCGCAACAACCTAATCACCTGATCGTCAATTTTTCAGATGGGAAGCAAGAGGAAGTACCTGCTCGGCAATGTCAAATCGATCAGATCATTTTCGCATAGATCCAATCATCCCCCCTTCCATCCAAGATGGGAGGGGGGATGAAAATTCACACCCATCGGTTCACTGCCCAGTCCATCAAAACTTAACTATTACCTCGCGTCAGCAAGGGATGTTGTTGGACATGTCCAACAACATCCTTCGAGACTGACTCAACCGCATCAAGTCCGCCTCGCTCTGGATGGGTTAGAGTCCGTATTCAACGATGCGATTCTACTCCGGCTGCACCTTGAACGACTTGGACCTCACCTTCACCTGATTGTTGCGGCGGCTCTTCGTCGGGCCTCACATGCTGATGGGCATCCGAGGTGTCCGAACCGCTGATGCTCGTCCCATTGGAAGCGTGCGATCAATTCTGCTGGGATATGTCCTGGATGCAGATTCGATGGTAGGAACAGCCGGGGGGATTTCTGGTTTCTGACCTTTGTCCATTCCTGAACAACCCCCTTAACAAGAGCTAAGGGCTACTTCGAAGATCTGTTGAGCCTGACGTTGCTAAACGAACTCACTTGGAGTCAGGTGTCCGAGTGAGCTGTGTGGACGACGGGTACTATAGTCCACTCGCCACGCTTCGATGATCGTCTGGGCCTCGGTCAGCGAGGCGAACTGATGGCCATTCAAACACCATCCCGCTGCCGTCCGTTACATGATTCAATGAGGGCATTATCGATGGGTTTTCCTGGTCGAACGCAGTCGAGCTGAACACCAGATGCGCCTAATCTTACAAGGTCCGCGATTGGAATTCCGTCCCTCATGATCGACCGTGATGGAGCACGGTCCTGGTCTGTCACGAACGCTCGATCTAGGATCTAACTCACGATCTCGCCAGACATCTGAAACATGGCCTCTAGGACAGGACTTAAGCTACTCCAGTTATCGACCACAGTAAGAATCTGATACGGACGACTGTACGCGAGGTATCCTGCGCGAAATCCATGCTCCACCGTTGCCGTGGACCGACCGACACGGGAGCGGGTCCCCCGATACAGTGCCAGGTTTTTCCGCATCCGCACTCGCATCCGCAACTGGAGACCATTCAGGCGATACCAGCGGCGGACCCGTTTGCGGTTGACCGCCCAACTTTCCTACCGCGGGAGGACCCATATTCGCATGTACCCGAACCGAGTACGGGCATGCATCAGATCCCGAATGCGCAGTCGCAGGACGGTCTGATTCTTCGCCTGACTCTTCCGATACCACCACGCGCGACCAAACTTGGCTAAGTGATGGGCAGCAAACATTCACGTGAAACCTCCCACGAAACCACTGGGTCAGTTTACGGCGGCGTGGGACTGAGGATTTTTTCGGAGCGCCTCCGGCAGCATGTGCTTATCCTGCGAGAGATCCGGGGACCGACCGATTCAACCGGCTGCTTTCTTCCTCCAGTTGGCGCAACCAGCGAAGTTCGTTCACGACAAGATGGGCGTACGTCTTTCCTCCAGGAGTAGAATGTTTGCTTCGCAATCCCGTACCGCCGGCACAGATCCCAGATCGGGGTGCCAGAATCGGCTTGCCGGATGGCATAGACGCTCTGCTACTCGGAACATCCTGACGGCTTCATCGATCCGCTCCTGTCTTCGAGGAACTGCCGGCGGTTGGGAATCTGCTATGAACCCGTCACGATTAGTCCGCACAGTTCAGTGGTGAGCTCGCTGGTAGAGCGGTTACAAACCATGCTGGCTCTCCCTGTGGATGCCAGATTGAAACGCGTTGGCTCACTGACCACACGATGCAACCAGATTCTGCCGTGAGAAACTGACCAACCGTTTGGACCATTCTATCTATCTTGATCAGAACAGCCCCTGTAACGTACACCGCAACGTCATTCAACTGACTCCTGATCGTGCACGTAAACGAGAGTCAGGGACACACTGTTGGACATGTCCAACAAAATTCATCGCCATCACCTATCGCTTCTCACTGCTGGTCAGATTCTGATGATATGGGGGTGCGTCGTACTATCACGGATAAGGCTATCGCTCCCAGTATTAAATTGAGCATCGTTCTTCGAGACTATGCTCGTGGCATCTAGTTATAGGGGTAAATGATGGTAACGAGATCACCAAAGAGTCTGAAGTTGTTTCAAGGCCGAGCAGAATTTTCAGGTTTTGATTAACGCGACCAATGCGATATTACGACTGACGTTCCGCACTGCAGTTTCTCTATAAAACTCTGCGACGCCGTGGATCACGCCATGTTCATTGAAGCAGTTGGCGGGATGATCAAGTACTGCTCTTCTCGGTCGGCTGGATTGAATCTCTGGAGTCAGGCGATGTTGACTCTGGTTTATTGCGCAATCAAAGATGAGGGATCACTGCCGACATCCATCGTTTCATCTTAGTATTCGGCGACAGATCATTCTCAAGGTTCCAGAATCCTAAAAGACTCGGATTTACCTGTCGGCTCTTGTCCGACCAATGGGGGTGTTGCCCCAGTTTCAACCGGGAGCATGGCGGTAAGCTGTACGGGTACCCACCTCAGCACTCATGACCGTTTCATCACCCTTTGCCATTGTTGTTAAGTTTAGTCGCGGTTTAAGAAGAAACGGATTTTGTTGGACATGTCCAACAACTCGCTTGGCTCTTTATGGTCACGTACAGTTACCAAGCTTGGTATGGTCATTATGAATTACAGGCAACTGGCTTCGGATAATCAGTATTCCAATCTGGTGAATTCCGATGATCATTTTTGACAGCTGATGATTTGGGGCGCATGGTTTATGTCGCGTGACGCGGCGACGCAGCGATTCCGACTGACTGCAGGCGGGAATACTAAGATGCGAATTATCATCTGAGCCAGGCGTTCATTGGAACAACCAGTTTTCACCCCATAATGTCGTGATCCGCGTTTATGCTAACGCAAGTAGGCGTGCAAGCATCATCCTGGTGATGTTGAAGGCCTTGCCAATAAGATTGCTACTGCCCCGGTATCACATGTTGCGATCGGTACCGATCGATTCGTGCGTCTTCGGCTCCTCCGTTCGATAAATGGTGGATCCATGGAGTTCGCAAATGTGTTGTTCAGCCAAGCACTCCGATAAGCCTCAACTCCCCCACTTCCTCATGCGCGCTCATCGAAAAAGTGGAGACTGACTCGCCTCATCCGTAAACCAGCACGATGCTATTGGACAACCATACATCCCGTTTCCTCTCATATGGACTTTGGTAAGGGCCGAGGGTCATCTGGCACATCAAGGGCTATGGACAGGAGGGGACCTTGGCGGAGACCTTTCTCCCTTGCCTGGATTATGAGGGGTGATTGGTGTGAATCAGGTTGAGCGACGCGACTGACAAGGAGAATGGCGGTGCGAGTAGGTCATACGGGTGTAGAGAGAAACGCAAGAAGCTATCATCGCACCTGCCTATGGTGAGAGTGTCGGGGCGCGCCCATAGTGGCTCTGCTTGTTTTGACAATATCTGTTCGTTCATAAGTGGTGTCTGACGGTGTGTGTTTACGGCGGTGGGCGTGCAGGCACGGGCTCCCCATACACGCGATCGGGCGTGCGTCCGTCAACTGCGCGATGCGGCCTGAGCTGATTATAGAAAGTCAGGTAGCGGCATACCCCTTGTGGGCGTCGCGGACGGTCTCGTAGACATGCAGATCGACCTCTTCGTCTTTGCGATTCCGCCACAACTGTTCGACGAAGACATTGTCCCGCCACCGTCCCGTCCCATCCATACTGACCTGAAGGCCGTGAGTCTGCAGGAGGCCGGTGAAGGCCTGGCTGGTGAACGGACAGCCTTGATCCGTGCTGAGGATCTCCGGATGGCCGTACCGGGTGATGGCTGCCTGCACCGCCTCCACGCAGCAGTCGCTCGTCAACGTCTTGGACAGCCTCCGGGACAACGCCCGGCGACTCGTCCCATCGAGAAGCGCACAGAGAGACACACCCCTCGAGCCGCATCGGAATGTCGATGATATCGATGGCCTCCACGTGATTCGGTCGCGCGAGCGTCGGCGGACGCCTCAGGCGTGGATATATTTGAGGGGCAGGATGCCGCTGCTGGTCCTCAGCTTCCGATAGATCGCCGTGAGGCCCATCCGCCTCATCATGGTGATCCCTGTCGTCGCCCAATGAGCATGGCCCTCCTCCTGTAACCACTCCCGCAGCGTGCAGGCGCCGTCAAAGGTTTACTGCACGTGCCACGCATTAATCCGGCGCATGAGCGCCAGTGTTGGGTCAGAGCCCGGACTCGACGGTAGTAGACCGTCAACCGGGCCAGCTGCAGCAGCTGGCCCGCTCGCTGGATCGGCAATGGATGCGTGCGATCGATCATTGGTTGCACGCAGCAAGCCCGCCTTGGTGAGCGCGCCTTCTAAAACATCATTCTCCAGCGTGCGCGCCCGATCTTCGCTTGGAGGGTGGTCGGATCTAGAGCATCGGTGGAGAGCGTGGCGCCACCACCGACGCCGGCGGCTCGAGCCAGCAGTTGCTGCTTCCAATCCGTGATGTGAGTGGGGGACACCAAACCGCTCGGCCAACTCGGCCACCGTCTTCTCGCATTTGATTGCAGCGAACGCCACCTGAGCCTTGAAGGTCGCCCCGTGATTCCGTCTCGTCCGTTTCATGGCCTCGCTCCTTTCGTGAACCACCCCTCGACATGGTGGGTGACGCCAGGCTCTCACTTTCCCTACTGTCCGAATCTCCAGCGCCTCCCTCTCAGCACGGATACCTGGCTGTGTCAGTATCGGGGACTAGCCATGCCAGATTCCTGAGTATGCGAAGAGAGATAGTTAAAAAAATCAATGCCTTGAGATTATGATTCCTCACTGCACCGAAGGAATTGTAAAACTGTTTCGCTTTCTCGATCGTAGGAGTTCGATATGTCTTCTTTTACAACTTTGAGAGCATGTCATTCGCCACCTGGGTCAGTTGGGCTACCGCACATCTATCATGTCGGCGTGCTCGACCAAGCGACAACTTCGGCTCTTCGTCAGTGGAATGAATGCCCATTCGGCCTGCGGCTGTTTCCCATGGAGTGACAATGCTGGACCGCTAAAAGTGGGGATTTGGATAGTTCGCAACCGGCTGGTTAGATATGTCGTCACCAACAATTTCAGTGATCTGAAACCAACGGGACGCCGGTTGGTCGAGCCCATACATCCTGCAAATGAATCCAAGGGCAATAGCAACGATTTCGACCGACCGTGCGATGAAGGTGCTCTTTCGCCATTTCTTTATAAAAGAGGTGCTGGAGATCTGACTCTACACGGGATTCACACGGAGTTCAGTTTCTGGTGGTGGTACAACTGATATGATCAGGACTTATCGCTGGTAGCAATTCCTCGTCGGATCATCAGGCGGGGAGTCGGCCACGCA
>DATIGP010000084.1:0-4009 GCA_035454625.1 Nitrospira sp.
GGAACAGCTTCGACAGCCACAAGGGCACTAATATGGTATTGGTAGTACGGCTCAAAAAGAATGACTTCGTCGCCGGGATTGAGCAGTGCGGCACAGGCACAGTGAAAAGCGCCGGTCGCTCCGGCGCTGACGGTCACTTCAGTCTCGGGATCTGCTCGAATCCCGTTATAGTGCTCCAGCTTCTCGGCTATTGCCTCGCGTAGCTCCGGCAATCCATCGAAGCGCGTGTACACGTTATACCCATCTCTGATCGCCTTTTCAGCGCCTTCGAGCACGATCGACGGAACCGGGGTGTCACAGACACCCTGTGCCATATTGAGGCCCTTCAGACTCGCGCAAGCCTGAGTCATCGCCCTGATCTCCGATTGGGCGAGATCCGTCATCCGTCGACTGACCGTTCGCGTCACCATAGTTCTGGTTACCCCCTGGACCGGTGTCCTTTGTGGCAGAGGATTGTGCCGGGCGTCAAGATGGCAGAATTCTGATCGCGATAGGAGCAGTTATGGGCTGCGGTCATGTCCTGCTTCTTGCATCACGGTCTGTTTGCAATGCGGCTGACGGTAGCGTAGTGCAGTCCCAGCCAATCCGCCACCTCTCGTTGGCTGTACCCGTACCGATGGACAGCCTGAACGATGGTCGTGTCGCGCTTGGCCTTGGTGCGCTTCCCCTCAAACAACTTTGTGAGTTGAGGTCTGCCCATATACCGCTGCCCACGAGGGATCTCGACGATCGCCTTGTAGCCTTTCACATACCCTTTGAGTTTCTCGACAAAGTCTTCCTTCCCTAACAACACCTGGGCTTGCACACCCTCCCAGATCGAAGGCCTATTGATCCCTTCTCTGACAAATCGCCGATAGTGATTGGTGGCGTGATGTCGATCCTAGGGTGAAGGTCGCTGCTGTGGATGGCCCACTCACGGCAAGCAAAAGGTTTCTTCTTCCTCCAGAAGAAACCTACCCTCACCCATAGGTATTCTTTATGTCATGTGCGAAATCCTCTACGTCAGACCCGTGGACTGTTAAAGAACTCGTACAGACTGAACCAGGATCTGCTCTCAAAAGGAACGGCCCCCCTTTGGCTCAGGTCATCGTACCTCGACGGTATTGTCGCTTCGCCCCTTGTCGTTTAACCTCACGCCATTCTGACGACATCACGGCGATGTTCGCATGGAGGAAGACAATGGAGAAACAGGATGAGAAACTAGGACCTATCCAGCTGGAAACTCGTGGAAAGGCATGCCCATTCTGTGGAGGGAACACCTATCAACTCGTCCTAAGCCCTACAAGACGATTAGATGACTCGGTCTTGTTTGTTCGTTGCCGTCGATGCGGCCATCCAAGAAGTTGCGCTGCCGAGTTCAAGCGCGTCTTGGGGCTTGACGGCAAAGCCAACCCTCTCTGGGCGATGTTATCGACCATCACGGAGACTATCAGATGGCCTTTTCGTCACCTTCAGGCCTGCGTGGATCGCAAACGAAAAAGACGGAAGTCCCTCCAGATGCTGGCGCTGAGCGGTGCTGTGCGACCGAGCCATGTGGAGCTTCGGTACACGACGTCTCTTCTAACGGTGGAGGGACCAATCGATTCATTCCCAGACGCCCCGGCTCCACCGACGAATCAATCAAGTCTTCTCACGCAATTCATTGAGTTCACGAGACGACTCATACTGGATCTGCGATCACTGAAGCTATACTTCTATCGAGGCTTATCATCGTTACGTGTAGAACTAGAGTCACGGCTCCGTCGCCTTTCGGTTTTGCCATCAACCACCGCCTTGGTCGTGGCAGAGGGGAACGACTCCGCCGCCATGTATGGTAGAGCCAGCCATGGGATCGTCGAGGCAAGCACGGCGTCTAGCGATACACGGAAGCAGTGGGCGAGAGGGACGATCCAGGGCCAGGTGCAACAGATCCTGGAGGAGGAAGCCACCATGCCTGTTGGTGGTGTCCGAGAACAGCACCGAGGCACGGTGGCTCTGGTTTATCTGCCCGCCGGGAGCGGAAGCGGTGATGGGGAACCTAATCAGTGCTCAGTGATGAGTGGGACCATCACAGTCCTTCGCCCGAGGGTGAGGAACCTCGCTGAACGCTTCGAGAGCAAAGTCCTCCCGCTGTTCACCCGGCCCACTCGTGGGGTCGGCAGCATGTTCCCAGAGCCGTACCTGCAAGGACTGGCCACAGGAGACTTTGATGTGGCGCTGAGAAATCTGTTGGGTGACGGCGCACCCCTATCAGAGAGTTCACTCCGACGGCTCAAGGTCGATTTCGAGCAAGAGTATGATGCGTGGATGAAGCGGGATCTGTCGGATCTGGCGATTGTCTACTGGTGGGCCGCCGGCCTCTATGTCAAGGCAGGCATTGAAGAGCACAAGAGTGCACTCCTCACGATCGTGGGCGCACTCACAACGGGCGAGAAGATTGTGCTGGCCTGTGAGAGCGGCAAGCCGGAGAGTAAGGGAAGTTGGCTCAAGCTCCTGCTCGACCTCAAGCACCGTGGTCTCAGGTTCCCGCGGCTGACAGTGGCCGATGGGCGCCTCGGCTTGTGGGCAGCCTTGGGCGAGATTCATCCCTCTGGTGAGGCACAAGGGTGCTGGAGTCACAAGATCACCAATGTCCTCAATGCGCTGCCGAAGGAACTACATCCGAAGGCGAGTGAGCTGTTGAAGGCGATGCCGTGCGCGAAGACACGGACCGAATGCGAGCGTCGGCGAGACGAGTTCGTGCGAACGTACGGAAGGACGGGGAGAAAAGCGGTCGACAGGTTAGTGCGAGACTGGGAACGAATGGTGAAGTTCTATGAGTTCCCGCAAGACCATTGGCGTCATATCCGTACGACGAACCTCGTGGTGTCACCGTTTGCCTCGGCAAGGATACGCACAAACGCCTCCCGTCGATATAAACGCGTCGAAGGAGCCAAAGCGATCATTTGGAAAATGCTCCGAGTTGCTGAACAATCATGGCGGAAGCTGCATGCGCCGGAGCTGTTGCCGGTGGTGGCCTCCAGCGTGACGTTCACAGATGGATTGATCACACAATCGGCAGACGCCGAGAGCGCCGAGAATCATCAGTCGGAAAGGCCTGCTGCCTGACTCATATTTGCATTGGCGCCTCCTGTCTCTCTCTTCAGGACATCCTTGGGTTCTATAACCGGGCATCACTGAACATTGAACATTCACCTGTTCTCGTGAGGATCGCTAACCTTTGACTCCCCTGTACGTGATTGAATAGAAAACGATTGGACTAGATTGGGACCGATAGTCCCTGCAAAGAATTGGTGTCGGAGTCAGGTCTTGTAATTTGTATCTTCTCTCGCTAGCCACGCACTCGCCTGCATCAGCGAGTGGCCGTCTCTTACGGCTTCCCCCACAAGGCTTCCAACCGCTGGGCTCGGCCGCAGCCGTACTTGTAATATTTATACCGCAGCGGGTTTTTCTTATAGTAATCCTGATGATAGTCCTCGGCCGGGTAGAAGGTGGAGGCCTGCACCAGCTGGGTCACGATGGGCTGAGGGAAGCGTTTGGACTGTTCGATCGCGCGCTTCGACTCTTCGGCAAGCCGTTGTTCTTCATCGTTGGAATAGAACACAGCTGACCGGTATTGGCTGCCATGGTCGCAGAATTGGGCGTTCGGGGTGACCGGGTCGACGTTGCGCCAAAAGGCATCCAAGAGTTTCTGGAACGTGACTTTCGATGGATCATATGTGACTTCGACGGACTCCGCGTGACCCGTTCGCCCTGCCGAGACCTCTTCATAGGATGGATTGGGAACCGTGCCCCCCATGTAGCCGGAGACAACGGTTAGAACGCCGTCCACCTTTTCAAATGCCTCTTCCATGCACCAGAAACAGCCGCCCGCGAAGTACGCCTTGGCGGTGATCGGTGCGCTTCGAACGTCGGTGTAAAGCGAGCCTGTTAGAATCATACATGTCATGAAACCGACTGCTATGAGCGTCAAGCGTTGAAGAATGATCATATGATTTTCCTCCTTCTCCATCGTCGTCACAGCGGAAAC
>DATIGP010000085.1:0-2305 GCA_035454625.1 Nitrospira sp.
TTTCATCCTTGTGTCGCAAAGAGGGCCGCCATGAACCATGCCGGCCCTCTTGCATAATCTCGACCATTTCGTACTTTCACCGGCCTTTGGCGAACGTAATATCGCCGTAGTAGGCGGTGACTCGTTCCTTCGTGTTGTCCGTATCACTCATGATGGCAATGCCGTTAATCATCGGCGGCTCTTCTCCGAAGGCCTTCTTGTAATCCTCGTAGATATTACGGGACTCCTCGATCCAGGCACCGAGTTTTTGCGGCCCGCTCTCAACCACCACCATTTTGACGAAATCCGTATAGGCATTATCGATCATCGCCCCGACGGGAGCCTTGGTTTCCCACACGTAATTGATGGCTCCGATCGGAATATCTCCAAACAAAGCCTGGCCCGCCTTGTACTTGAGCTTCTTTCCAAAACTCACCTTCTCAGGGTCGTATTCAAACGTAATGTAAAGCCGGGCCGGATAGTCGTCCCCGTCTTTTCGCGTGGCATCGCTCTTCTGGAGTAAATTCTCGACTTTCCACCGCCATCGCACGATCGGAAATTCCTTCGGATCGATCCTGATGTCTTTGGTCAAGCCGGATGCCGATGCATCGCTCATGGCCTTGACGACCACTTGCGCTTCGTCTTTCACTAGTTGGTACGTCGTCAGCCTCGGGATCTTCTTGAAGGTCAGCGGCTTCCAGCCATCGGGTAAACTTGTGCCCGGTTCACTTGTGGAAAACTTCCCCACCTCAAGCACGGCACCACCCTCTGCCCCCGCGGAGGTGACCGGCGACAGTGCGCATAAAATGGCCAGCATGCGTGCCAACATATTCCGTCTCATTGTGTGAGTATCCATACTACCGTTTCCTCCACGGAAACAGCTAGCTTGGTTGTCGAACGCTCGTTAAATTTCTTACAGACTACCCCACCATTGCGGTGGCTGTTCAAACGAGGCAGCAGATACGGTATCCGTTACCGATCTCGCACACACATCACTTTTTTGTCACAGAGGGTTGGAACGAGATCTAGCCCCCACGCGCAGATTTTGGTAAAGACTATCGGGAGCAGGGGACAGTACCAGCGGGACAAGCCGTGACAGATCGTGCACGTTCCAGCGCCGTGAAAATCAGCACCGCGTATTCCCGATAGACACAGAGACGGGTACGTTTCGGATTGCCGCATCAATTGCTCAACACTCAGAACACCTCCGGGAAAAAGAAAGATGGATAAGGCGCAGTGGAATGAGTGGTTGGTGTATCTCCTCAACCGACCCCTTGCCTACGGCCTTCTGGAGTTATCACGACGCCTTGGAGATGTCGTGTATGTACCCCGCATTGGCTATGTGATCAGTGATGCCGAAATCGCTCTCGATGTTCTGATGGACAACGAGCACTTTGATTCTCACTCCCCTGGTAGCCTGGGTTTTCTTGTGACTCAGGCGCTTGGGCCATACGCACTGCTCAACATGGACGGACCAGAGCACAAGGACCTGAAGCGCAGGCTTCAGGAGGTATTTTCGTCGAAATATATCAAAGCGCTTATCGGGTCGGCCACGGACGACATCGTGAATGAGTTTCGAGGGAATCTGCAAGCCGGACGAATGGTTGACTTGGTGGAATTCATGAAGGACTTCTCGAGCCGGATGGCCTGCGAATTGATCGGGGTCAGGGTTGACCCCAATAATGAACGAGGGGCCTATGCGGATATGTTTGCCTTGGCTACCGAATTCACAGCTCTGGCCGGTCTTGGCAAGCGCAGCCTGTCTGGAAACGACCTGAAGAACGCAACGCGGATTGTCGAGCAACTGACGGCCCATATCCGGGAGAGTTACGAGGACAACGATCTTCGCGATGAATCGCTGACGCAGCAAATGCGATCTCGCGGGTTCACGTTTGAAGAAGCGAAGGGCGTGGTGATCATCGTGATGATCGGTGCCACAGAACTCATCACCTACGGCATGCCGCGAGTCCTCACGCTGTTGGTTGATTCCGGGCAAATCGAGAAACTACGCGCCAGACCTGAGCTGCTTGAGCGGGCCGTCGATGAAGGCTTTCGACTTGTGACGCCATCCAACGTCGTCCTTCGCGCCGTGGTGGCCGATTGCCAGATTCGCGGCCATCACTTTCGCAAGGGAAGACGGGCGCTCATCGTCTTTAACAACATTATGAAACAAGAGAAACACTTTCCCAATGCGACTCGCTTTGACATTGAACGCGCTATTGATTCGCGATTTCGCCGCCTCTCTTTTGGGGCCGGCGCCCACACCTGTCTGGGTACAGGCCTCGCCATCGCCGAAGCTCGCAAAGTACTTGGAGCACTGATATCG
>DATIGP010000086.1:0-3851 GCA_035454625.1 Nitrospira sp.
CCTGATGCGCCATCTCCTTCGATCTCCGGCGCAGAGCGCACCGTTTAGCGCGGCAAACCCGTACGCGTCTTCTGGCCCAAGCCTCGTGAAGTCGAAGCGCTCGATCGCCGCGGCGGTGGCAAGGTCGCGGGCCCTGGCGGAGGCATTGTCCAGATAGTGGGACAGGTCGGTGCTCACGACGAGCAGGCTGCGCGCATCCAATATAGGCTCGATGACGGAGGCGGCCTGTTCGGGGGTGGCGTCGCCGACAAGCAGAGGGATCAGTCGGAAGTGGCCAAGGTGTGTTGCAAAAGGGCAGCTCGACCTCGAGCGAATGCTCAGGGGCGTGCGCCCGATCATCAAAGGTCACGAGCCCAGCATCGAGGAGCGCCGCGATGGCGGCACGGTCAATCTCGATCCCAAGGGAGTGGTGAAGGTCTGGGACGAGGGGGCAGCGATCCCGTGCACGGGCACGTAATGCGGCGGGCCAATCAACAGCACCCGCTCGAATACCCTGACTTGGCTCCCCAGGCTCGCAAAGGCGCTCGCCGCCACCGGGCCTGAGTACATGTAGCCGGCATGGGGCGCGATCAGGCCGATAAGACCGCTTTCGCGGGACCGCGAAGCTCGAGACATGAGGGCCTCAACCGTCGCCGCAAGCTCGGCCTGCTCGCGCGGATAGAAACTTCCCGCCACAGCCGGAGGCCTCATTCCTAATGTTGGTGCTTGAGCAACCATGGAGGCCGTTGAATCCGCTCACAAGCCGCCCATTTGAAACATGGAGACCATGGAAATGGGCGTTTCCGTGCCTGGCCGCTACTGGCAGAGGCTCGATGATGGGCGCTTGCAGTGCGACATTTGTCCTCGAGAGTGCAAATTGCACGAGGGACAGCGGGGCCTTTGTTTCGTGCGAGCCCGGGAGAACGACCGGATCGTCCTGACGACCTATGGCCGGTCGTCCGGCTTCTGTCTCGATCCGATCGAGAAGAAGCCCCTCAACCACTTCTTGCCCGGCACCTCTGTACTTTCCTTCGGCCGGCAGTACCGACGCTATTGGCGGAATGGATATCCAGTTCCTTATGCTTATTATCCTCCAGCGTACGGCTATTATTTCCACCACCCGCGTACGCCTATTACCCGCCATACGGTTACGCTCCACCCCCGCCAAGTGGTTCGTATCCACCGGACAATGGCTACGGCGACTACCCGCCCGAGAACGGTTACGGCGAGTACCCACCCGAGAACGGCTATTAAGCAACCTGGGCCGTTTGGCTTAAGAGTTATGCGAGCGTGACGTCGCGTCTATCTTTGTCATGCGGGCGAATCTCGGACCCTTTGGATACATGCGCATAAAGAGGCGGGGCTTCAACTGAGCTACAGGGTGCATGGAAGGGGCCCGCTCTGAGAACGGGCCCCAGCAACCTAAGAAC
Source organism: Nitrospira sp. (assembly GCA_035454625.1). Lineage (GTDB taxonomy): Bacteria > Nitrospirota > Nitrospiria > Nitrospirales > Nitrospiraceae > Nitrospira_D. The sequence continues at coordinate 1,410 of DATIGP010000086.1, forward strand.
CTCGTGGATCAACCGTCAGACCTAGCCCTTGTGCTCCTCATAGTACTTTTGAGCCTTGGCCAGATTGGCTTCAGGGTCCTTCATGAACTGCTCCTTGGCAGCCTCATTACCGAAGCAATAGGTCTTGCCTTTGTAGCTGGCGTTCACCGAGCAGTCCGTCTTGACCTCCTTGCCGCTAGCAAGACCCTGGGTACACATATTGTCGAACTCGCCGGTCACCGCCAAAGCGGTCGTGGTTAGACCGAGCAACAGAGCGCCTGCAAAAGCTGACGTGATATAACCTCTACTCATGTCTGATCTCCTTGGTTGGGCTTGTTGGTCTCGCCCTTAGGCTTGATTCTAGCACTCGGGACCGGACGTTTTCTGTGACCTCAGTCACTTAGTCGTGATGCGAAGCTGCCTGGGTCGGCGCTTGTCTCAGTTAGGAGGGCTTCAGGCGAGCTTTGATTATCTTTTTCGCTAGCGGGCCTCTTGGCTCCTGCCGTCGCCTCTGCCGAGCAAACCGAGATAATCGTGCGTGTGCTTACCAAGGATTCCAAATTCGTCGGCACGACCATGGAAGGTGAATGGGGAGCGGGTCGCCGATTTGACTCTCTCCTTTGCAGGGGAGACCAGCCAGTTCGCGACGAAGATGCCGGTCGAGGCGCCGGGCGACTATGAGGTTCTTTGCCCACAACCCGCGCCATGGCAATACCGGCATCGATCGCACCACTTTCATTGCTACAAAAGCTACCCACCCTTCAGGGCAGTCGACCGCAAAACGGGAAGCGAGTTTGTTTGCGTTAGCGCAAGAGCATCCAAAATCCCAGGCCTAACAAAGCCACCCCACCGGCGCCGCGACTTACGGCTGCGTAGCGTGTGTCGATCACCTTTTGCACGGCGAAAGCCGCCAACCCGAAGATCACCAAATCATCCAGCATGAAGAAGAGCACATAGAGCGCGATGTACCCGTAGTAGGCAGGCGTCGAGAGGTCCATCAGCCAAAGCATGTGAGTGTAGACCGCAGGAAGGGCCGCTGAGCACAGAAACTCGACTGCATTGATGGCGAAGGCGAGCCCTGTCACTAGGACAAGACTGGTCAGGCCAATCGGCGCCGAGACGATGTCGCGAATGCGTTGCATTGTCCTCTGGCGCTGCCCGACATCACCGATCTCACACGTGACGGCACCGCGGTTCCAGGCGAGTTCGTAGAGATGGCTCGCACCGAAGCCAATCGCAGTCAACGCGATTAGCTGAGTAAGCGGCCGGATATAGCCGACAACCAGAAAGGTCTTGAGCCAAGCCGTCATGAACAGAAAGTAAAGGATGTCTGTCGCAAGCACGAAGGTGCCGACCAGCCACCGCTTCCAGCTCTCAACCTGCATTCAATCATCGCTAGGAGAAGTCTTTTTCTCCAGGCCGGATGCAGGCTTTTCGGGGGTGACACTCTTTGACTCTAGATAAATTGGGGAGAGCTTAATTCCGGTGGTCGCCCAAGGATAGAAACTCATCCATTGGTTAGCGGCGCGCTTCAGGAAGCATACGCTACGCCCTTGGTTATAGGTAAAGGCGTTACATGCCTTGTCTGCCTCGCAACTACGTTGGCAGTCCGCAGAAGTGAAGAGGGTGAACGTAGCATAGTCGTTTCCCGGAGAATCTGCTTGCGGGATAGTAACTATGTTCGTTGCCGTATTGACCATTTCTGTCCCGGCGAGGGGACCATGGGGGGAGAGTTTTACCCCTGTGATCGCAAAGGCATGGAACGTCGTATCGGTGCTAGCCGCCCGTTTCAGGAAGCAAGTGTAATCGAACTGATTGAACGTGAAAGCTTTGCATTCTGATTGCTCGTCACATCTACGAGCACACTCGTCAAAAGAGGAATCTCCAATGCTTGAATAGTCGCTTCCAGGTGAGTCTGCCCGGGGAATAAACACGAAGCTGCTTTCACTAGCGATTCCTGGTGCGGCTATTGTTAGCATGATGGCGAGTATCGTCGCTCGTTGCCCGCGGTGGTGCATGACTACAGAAGTCCTGTCTCCGATGCTCGCGGAATTCTGTAAGACCATAGAATCTCGCGAACGGTTGCAGAAAGTCGAGTGGTACATAGATCGCGGCGCCTAGATGACCGTCCAACCCATCGCCGTTAAACGCTGACCGCATTCCTGGCGGCATCGGCAATAGGGTACTACGCCGATTCAGCAGATTTGGAACAACGAGACCTACGCGTTACGAAATGGTCATAGTCTCGCCAAACCAGGTCGCATTGAAGCCGATCAATAAACCAATTCCAAGGTTACCGAGCTCGAATCACAGCCAACAATTGGACCGAGCTCATGCGCCTTCAGACTGCACTCATTCTCATTTTCCTTTCCGCGCCTGTATACGCGGGCCAAACCGTGACGGCGACTTGGTATGGACAGGAACTTGCCGGTAATCGCACGGCATCGGGTGAAAGGTTTAATC
>DATIGP010000087.1:0-8493 GCA_035454625.1 Nitrospira sp.
TTCATTGTTTTCGTAACGGCACGTCGCAGGTGATAGGACAGATTCAGCCGCAGGAGCTTTTTGCGCTGAGAAAGCAGATATGGCGGCATCGGTTGCTCCGCTCTCGTCTGCTTCGGCGTGATCCGTATACTCTGGCACTGAAGCTTAAGAGTCGGCTACTCAGCTGAGATGGCCTTGGATGTTTCCAACTTGTGCCGCCTTTGTGATTGCAGTTGAGTGTTCTATCTGGGATGATGCCGGTCGCGTGAAGAATATTCCACAACAAGTCCGGGAGAGGTACTGGTTGTGATGGCTACATCACGCATGCCTTCCAAAAGGTTGGATGTGCTTTTCGTCAATGCCGATTCGTCTTTGCAGGCGTATCAAGGATTGGCGCAGACCTACTCGGCGATTGAACCTCCCACATGGGCCCTGTTGCTCGCGCAGTCATGCCGGGCAAAAGACTTCGGCGCGGCGATCCTGGACTGTGATGCGGAGAAGTTATCGCTCTCAGAGGCGATCAACCGTATCCAGAGCGCGAATCCTCGCTTGGTCGTTTTTGCGGTGTATGGACAAAATCCCAATTCCGGAACGACTGGCATGATAGGAGCCAGTGCTCTTGCGAAAGAGCTCAAGCAACATCAACCGAATATCCCGGTTTGTTTCGTGGGATCACATACCAGCGCATTGCCTATGGAGGTTCTTGAGCTTCCGTTTGTGGATTTCGTACTCCTCAATGAAGGTGTGTATGCATTGCACAATCTCTTGCGGACCGATCTTCGTTCCGGTTTGGGAGCCGTGAAGGGAATCGGATATAAGACCGGTGATTTCGGGGAAACCCGCCGAGCAGTCTTGAACGAACCGGAAGGAGTCGTCCCGCAAGAGCGGATGGACATCGATATGCCGGGCTACGCCTGGGATCTCCTGCCGTACCGGTCGCGTCCGCTGGATCTGTATCGAGCACATTTTTGGCATGCCGAGTTCGACCATGAGAAGCGCACGCCCTTCGCGGCGATTTACACATCGCTGGGATGCACCTTTGCTTGCGACTTTTGCATGATCAATATCGTGAATCGCATGGATAATGGAAGCGGGATCGATGCGTCTCATTCGCGGGGGATGCGGTTTTGGAGCGCGAAATTGATCGCAGGCGAGATCGAAAAACTTGCGAAGATGGGGGTGGAGACCATCCGTATCAGCGACGAAATGTTTTTCTTGAATCGGAAGTACTACGAGCCCCTCTTACGCGACATCATTGAACGTGATCTTCGGCTGCGGATGTGGGCCTATGCCAGGGTCGATACGGTGCGCCATGAGTATATCGACTTGTTCCGGCGAGCCGGCATCAATTGGCTGGCGCTCGGGATTGAAGCGGGCAATCAAACGGTGCGGCAGGAGGTCTCAAAAGGGTCTTTTCAAGAAGTCAACATCCGAGCCGTCTGCGACAAAGTGCGGGCTGCCGGGATGAACATTATCAGCAACTACATTTTTGGTTTTCCTGACGATACCCTCGAGACGATGGGGGAAACCTTGAATTTAGCGCTTGAACTGAATACGGAAATGGCCAATATGTATCCTTGTCAGGCCTTGCCGGGAAGTCCGATGTACCACATGGCGAAACGACAGGGATGGAAGCTGCCGGAGAGCTACAGCGGATACGCATTCCTGTCGTACGACAGCCAGCCTCTTCCCACCAAGCATGTGACGGCGGCAGAGGTGCTGAGATTCCGGGATGCAGCGTGGCAAACGTACTTCTCGAATCCTGCTTACCTGCATTTGGTTGAGACGAAGTTTGGGAAGAAAGAGCGGACAAACGTCGAAACCATGGCCAAAGTTCGGTTACGTCGGAAGTTGCTCGGCGATTGATCCGATTCCCGTTCTGTATGAGTGTGGAGGACCTCGGAATATTCTGACATGATCATTACACGCACACCGTTTCGGATTTCTTTTTTCGGCGGAGGCACAGACTATCCGGCCTGGTATCAGGAGCATGGCGGGGTGGTGCTGTCGACCTCGATCGACAAATACTGCCACATCAGTTGCCGATACCTCCCGCCGTTCTTCGAACATAAGCACCGGATCGTCTATTCAATCATCGAGAACGTGCGCCGTATTGAAGAGATCAAGCATCCCGCTGTCCGTGCCATTCTTGCATGGGCGGGTTGCGATGAGCAGGGACTTGAGATTCATCACGACGGCGACTTGCCGGCGCGATCGGGCCTGGGGTCGAGTTCTTCCTTCACGGTGGGATTGATCCATGCCATTGCGGCTTTGCGGGGAAAGTATATCTCCAAAGATGAATTGGCGGCCCAAGCCATTCATATGGAACAGCAGGTCATCAAGGAGAATGTCGGCTCGCAAGATCAGATCTCGGCCGCGTTCGGTGGGTTCAACCGAATTGACTTCAGGAGAAACGATACGTTTCAAGTGTCGCCCATCATATTGACTAGAGACCGATTACAAGAGTTTCAATCTCATCTAATGCTGTGCTTTACGGGTTTTTCAAGAATCGCGTCGGAGGTCGCCAAATCAAAAATTGACAACTTCAAGAGCCGGGAGGCCGAGCTCCATTGCATGAAAGAGATGGTTGATGAGGCCATCAAGATTCTCCAGAATGGGAAAATCTCGATCAATGAGATCGGTCGATTACTTCACCAAAGCTGGCTGTATAAACGCAGCCTTTCCGACAAGGTCTCGACGCCGGAGATTGATCATATATATGAGGAAGCCATGAGGGTCGGTGCGCTGGGAGGGAAGATTCTTGGCGCCGGGGGCGGGGGATTCTTGCTGCTGTTTGTGAAGCCCGAACTTCAGCCAAAGGTTCATGACAGGTTGAAGCATCTGGTGCATGTACCGTTTCGCTTCGAAAATACAGGGAGCCGAGTCGTGCTGTATCAGCCTCAAGGGCTCTCCTAATCGTCATGCTGAAGTCCGATGCCTCCATCTATGTCGCCGGCCATGCCGGTCTCATCGGCTCGGCCGTCGTCCGACGGTTGCAGCGGGACGGGTATCGGGCTCCGATCACCAGAAGGCGCAGTGAATTGGATCTGCAGGATGCCGGCAAGGTTTCCGAGTTCTTCGAGGAGTTTCATCCGGAGTATGTCATCCTCGCCGCAGGGCGAGTCGGCGGAATAATGGAAAATCAGGCGTATCCGGCCGACTTTATGGATGTGAACATGGCCATTCAGCTTAATGTGCTGAAGGCGGCACGTAAGGCCGGGGTGCGGCGGCTAATTTTGTTCGGCTCGTCCTGCATGTATCCCAGGGAATGTTCTCAGCCGATGGCCGAAGATGCGCTCTTGTCGGGCAAACCTGAACCGACGAGCCTGCCGTATGCGATTGCCAAGCTTGCCGGGACGTATCTGTGCCTCGCGTATAACCGGCAAGATCGTGATACCCGCTTCATTCCGGTGATTCCGAATAGCGCGTATGGGCCACATGACGATTTTGACCCTCAATCCGCCCATGTCTTATCCGCACTCATGGCACGCTTTCATCAGGCCAAGGTGAGTGGTGCCGAATCGGTCGCCTTGTGGGGAAGCGGTTCGCCGAGACGGGAGTTTATCCATGCGGACGATATCGCCGATGCCTGTCTGCACCTCTTGAGGCAGGATGATCTTGCCGTCGAGCTTCCCCTCAACATTGGAATAGGTCATGATGTATCAATTAGAGAACTGGCGGAGTTGATAGCCGGTGTCATCGGCTATAGAGGGGAACTTCGATGGGATCGGACAAAGCCCGACGGCGCTCCGCGGAAGCTACTTGATAGCACTCGGATCCAGTCGCTTGGATGGAAGCCACACATCGAGCTTGCTGAAGGCTTGTCGGAGACGTACCGGTGGTATGTGAATCACGTCGAGTCGGCGACGACATCCATGCAAGAAGTCCGTACGTAATCGAAAAGGTAGGGTGCCCGGTGTTTTTGATGGCGAGATGAATGACGGGGCCGCAAACCACGGCCTGCGCATCCGCGCAGCTTACGAAGGATGGAAAAAGGATGAAAGATGACGAAAGAAGAGCTGATCTCATTTGAAGAGGAAATTGCGGCATTGTTCAACGCCGGGAAGATACGAGCGCCCGTTCATCTTTACTATGGGAACGAAGACGCCATCATCGGAGTGTTTCGCAACATCCGTGCGCAGGACTGGGTGTTCTGCTCTTGGCGATCCCACTATCAGTGCTTGTTGAAAGGTGTCCCGAAAGATCGTGTGCGAGATGAAATCTTGGCGGGACGATCGATCTCCCTTTGTTTCCCCGAGCAGCGCGTATTTTCTTCCGCCATCGTCGGCGGTGTATTGCCGATCGCCGTCGGTGCGGCGATGTCGATCCAACGGCGCGGGGAAGATGCGAAAGTCTACTGTTTCATGGGCGACATGACGGCGGAATCGGGGATTGCCCATGAAGCGATCAAATACAGCCGAAATCATCGCCTGCCGATCCACTTCATCGTCGAAGACAACGCCAAGTCCGTCTGCACCGATACTCGGGAGGCCTGGAACCAGCCCCGCTTGAGTTTTGAAGACGCAGCCGACGAATACATCAGCTACTACCGCTATGAAACGAAGTATCCGCATGCCGGCGCCGGCGTGCGGGTCCAGTTCTAACAGACTGCGGAAAATGCAGTTGATGCCGACAAATGGATGGAATAGTCAGTACGATGCTAATGTAGAAATAATTTCAGGATGCCCAAAAAGGCTGTCCCGCGAGGCCGCAGCGAGCGAAGGGGCGAGGCGTACGCTTTGGTACGTTGAGCCTCTGAGCGAGGCGAGAACGACGCTGGCGGACTTTTTCAGCATCCTGCCAAGGTGAGACATGAAATATTTTGACGAACTGAAGCGCTCCATGAACTTTCTGGCACAAGATCCCCGGACGGTTTTTCTCGGACAAGCGGTATCAGTACCCGGAACGGCGATGAGCAACACGCTCAAGGAAGTGCCCTCCCAGCGATTGATCGAGCTTCCCGTCGCGGAAGAGATGCAAATGGGCATGACGACCGGCTTTGCCCTAACCGGACTCGTTCCGGTGAGCATTTTCCCGCGATGGAATTTCCTGCTCTTGGGGATCAACCAGTTGGTCAATCACCTGGACAAGATTCAGGTGATGTCCAACGGCGGGTACAAGACCAAGGCCATTATCCGGACAGGGATCGGGTCTCAGCGGCCGCTTCACCCGCAGTATCAGCATGTGGGCGACTTCACCGAAGCCATCCGCATGATGTGCAGCACGATAGAAATCATTCGGCTGGAAGAACCGAAGGATGTCTTTCCCGCCTATGAGTGGGCGCTGCTGCGTGACGATGGACGCAGTACCATCGTGGTCGAGTATGGGGACTATTACAACGAGAAGTAACGGCGACTGACCTTGCGACCGGTGCAACCCCGGGTCATTACCCTCACAGACTACCGACAAATACATCCCTGCTATAGGTGTCCATGAAATTTCCTTTGATGCGCAACAACATCCTTCGCGAAGATCTCGATGCGGTGATCGAGCATCTCAAGCAGGACGATCCGATCCTGACACATGGGGCGAATGTGCGGGCCTTTGAGGCTGAATGGTCTGCCTGGTTGGGAGTGAAGCACAGTGTTTTTGTCAACTCCGGAGCCTCAGCGAATCTTCTGACGATGGCCGCCCTGAAGATTCGCCACCCCGAGGGCGGGGAGGTGATCGTTCCGCCGTTGGCCTGGGTGTCCGACATCGCATCGGTGCTCCAGAACGGTTTTATGCCAGTGTTTGTGGACATCGATCCGCGGACGTTGGCCATGGATGCGGACAAAATCTTACTCGCCCTCACGGAGCGGACCCGCGCGGTCTTCCTGACGCATGTGCAAGGGTTCGACGGACTGGAAGACCGGCTGTTGACCGAGTTGCAGCAGCAAGGTATTCCATTGATCGAGGACGTGTGCGAGTCCCACGGAGCCACGCATAACGGCACAAAGCTCGGGAATTATGGATGGATATCGAACTTCTCCTTCTATTACGCGCACCATATGAGTACGATCGAGGGAGGGATGATATGCACGAACGATCCTGAGGTGTATCAGCAGGTGCGTATGCTGCGGTCTCACGGCATGGTTCGAGAGGCGAGTGATCCCGAAGTTCTCGCAGCCTACCGCTCGGCGAACCCTGAATTGAATCCGGATTTCATCTTTGCGTTCCCGGCCTATAACACCAGGAATACGGAGATAGGCGGAATCCTGGGGCGGAGCCAACTGAAGCGACTGGATGGCAACGTGAAGCGGCGGACGGAGAACCTACTGCGGTTTCTGAGACAGCTGGATTCCGACAAGTACCGCACCGATTTCAAGATTGACGGGTCCAGTAATTACGCGTTCAATCTCATATTGAAGCGCGCGGACGACGTCTTGGTCGAGCGGCTCATGAAGGCCATGCGTGAGGCCGGAATCGAGTTTCGTCGTGGAAGCGCGGGCGGCGGCAATCAGATCCGCCAGCCGTACCTGAAAGGGGTCGTTCTTAAAGACCATCACCTCTTCTTTCCCGAAACCGAGCATGTCCACTTCTACGGCTTCTATATCGGCAACTATCCGGACCTGCGTGATGAGGAAATAGACGAGTTGTGCAAGATTGTAAATTCCGTATGAACTCATTATGCCCTCTGCCGTGATTCTCGCCGGAGGGCTCGGGACCAGGTTGCGCAGTGCGGTGCCGGACCTTCCGAAGCCCATGGCCCCGATCAGCGGCCGCCCATTTCTTGAATACCAACTCGATTATTGGATCAGCCAGGGGGTCGGCCGATTCGTGTTGTCCGTCGGTTACCGGCATGAAGCCATCATGCAGCATTTTGGAGTTCGATATAAGGGGGCGGAGATCGAGTATGCCGTTGAGGAACGACCATTGGGGACCGGCGGTGGGTTTATGCTCGCTGCAGACAAACTTGGCGGTCGAGATCCGTTTTTACTTCTGAATGGGGATACCTACTTCAGAGTCGAATGGAATGTATTGGATGCCTATGCCCTTGAGCATGATGCAGATTGGTGCTTATCCTTGTTCAGGACAAGTGAAACAGGGCGTTACATGGGGATCGAAGTATCTGCTGAGGGGCGGGTCACCTCGTTGAAGTCAGGCGTAGAGCAAGGGCCCCGTCTTGCCAATGGGGGGGTCTATTGGGTGCATCCGCGGGTATTGTCCGGGACTGGGAGATCGGGTGAAACGATGTCTCTAGAAGACGACCTGTTCCCAAGCGCTTTTGCCGCGGGGCGGCGATTGTTTGGAATGGAATTCGCGGGAACATTTCTGGATATCGGCGTGCCTGATGACTATCACCGGGCAGCGACCGTGCTAGTGGGCTAGGTCGATGAACATACCGTTCAACAATCAGAAAAAGAGGACATGTCGATGAGTTACAACATTCTTGTTACCGGTGGCGCCGGCTACCTGGGCTCCACCATGGTCCCGGATCTTCTTCAGCTAGGCCACAAAATTACAGTGCTGGATAGCTTCATGTACAAGCAGTCCAGCCTCAACCATGTGTGCCACCATCTCAACTTTTCGGTCGTGAAGGGGGATATTCGTATCGAAAGCGTGATGGCTCCGTTGATCAAGAAGGTCGATATCGTCATTCCATTGGCAGCTCTGGTGGGGGCGCCGATGTGCAGCCAGGATCCGGTGGGTGCGACAACGGTCAATCATGACGCCATTCTGCTCATGTTGAAACTTCTTTCGAAGCAACAAATGGTCTTGATGCCGACCACGAACAGCGCGTATGGGACAGGGGAAACGAATAACTTCTGTACCGAGGATTCGCCGTTGAACCCGATTTCACTCTACGCGAAGGAAAAAGTCGGGATTGAGAAGGAGCTGATGCAGCGGGAAAACGCGATCAGTTTCCGCCTGGCCACGGTGTTCGGAATGTCGCCGCGCATGCGGATCGATTTGCTGGTCAACGATTTTACTTATCGAGCGGTCTATGATCGATTCGTGGTGTTGTTCGAGAGTTCCTTCAAACGAAACTATGTGCACGTCCGCGACGTCTCCCGTGTGTTCCAGCACGCCATCGATCATTTCGACAAGATGAAGGGTCAGATCTACAACGTCGGTCTGTCCGACGCCAATGTGTCCAAGAGAGAGCTGTGCGAACGTATCCAGAAACAGATTTCCGACTTTGTCTTCCTGGATGCGCCGGTCGGCAAGGATCCGGATCAACGCAACTATATCGTCTCCAATGCGAAGATCGAAGCCACCGGATTCAAACCGATGTACTCGCTTGACGCGGGGATCAGCGACCTGATCAAGGGATATACGATGATCAAGAACACGTGCTATGGGAACGTGTAAGTGCCATCCTGCAAAAATACGGTAAGTCAACGTCCTCGTTCGTCAGGCACCGATGCATATCAAATCTAGGAGTAGCTCAACTGATCCCTCTACTCTTTCATAATCTATATCGCCATAAGACTCTCATTCTGGCTCTTGCAGTTCGAGATCTGCAAAGCCGGTACGTGGGGACATTGGGCGGAATTCTATGGACGTTTGCTCACCCGCTCGCGGTGATCA
>DATIGP010000088.1:0-10271 GCA_035454625.1 Nitrospira sp.
TATCTCCTGAACCATCTCGCAATTCATCAATTGTCGGGGCAGCAGCCACCCCAGCCACGATGCCGGCGATAGCTGCCGAGCTACAACCGACATTGCAGTGGGAATTAGTCCAAGAAGAGGTGGCAGCCTCATTTCCCAATATCGCGCCGTTTCTCGAAGCCGGAAGGTTTGTTGGGATGGAGGGTGGTTTCGTCACCATCGGGTTTGCCAAGCAGGCAACCTTAGCCAGAACTCGACTGGAAAAGGAAGAGAACCTTTTGGCGTTATCAAAGTTGTGCGAGCGTCAGTTGAGATATCCCGTACGTGTCCGCATCATCGAACTGACAGATTCCCATCCGCCTGGACCGACCATGGCCCAGGTGCGAGCGACGAAGAAACAAGAACAACGGCTGGTATTATTCGAACGTGCGAAAGCCAACCCGACGGTGAAGCAGGCCCTTGAAATGTTCGGCGTCGACTTGGCCGAGGTTCGTACTATAGTCCAGCAGGAGGCAAGCGAATGAAAAATCCTTTCGGCAACATGAGCAACATACTCAAGCAAGCCCAGGCCATGCAGGAGCAAATGGCCAAGATTCAGGAGCAAGCGGCGTTGAAAACCGCCAGCGGGACGGCCGGCGGCGGGATCGTCACGGTCACGGCGAACGGAGCCATGCAGATCGTCAGCGTGGCAATCGATCAAGAAGTCGTCAAAAGCGGTGATGTGGATATGCTTCAGGATCTTGTTGTGGCCGCGACGAATGAAGCGCTCCGCAAAGCCAAAGAATTGATGGAAGGCGAAATGAAAGCGCTGACCGGCGGGATGAAAATTCCGGGCCTGTTTTAAGCGATGGCCGTCGATCAACAGGGTTTGCTGGCGAGATTAATTAAGGAATTGGTCCGTCTCCCAGGAGTCGGTCACAAAAGCGCGCAGCGGTTGGCCTTTCACCTCATGAAGGCTGAACGGGAAGATGCCTTGCGGCTGGCGGATGCCATTCGTGCGGTGAAGGATGGGTTGGCATTTTGCACACAATGTCGCAATATCGCCGAAGCGGATTTGTGCGAGTTTTGTCTCGACCCAAAACGCGATCGGACCAAGATCTTCGTCGTAGAAGAACCGAGTACGTTGTATGCCGTCGAACGGGCAGGCGCCTATCGCGGGCTGTACCATGTCCTGTTAGGAGCCCTCTCTCCCCTGGAGGGGGTAGGTCCGGGAGACATCAAAGCCGATGAACTCGTTGAACGCGTGAAACTCGGCGGCATAGAAGAAATCATTCTGGCGACAAACCCAACCATTGAAGGAGAGGCCACGGCGATCTATCTAACTCGGTTGCTCAAGCCGTTTGGCGTACGTGTTTCTCGGATTGCATATGGGATTCCAGTGGGCATGGATATTGAGTTTGCGGACGAAGTGACATTGCTGAAGTCAATCGAAGGCCGGCGTGATTTATAGCCTGTACAGTAATTTACAACCCTCGTTGACCCCCTTTCATTTAGATTGGTATAGTTCCCCGTCTCCTTACACCAACGAACCCAGGCCATGAAGATACGCCGTTCCGGAACACCACCTCGTTCGACCAAATCGCCGGCCCCGGTGCGCGCCAAGCGTTCGGTGAACAAGCCGAAAACAGGCAGCCCGAAATCGAAATATCCCGACATCCGCCGTGACCTCGCACGCCAACGCGCTGCCATCCTGAATGATGTCGGGGAGGTTCTGACACATCGAGGGGATCTCGCGGCATTTCCCGACGTCAGCGACCAAGCATCCGCCGAGGTCGACCAAAATTTTTCCATGCGAATTCGGGAGCGCGAGCGCAAGTTGCTCAAGAAGATTGACGAGGCCTTGGAGCGGATGGACGCTGCCACGTACGGGATTTGCGAACGCTGCGGAGGAGATATTCCTTACAAGCGGCTGAAAGCCCGCCCGGTCACTACCCTCTGTATCGAATGCAAGACGCTTCAAGAACAAGAGGAGCGATCTCGCGGCTGAATCGGTTTTCTTACCTGAATCGAAAACATAATAACTCTCGGGCCGTAGGCGGACCTACCGCTTCAATGACTTGACCCGTTCCTTGACGTAAGCGATACGCGTTTCCTCTTCAGCTATACCTTCGACGAGAGCAAGGTAAGTTTCGTACTCTGAGAGAGCTCGTTTAGGATTCGTGTCTTCACATGCTTCAGCCAGATTGAACCGTGCCAATGCATAGTTCGGTCGCAGGGACACCGCTTTTTCAAATAAGCTTAAGCCAGCAGCTTTATCTCCCAATTGTACCTGGACGGTGCCAAGATTGTTTAGGACTTCCGGGATGTTAGGCCTAAGTGCAAGAGACTGCAACAACTCCGCTTTCGCTTTCTCAAATTGTCCCTTCGCTTGCCACGTGACTCCCAGCTTGTGGTGAGCTTCGGCAAGCCATACCTTATTCGTGAATCCACTGGCAATCGCCTTCTGGTAAGCATCGGCTGCGATATCATAGTTCTTGTCACCGCAATACGCGAGTTGGGCGGCTTGGCCGCGAGCGAATTGCTGCAAAGACGAGAACCGCTCCTTATCTTCGGTTCCCTGACTCTCCATTTGTTGTCCCCCCTTGTCGCCTGCCGGATTGCGAAGCCGATCAAGAAACTCACGACGGTACGGAGAGAAGAGCCTCACATAGGGATCTATGGTGAACGAAGCCTGAAGAAGAATGGGGTGCTCTGGGAGACCGGTGACGAGATACTGGGTCGTGCTTTTCTCGTCTCCAGTTTCCAGGAGAGCGCTGCTCTCCATGTTTGTTCTTGTTTCCAATTGGGCCACATTCAGGTAGAACTCCACTGACGGTTTTAATTGCGAGAGTGTGCGTCGGAGCACAGGATAGGGTTTCAAGTCCAGCCCCTTGGTAAACGTGAACAGTACTCCTACCAGAACACCATCCTCGTCAAAAAAATAAGATTCCTCTCCGTGCGAAGCACTCTTCTCAAACGAAATCGTGAGTTCCTGACCACTTCCCCAGCTCCTTGCTGTATGGACCGTACCAGGATATTTGTTTTCGAAGTCACTTTTGGGCTCGCAGAGCGCCGTTGAGGCAAGTAAACCGAGATCTGTTTGAGACGGGGGAAGAGGAGGCTTCATAGAGACCGCTGAACCGCTACACCCAATCAACAAACTCGCAACCGCAAACGGGCCAGCCAAAGACATATATCGGAAGCAATTCATGGAGCGATCCTTCTACTGTGTCCTGCAAACAATACACGATTGGAGGGGGTTTGCGGGAAAAGGGAATCAAAAGGCCCGCTCTTGGAGAAGAGCGGGCCCCGGTTCTGACGAAGACATAACCGGCACTACCGTCGTTGGGCATTCACCATGTTATCTTCGGCTGTATAACCGGAAAGATAGGCAAATCCGCTTGCCATCGTATACATCGGGCGATTGATCCCATAATCGAAAGCATGACCTATGGGATGGGCAACAAACCCCAGCCAGCGAAGAGGGTGGTCATTGACAGCCGAACCGGCGGCGGGGTCTGAGTAAACCAGTGCGGTGCTGTCCAAAATGTTGTAGATACTGGTCGGAGGCATATATTCTTTAACATCGGGGGCGGTGCCTTGCTGATGCATCGTGCTGCATCCCGTAGCCACCATCGCCAGCATCACGATTTCGATCACGTTCAGCGTTACCTTCATAGCAGTACCTCGCTTGGTTCAAGTACCTCAACGTGCCCTCTAACCACGACATCGACCATCAAAGTGTAGCTGACCTCCTGAGTTCTGTCCAAAATTTCAGCTTTTGGGGCATTCCTCATCGGATACCAAGAAATGCGGGCTAGAAGGGAGAATATGGTGGGCGATACAGGTATCGAACCTGTGGCCTCTTCCGTGTGAAGGAAGCGCTCTACCACTGAGCTAATCGCCCCACGGGAAGGGAGTCTAGCACGGGATTTCGGCATGGTTCAACGTTGTGTCTCTCCTTGACTTCACCAAAAGAGGGTTTCTAGAATGAGCGCCTTTCACCACAGGTATGTCGATCATGAGAGATGACATCGTCATCGTGGGCGGGGGTTTGGCTGGTTCCGAAGCAGCCTGGCAGGCGGCAAACCGTGGCGCAAAGGTCACACTCTACGAGATGCGCCCAAAAGAGATGACGAGGGCGCATAAGACCGGAAACTTGGCCGAACTCGTCTGCTCGAACTCGTTGGGGTCTGCCGATCCGTTGAACGCAGCCGGCATCTTGAAAGAAGAGATGCGGCGGTTGAACTCGCTGATCATCTCCGCTGCAGAACAAGCTCGTGTGCCGGCTGGGTCAGCGCTGGCCGTGGACCGTAATCAGTTCTCTCAACACATTACTCGCGCACTGGAAAGCCATCCAAACATCAGAATTCTGCACGAAGAGATCAGCGAGATCCCAACTGAGTGCTGCTGCATTATTGCGACCGGGCCATTGACCTCCGATACACTTTCACAAGCCATCCGGGCTGCGACGCAATCGCAGCACCTGTATTTTTACGACGCCATCTCGCCGATTGTGGATGCAGAGTCCATCAACATGGACGTGGTCTTTCGCGCCTCTCGCTACGACAAGGGCGGAGATGATTATTTGAATTGTCCTATGACAGATGCTCAGTACAATGCTTTTTACGACGCTCTGATGGCTGCAGAAAAGGTACAGCCAAAGGAATTTGAGAAAACGCCCTATTTCGAGGCTTGTGTGCCCATAGAAGTGATGGCCGAACGTGGCCGTCGGACGATGCAGTTCGGTCCTCTCAAGCCGGTGGGTCTTAAAGACCCACGAATCGGAGTTGAACCGGCCGCGGTCGTGCAATTACGAACGGAGAACATACACCGTACCTGCTACAACCTAGTCGGCTTTCAGACCAAACTGACCTATCCGGAACAGAGGCGTGTGTTTCGCATGATCCCCGGGCTTGAACAAGCCGAGTTTCTCCGGTATGGAAGCCTCCATCGCAACACGTTCATCAATTCCCCTCACCTCCTTCTCAATACGCTACAATTCAAAGCCCGCGGAACATTGTTTTTCGCCGGGCAGCTCGTCGGCGTCGAAGGCTACACCGAGTCGGCTGCCATGGGCGGCTTGGCCGGCATCAATGCCGCGCGAGCTGTGGGCGGGCACCCGTTGATCACTCCACCACCCACGACGGCACATGGCTGTCTGGTCGCACATGTCACCTCATCGGACCCACGCTATTTCCAGCCGATGAACACCAATTTCGGCCTCTTCCCTCCCTTGTCGGACCCACCTAGAGGTAAAGAGAAGAAGCGTTGCGCGTTAAGCCGGCGTGCCCTCGAGGATTTTGACTCATGGAAGATGCAATCAAGGCTTTCGTAATGCACCTCCAGGTCGAACGCAACGCGTCACACGAGACGATTCGCAATTATCGATCCGACCTACATCAGCTGGCAAGGTTTCTTCGACGAACCCAGCAGGAAACCGTGCCCATCCACTTCGAGACAGTCACCGGCGATGATATTCGCGCTTATCTCCACAGCTTGGATCAACAAGGTGAGAAAGCTTCATCCTTGGCCAGAAAACTGGCGTGCGTGCGAAGTTTTTTTCGGTTTCTTGTTCGAGAAGGACAACTTCCTACCAATCCCACAGAGACCCTGAGGAGTCCCAAGCTCCCAAAGCCACTCCCGCGAGTATTGAATAAGGACGATGCTGCGGCACTGATGGAGTTTCCGACCGGGCAATCCCCTCTCTCGTTGCGTGATCGTGCCCTCCTGGAAACGATGTACTCAAGCGGTGCTCGGGTAAGTGAGGTCGTCGGCATCAATCTTGATGATCTGAACGAGAGGGACGGACTCGTGTGTTTAAGAGGGAAGGGCCGTAAAGAACGGATCGTTCCGATCGGGGATTTGGCGCTTCACGCGATCAGGGAGTATCGCAGGTCGTTGAAACTCTCGGCCCGCAGCGGCCATCTGTCGTCTCCGCTGTTCTTGAATCATCGTGGGAGTCGGATTACCACAAGGAGCGTGGCTCGGATGGTCGCTCGCTACTCCAGCCGTCTCGCGACTGGAGCGGTCAGTCCCCACGCCTTGAGGCATTCGTACGCAACTCATCTCCTTGACGAGGGCGCAGACCTTCGATCGATACAGGAAATGCTCGGCCATGCGTCATTGAGCACGACGCAAAAGTACACGCATCTCGCAATGGATCAACTTCTGGCGGTATACGATAGCGCCCACCCTCGAGCACGGGCGGGAGCGAGTCCCAAGTCGGGAAAGGACCGGAAATCGTCATGATCATTCGATCGACCACCATCCTGTGCGTCCGACGCGATGGACGGATCGCCATGGGCTGCGACGGCCAAGTGACCGTTGGTACAACGGTGATGAAGCACAACGCCAAGAAGCTGCGACGCTTGCATCACGACCAAGTGCTGGCCGGATTTGCCGGGGCCACCGCGGATGCCTTCACATTGTTCGAGAAATTCGAGACCAAGTTGGAGGAGTATCGAGGCAACCTTACCAGGGCGGCAGTCGAGCTCGCAAAAGACTGGCGGACCGACCGTGTGCTTCGACGGCTGGAGGCGTTGCTGGCCGTCGCGGGCCGTGACCAGTCGTTCATCATCTCAGGAACAGGCGATGTCGTGGAACCGGAAGACGGGATTCTCGCTATCGGTTCGGGTGGACCCTATGCTCTAGCGGCAGCTCGAGGGCTCTTACGCCATTCCCAACTGGAAGCCCCGGTGATTGTGACTGAAGCCATGCACATCGCCGGTTCTATTGACATCTATACTAATCAACAGATTACTGTTGAAGAACTCAGAGGATAACTCTCCATCATGAAACCTCTCACGAGCGATGCCGAACCACTGAATCTCAATAGCCTGACCCCGCGTCAGATCGTCGAGGAACTGAATCGCTACGTCATCGGGCAAAAGGATGCCAAACGAATGGTCGCCATCGCTCTTCGCAACCGTTGGCGCCGACAGCAGTTGTCTCCCGACCTGCGCGATGAGGTGATGCCGAAGAACATCATCATGATCGGGCCGACGGGCGTAGGCAAAACGGAGATTGCCCGACGGCTCGCCAAGCTTGCCGAAGCCCCCTTCATCAAGGTCGAGGCGTCGAAGTTCACCGAGGTGGGTTACGTCGGGCGTGATGTGGAATCGATCATTCGCGACCTGACCGAGCTGGCCATCAATATGGTCAAGACGCAACGACTGGCGTCCGTTCATCAAAAGGCGGAGCAACAAGGGGAGGAACGACTACTGGATCTTCTCTTGCCGCCGCCTCCCCCTCGGCCGGGCTTTGTGGACAGCACGAACGAACCGGCCCCTCAAGCCCCTCACGATTCCCACGAAACGACGAGGTCGAAACTCCGTCTCCAGCTGCGGGAAGGAAAGCTGGATGAGCGAACGGTGGAGATGGAAGTTAAGGAGCGAGGCCTTCCCGTCGGCGTCATTTCGAACGTGGGAGGGCTCGACGATCTCGAAAGCAATCTTCGGGACATGCTGGGCGGCATGTTTCAAGGCAAGAAAAAGAAGCGAGTGATGAAGGTCCCCGAAGCGCTCAAACACCTGACGCAGGAGGAAGCCCAAAAACTGATCGATATGGACGATACCACGCGGGAAGCCATTACCAAGGTCGAACAGACAGGGATTGTGTTCCTCGATGAGATCGACAAGATCGCGGGTCGCGAGCGCACCATAGGACCGGATGTGTCGCGGGAAGGCGTGCAACGTGATCTTCTCCCCATCGTGGAAGGCTGCACCGTCACCACCAAACATGGCCCGGTCGTGACGGATCACATCCTCTTCATCGCCGCCGGCGCGTTCCATGTGGCGAAGCCGTCCGACCTGATCCCGGAACTCCAAGGACGATTTCCGATCCGCGTCGAGCTCAGTGCCTTGTCGAAGGAAGATTTTGTCCGCATCCTCACAGAACCGAAAGGAGCTTTGGTGCGGCAGTATCAGGCCTTGCTGGCCACGGAAGGCCTCTCGATCGAGTTCACCAAAGACGGGCTGGAGGAGATCGCGGAGGTGGCGGTGCAGGTGAATGAACGGACCGAGAACATCGGCGCGCGTCGG
Source organism: Nitrospira sp. (assembly GCA_035454625.1). GTDB lineage: Bacteria > Nitrospirota > Nitrospiria > Nitrospirales > Nitrospiraceae > Nitrospira_D. The sequence goes on from DATIGP010000088.1 coordinate 8,001, forward strand.
CTCTTCACCATCATGGAGCGACTGCTTGAGGACGTTTCTTTCGAGGGACCAGGCTGGCCCGACAAACGGATCAGCATCACGGCTGACTATGTACGGGACCGATTGAAAGATATCGTGAAAGACCAGGATCTAAGCCGGTATATTTTGTAAGGGTCCGGTGTTGATCGTCGGGAGTTCAGCATGAACAAACTGATCAAGAAGGCCAACGTCCTCATCGAAGCCCTTCCCTACATTCGCACGTTTCGCGGGAAGACTGTGATCGTGAAATACGGCGGCCATGCGATGACGGACCTTTCCCTCAAAGAACGGTTTGCGCAGGACATCGTATTGCTTAAATATGTCGGGATCAACCCGGTCATCATCCACGGTGGCGGACCTCAAATCGACAAGATGCTCGACCGACTCGGCATCGAAGCCAAATTCCGCCATGGCGTTCGGATCACCGACGAGGCCACGATGGAAATCGTGGAAATGGTCCTGGCAGGAAAGATCAACATGGAGATCACCGACCTGATCAACCGCCATGGAGGCAGCGCCGTCGGTTTGAGCGGAAAAGACGGGGGATTGATTCTCAGCAAGCCGTTGACGGCTAAGGCGTGGGCAGAAAGCCTCGATCGCGAGCTGGACGGAGAAGACGGCGAAGGCGACTTCGGATTAGTGGGTGACATCGAAAAGGTCGATCCTGGCCTATTGCGTAATCTGCAGGAAGACCACTACATTCCCGTGATCGCTCCGATCGGAACGGATCGTGAGGGCAATACGTATAACATCAATGCCGATCTTGTCGCCGGAGCCGTGGCCGGAGCACTGCGCGCGGAGAAGCTCCTCATGATGACGGATATCAAGGGCATACGCGACGCCAATGGACGGCATCTTTCTACTGTGTCGCGTAAGGATGTGCAGCGTATGATGAAGAAAGGGACCATCACCGAGGGGATGATCCCGAAAGTCCATGCCTGTTTGGACGCGTTGGCCGAAGGAGTGGGGAAGGCCCACATTATCGATGGACGCATTCCCCATGCCGTGCTGCTCGAGATCTTCACGCGAAAAGGAATCGGCACCGAGATTGTGACCTAATCCCTTCTTGACGGAATCACCCACGTGCCCGTTGATCGCACCCGTCTCAAAGAGGACCTGCATCGCTTGGTCGGCGAACGCCACCCCCTCTCTACTCCGATTCGCCTCCAGGAAGCAGAGGCCTATCTACATCGACAGTTCTCCGAAGCAGGTCTGATCGTCACGAAGCAGCCCTTTCACGCTTTGGGCGGAACCTATCAGAATGTCATCGGGACGGCGCTTCCCGACACGCAGCCATTTCAATCCGCACCGCCACTGATCATAGCCGCGCACTTCGATACCGTGCAAGGGTGTCCCGGTGCCGATGACAATGCCAGCGCTCTTGCGGTGATGCTTCACGTCGCTCGCCAGGTCCGGGGCAAGAGATTGGCCAGACCGATCCGTTTCATCGCCTTTAACTTAGAAGAAGAGAACTTGCTTGGCAGCTCCGCCTATACATCGCTTTTGAAAAAGAATCGCGAAGCGCTTCACGGCGCGATCGTGTTGGAATGTGTCGGGTATGCGAGCCATCAACAGAATTCGCAAAAGACTCCTCCCGGTGTGCCCATCGCGGTTCCAACAACCGGAAATTTTCTTGCCGTCGTCGGCAACGAGCGGTCGCAGGCTTTGACCGGAGCCGTCGCTAAAGCCATGAAATCGCACCTCCCGATCGTCCCGCTAGTCGTGCCGGGCAACGGAGAGAAACTGCCGGACACCAGACGGAGCGACCATGCCTCGTTCTGGGAACATGGCTTCCCAGCCGTCATGCTCACCGACACGGCCGACTTCCGAAACCCTCATTACCATCGTCCGACCGATACCCTCGAAACGTTGAATCTGGACTTCATCGCTTCCGTCGCCGAAGGGCTCATGGCGGCGGTAATTGCGTTGCCCGGACGAGCGCCTACGTAGCAACGGAGAAAACATCTGATCTGAGCGGACATGCTTGGAACTGGCCTGTGGAGCGGTCGAAGTAGTGACAATCGGAGAGGCACTCAATGCGCACTGTTTCTTGATGGTTTGCCGGAGGGGCGATTTTGGGTCGGCAATCTTTCTCATAAACCGACTCATTAAGGTTTCAGACCAAGAGGTTGATAGGCCCAAAAACATGATCCGGCGCGCAGGGTACCGGTAATGCCACAGAAATTGATCTGTCACTCGACACGGCGTGTAATTAGCCAAGTATTTAATTATATCGATTACAAGCGCCTCGAG
>DATIGP010000089.1:0-6703 GCA_035454625.1 Nitrospira sp.
TATAACCGAGCTGTTTCAAGATGGTCATGCATGCCTTGTTCCCGGCAACTCCGATTGATTCGCCGGAAGTCCGTGAAAGGACGTCCGGTCTAGACAGGACAACTAGTCAACGTGAGGAAAGTCTGTCCGGCAAAGCAAGCCTCTGGTTCAACGTAACGGCGTCGAGGAAGACATAGAAACAACCAAGTGGAATCGCCCTTGCACGCAGTACGGCTAGCCGATGAACTTCGCATGACACACAAGGAGGTGCACCACGATATGGCTAGACAACGACGCAACGATCAACCGGCGAAATCGGGCATAACCCACTTCCCACTGGAAGAAGAACAGGTTCGTCAGGAAAAGGTTCACCAGAATGCTTCCGCTGAGGGCGAAGCCCGGTCTGCTGGTCCCGTAAGGGGACACCGGTTGTCGCGGCAGAACGATCCACCACGAAACAACGAGTCGGATGAGCAGTTCGGAGGCAGAGGAGGGAAAGGAGGGAAGACGAGAGGATCCCGCGCAGGCCTCCTTTCGGCGAGCCGCGAGGAGCACTGAACGTCCCCGCACAATGGTGGTCACCCAGCGTTATATCCGTGGAGCCCAAAGGATAATGGCTGCGCCGGCTAGAGAGACGGTCGCTCCAATGATATCCCAATGGTCGGGTCGTATGCCTTCTACCGCCCACAGCCAACCGAGCGTCGCAACAATATAGATACCTCCATAGGCGGCATAAGCCCGTCCTGCATACGCTGCAGGACTCAATGTGAGCAACCATGCGAACAATGCGAGGGAAAGCAGGCCGGGCAACAGCCACAGCAGAGATTCGTCATGCCGGTACCAATACCAAAAGGCAAAACACCCGGCAATTTCTCCAATGGCCGCTGCGACATAGATTGTCACTGTGAGCATATACCCCCCTCGATGTCCGCTTCAGTTGGTGAGAAAGATCAGTTCTCCTCTATATAAGGAGATATTTGTGAAGAAGCACAAATGGTTTCGCCCTGCAAACGGGGCCATGCCTTCCTGTACAATCCGTCGCAAAACGGGGCGAGGTTTCCATACTTTCCGAGTGCGATACAGATGCGGCTGTGCTATCACCCTTCAGAAACAAGAGCGCGAAGGACTCGTGAATGCATACTCTGACCGTTTATATGATTGTCTTTGTTGGAGCTGGAATCGGTGGCGCGCTTCGTCACGGGGTGAATGTTGCCTTTCGAGCGTTCGGCTCAGGGTTTCCTTATGGAACGCTGTTCATCAATGTTGTGGGCGCACTCGTGATGGGATTGCTGGCAGGCCTGTTTGCCCTCAAGTTTGATCTCAACCAGTCCTGGCGACTCTTCTTCACCACGGGTATCCTCGGTGGCTTCACGACGTTCTCCACATTTTCGCTCGAGGCGGTGGTGCTCTATGAGCGTGGGGAGTTGGGTTCGATGGCGGTTTATGTCATAGCCTCCGTCATCCTGTCCATTGGAGGTCTATTCGCAGGACTCTTCATCGTGCGCCAGTTCGGATAGGACAATAAAGCGGATTTTCCCTATCATGAGAAGGACTCTTATCTTCCGGCGGTTCCCCGCCCCGGACTAGGGAGTTGCCTTATGGATAGGAAGTATGGACGTGCTATCTTTCCAGGCCTACTGAGTTCGGCTTCATAGCTGTAGGAGGTCGGTCCTTTAAGCCATGAGGAGGTCATACCATGCCGGGAAAAGCCGACATCATCACGTACGTTATCCTGGGCGCATTCGCCCTGGCTATCATTGTGTGGGCCATGATGAATACGGGGTATAAGGGTCCAGGCTAATTTTCATTGCGGACAAATCACTGCTCTCAATAGTCGCTCATTACTTGCTCCTACGGGATAGCATCCGAACGTCGCAATGCTGAGAACCAAGGCGTTGAAATCCTAGAGATAGCGAGTTGGTGCAACTGCGCGTTGTTGTACCATTCATCACTGCATTAGGCCTCACGCAACTTCCCATTATTCTTACACGTAAAATCTACTTCCAAGGCCATACGACTAGGGAGCAGCCTAGTTTAAGTGGTTATGTGGTTTCTCTACTGTACGGCGGTTCGAATCATAAGTTCACTGTCCGGATGTCGAATCTGTGTGAGACCCTAGCGATCCAGCTCTTTCAATCGGCCTGCCGATCATGTGGTCATGGAGGCTCACGGCCATTGTTCTTCTCTCGAAACACCTTTCTTGACCCTTGCATGTCCGCACAGCCGGCACGCGATACCGTTATGTCAACACCGACCAAGTCCGGCCTCACACGAGCGGCGATGAAGCGGCCAGGAGCTGCCGAACTCGTGACCAAAGAGGCGGCGGTCGAACAACTCTATGATGTGATCCAGGCAGCTGTACAGAAACGATAACGCGCAAGCTCGTCGCCACTTGAATACGAAAACGAGCCTCCAATATGGGCGCGGTGCATCGCCGAGCGGCGGATGAACGAATGGACCTGAGGGAATGACCAGCTCTGGGACTTCGTGAAGGAGATCAAGCATGCCGGCAGTGAAAAAACGGGGGTCTCACAATTCTGTCTCAGCGGGCGAACTCCCTGGGATCGCGAAATGTCCGACCGGCGTCCAAGGATTGGACGATATTCTTGGCGGCGGGCTACCGAGGGGTCGACCGACGCTGGTTGCCGGCGCGGCGGGATGCGGGAAGACCTTGCTGGCAATGGAATTCATCATTCGCGGCATCCGCCAGTTCGGCGAGCCCGGCGCCTTTATGGCCTTCGAGGAGGATGAGAAGGAATTGATCCAGAACGTCGCATCTCTTGGTTTTGACCTGCCGGCATTGATGCGCCGCAAGCAGTTGGCGGTGGACTACGTACGCGTCGAGCGCAGCGAAATACAGGAGACCGGCGAATACGACCTCGAAGGGTTGTTCGTCCGGCTCAACAGCATGATCGAGCAGGTGGGCGCGAAGCGTGTCGTGCTTGATTCACTGGAAGCGCTGTTCGCCGGACTGGAGAACGAGGCCATCTTACGTGCCGAGTTGCGGCGACTCTTTCGCTGGCTGAAAGACAAGGGTGTCACCGCCATCATCACCGGCGAGCAGGGCTCGAATCAATTGACTCGTCACGGGCTCGAGGAATACGTGAGCGACTGCGTGCTGTTTCTCGATCATCGGATTCACAATCAAGTCGGCACACGGCGGCTGCGGGTCGTCAAGTATCGGGGCTCGGCACACGGCACGAACGAATATCCCACCATGATCGATCAGCACGGCCTCAGCGTCCTACCGGTCACGTCGTTGGGATTGGACTATGCGGTGGAGAAGGAACGTATTTCCAGCGGGATTCCTAGACTGGATACGATGCTGGGGGGCGAGGGCTACTACCGCGGCAGCAGCATTCTGGTGAGCGGCTCGGCAGGAACCGGTAAAACCAGCCTGGCCGCCACGTTTGCCGATGCCGCATGCCGGCGTGGGGAACGGTGTTTGTTTGTCGCGTACGAAGAATCGCCCCGGCAAATCGTACGGAACATGGCGTCGATAGGGCTCAACCTCGGTCGATGGGAACGGAAAGGTCTGTTGGCATTCCGTGCCGCCCGATCCACGTTGTACGGGTTGGAACAGCACTTGGTCTCGATCCACAAAGCTGTGGAAGAGTTCGACCCGGCCGTCGCGGTAATCGATCCGATTACGACGATGCGGTCCGTCGGAAACGAAGGAGAGATACAAATCATGCTGACCCGCGTGGTGGATTTGTTGAAGCGTAAAGGGATCACCGGCTTGTTCACAAGTCTGTCCGAAACGGGGTGGAGTGAGCACAGCGACGCCGGCATTTCCTCCCTCATGGACACATGGATTCTCCTTCGCAACGTCGAATCGGGCAGTGAGCGAAACCGGTTGCTGTTCATCCTGAAAAGCCGGGGGATGTCCCATTCCAATCAGGTGCGGGAGTTCGTATTGACGGAACGAGGAATTCAACTCACCGACCTGTATACCGGCCAAGGAAAGGTGTTGACCGGCTCCGCGAGAATGATTCAAGAGGCCCAAGACAAGGCTCAAGAAATTGTGGAACGGGACAAGACGGCACAGCGGCGCCGTGAGCTGGAACAGGCGCAACGGCGGCTGCAAGCTCAAGTGAACGACTTAATGGCCCAATTGGAGCTGCTGGAGGAGGAGCGTGAGCGTTTGAAGCAAAGGGAGAAAGCACGCACCGATGCGGACGCGACGGATCGGGAGTGCATCGCTCGGGTGTGCGGGGCCGATTGAAAGCTAGAAAGGAGAAGCTATGCCGACCATTCCCAAAGCCGGCGGTGCCAAACGACGTCCCAAGTCCATATCCTCGGAACGATGGAATTTGCGACTGTACGTGGCAGGCCAGACGCCCCGATCGCTCGCCGCCCTCGCGAATTTAAGACGAATCTGCGAGGCCCACATGGCCGGCCGTTATGAGATCGAGGTCGTGGATTTAATCGAAAACCCAAGGCTGGCCGCAGGCGATCAGATTGTGGCGATTCCTACGCTCGTTCGCAAGCTGCCTCCGCCCCTGAAGAAGATCATCGGCGATTTGGCGAACGAAGACCGCGTCCTGGTGGGCTTAGATCTCCGCAAGGAATAAGGGAGCCATCGTGCCTAAAAAACATGCATCGGCCAATGCGACCGACGAAAGAACGCCCGGTGATGCGCAGGAACTTCGCTATGAATTGCGACTGTATGTCGCGGGCGTGACGCCGCATTCACAAAGGGCCATCCAAAGCGTCACGGATGTCTGCCACAGATACCTTGACGGTCGCTATACGTTGCAGGTCATCGACATCTATCAGCAACCGGCCTTAGCCAAGGGGGAACAGATCATTGCGACTCCTACGCTGATCAAACATTTGCCGCCTCCCCTGCGCAGGCTGATCGGCACCATGGCGGATACCGATAAACTGTTGGTCGGACTCGATCTTCAGTCAAAGGTGGAATGAGGGTGATCAATGGCATCCAAGCACAGTAGGGACGTCGAGGCGTTGAGAACCAAGGAGCGATTGCTCGAAGAAGTCGAGCAATTGCGTCTCCGACTCGACGAAGCCGAACAGACATTGCGCGCCATTCGGACGGGAGACGTGGACGCTATTCTTATCAGCGGCCCGCAGGGCGAGCAGGTGTTTACGCTGTCCAGCGCCGAGCGGATCTATCGCGTCATCGTCGAGACGATGAACGAGGCGGCGCTGACGGTCAATGAGCAAGGCATGATCGTGTTCACCAATCGGCGCTTCTCCGAGCTGGTGCGGACTCCGTTGGAAAACATTGTGGGCCGAGACATCGCCTCATTCGTGCCGGAGTCGCAGCAAGCCATGATCCGACAGCTGATCGCCGAGGCGGAATCGCGCCCCATTCGGCGTCTGAGCGTACTCGCCTCAGATGGAACGGAAAGTTCCGTGCAGTGGTCCGCCAGTCCACTGGAATCTAGCGAGGGATCGACCGTTTGTCTGGTGGCGTCCGATCTCTCCGAACTCGAAGCCTCCCTGCAATCCGTCCGCACGCTGAGCGAACAACAGCGCGAGTTGGAGCAAAGAGAGGCGCAGTTGCGGATGTTCGCGGGACACTTGGAGAGCCTCGTGGAGGCGCGCACGCAGGAATTGAAACGGTCGCAACAACAATTGCGGGCCATGGCCACGGAACTGAATCTATCCGAGCAATATGAGCGCAAACGCTTGGCGACGGAGCTGCACGATCATCTGCAACAGATGTTGGTGCTGGGAAGGCTCACCATCGGCCAAGGCAAGCGTTTGGCCGCCGGAGTGCCGGCCTGCGAACAGATGCTCAAGAAAGTGGATGACATCTTCTCGGATGCCTTAACCTATACCCGCACGCTTGTCGCCGACCTGAGTCCGACCGTCCTGCGGGATCACGGCCTGGCGGCGGCGCTTCGGTGGCTCGGCACCTACATGCAAAAGCATCATCTCACCGTCACCGTGACGCTGCCGGACGAAAAGGAACCCACGCTGCCGGAAGACCAAGTCCTCCTTCTCTTCCAATCCGTGCGTGAGCTGTTGATCAACTCGTCCAAACATGCCGGTACCGGACAAGCCAGCGTACGAATGGAACAGCGTGACGGGCAGTTACAAATCGAGGTGCGCGATGACGGCATAGGCTTTGATCTTGCTGCTGCTGCTGCTGCTGAGACTTCTAACGGCGGGGTCTCGTCAAAGTTCGGGCTCTACAGCATTCAAGAGCGCATGACGGCGCTCGGGGGCTCCTTTCATGTGCAATCAGCGCCGGGACAGGGCACGACGGCTACGCTCAGCCTGCCGCTCGCGAGCAGCGGAGAGGGGACAGGGGTACCTGGGCAGTACATACTCCAGGGAGGTACCTCTTCACTATTTCACTCCCCGCTGCCGGATTCTCACTCCCCACGCATCAGCGTGCTGTTGGTGGACGATCACGTCATGGTCCGGCAGGGCCTTCGGGCCGAACTGGATGCCTATCCTGACATCCAACTCGTCGGCGAAGCCGGCAACGGCGAAGAGGCGGTCAGGCTGGTGGACCGACTCCGGCCGGCGGTGGTGGTGATGGACATCAACATGCCCTCGATGGACGGCATCGAGGCCACGGCGCGGATCAAGACGCGCCATCCGGAGACGACGGTGATCGGGATTTCGGTGAACGCCGCGAAAGAGAACGAAGAGGCGATGAAACGAGCGGGGGCTGTCGGACTCATGACCAAAGAGGCGGCAGTCGAACAACTCTATGGAAGGATCAAAGATTCGGTCGGCAGTCTGG
>DATIGP010000090.1:0-7452 GCA_035454625.1 Nitrospira sp.
GGTGTTTGATTCACCGACGGCGACCGACGAATAGGGCCGACGACGGCGCTGAGTTGCTCGATCGTGATGCTGCCCGGGCGCAACAATTCCGGCTGCGGTCCCGCCAGCGACACGATCGTCGATTCGACTCCCACCGGGCAAGGCCCGCCGTCGAGAATAAGATCCACGTTGTTCCCCAGCCCCTCCACGACATGACGTGCCGTCGTCGGACTGACATAGCCGAACGGGTTGGCGCTGGGGGCGGCGATCGGAGTACCTGCCTCACGAATAAGCGCCTGGGCCACCGGATGGTTCGGCATTCTGACCGCCACCGTCGACAGCCCGGCCGTGACGAGATCCGGGATCGCCGGCTGTTTCGGCAGCACCAACGTCAGCGGGCCTGGCCAGAAGGCGTCCATGAGGCGCCGACCGAAAGCCGGCAAAGATGCGATCACACGATCCAATTGGTTCCGATCCGCGATGTGGACGATGAGCGGGTCGAACTGCGGGCGTTGCTTGGCTTCGAAGACCTTCGCCGCCGCGTCGGCATTCGTGGCATCGCAGCCGAGTCCATAGACCGTTTCTGTCGGGAAAGCGACGAGTCCGCCCGTCTTGATGATCGTTCCTGCCAGGCGGATGGCTGCCTGGTCTGCGCCGGAGAGGACGGCGCCTTTCACTCGATTGGTCTCAACGTCCATAAGGGATGCGCACCGGCGCCAGGCGCTTACTCCTTCACGGTCATCGTGATTTTGATCGGATCGAGCGGGTTGTCTCGCTCATCACGGGGCACACCGACAATCTTGTCGACCACCTCGATCCCACGAAAGACTTCTCCAAACACCGTGTAGCGCCGATCCAAGCCGCTGTTCTCCCCGACGCAGATAAAGAACTGTGAGCCGTTGTCGTTGAAGTCGCGCGTGCTGTTGCTCTCACGGGGCATTTTCGCCATGGAGACCGCCCCCCGCTTGTGGGGGTGATCGTTCGGCTCCGGAGAAAGAAAGTATCCCGGTCCGCCCGTGCCATGAAGGGCGCGGTCGGAAGACTTGCTCAGTGGATCGCCCCCCTGAATGATGAACCCGGGCACCACACGATGGAACGTGGTGCCGTCATAGAATCCCATTTTGGCCAGGTTGATGAGGTTCTCTACATGGCGAGGCGCCGCGTCGGGATAGAAGCGGATCTTGATCTCCCCGAATCGCGTCGTAATCGTGACCCGGGGATCTTTTTTTCGAAATTCGAGTGTCATCGCTGATGACTGTAACAAGGCGGTCTTCCGCGAGGCAAGGCTTGATAGAGCCGGCAGGGTTGAAGGCGACATTCAACCGTGCTTCAGCCCGTCTCCCGGTCTGATGCGCAACCACATGATCCCACCGAGCAGGGACACGGCGGCCGCCAGACCGAGAGAGATGCCCCAACCCCACTGTTGGGCGATCCATGGCGTGAGCGTCGGTGAAATGGCCCCTCCGAGATTGGCGCCCATGTTCATGAGACCGGAGAGGCTGCCGGCATGGGTCGGTGACAGATCGCTCGTCGAAGACCAATAGGCCCCGACCGTGAAATACAGCCATCCGGCGCCCAATGAGAGGCCGGCCAGCGCAAGATAGGGGGATTCCGCTGCCGCACCCAGCGCGATGGAGCCTGCGGCCAGTCCCATCCCGGCCATTCCCACCATCCGGCGGCCGTTGGTTATGCCCAGCCGCATGGCGAGCCGATCGGTGACCCATCCGCCGAGAGGGCACGACACAAGGATCGCAAGGAAGGGCGCTGCGGCAAACAATCCGCCTCGCAAGACACTGAAGCCCCGCTCATTGACCAGGTAGAGATAAAACCACGACATGTAGACATAGGCGACATAGCCCAAGCATCCGTAACTCAGCATCAGCCACCACACGCTGGGTGTCTTTCGTAAGAGAGCCCATGGGATCGACGGGTGCTGACGCGAAGCCGGAGCCGTTGATCCGGCACGATCATCCTGAATGTCCCCTGGATGGGGCGATGGACGATCGGCGGCCAAGAACCACCAGATGACCGCGAGGGCGAATCCGATCCCGCTTGAAAGATAGAAGGCGGATTGCCAGCCATAGTTCACCATGATCCAGGCTGTGACCGGCGGGGTGATGGCCGCGCCGATTCCGATGCCGCCGATCGCGATGCCGATGCCGAGACCGCGCTCATGAGGGGGAAGCCAGTCGGTGACGGCACGGTTGAACGTCGGCAAGGCCGCCGCTTCTCCGACACCGAGGAGAAACCGGACAAGGGCGAGCGCGCCGACGATGCCGAGCGGCACGGCCAGGAACGACGTCGCGGCAATGGCCGTCCAGGCGGTAAAGCAGGACCACCAGATCAAGGCGATCATGAGGACGAGACGGATGCCCCAGCGGTCACCCAGCCACCCGCCGGGAATCTGGAACAAGGCATACCCGACCACGAAGGCCGAAAAGACAAATCCCATCTCCTGCTCGGTCAGTCCCAACGCCGGCATCATCTGGCGGGCGGTGACGGAAATGTTCACACGATCGATGTAGGTGACGACGCTGATGGCGAAGAGCAGCCCCAGAATGAGCCAACGCCGAGGCGAGGGGGGGACGGTATGGATAGGACTCGCAGGAATCGTCTGGTTCATAGACATTTCGACATCACAGTGATGGGAAAGAGGCCAGTATCCGAAGATCGGCAGGTTATCCGCGAACGGAGGGCCGCCTCTTTGAGAGAGGCGGCAACGAAGTTGTCTAGTGTGCTGATAAACGTCCTCGGGGACCTGAGGCCGCTGGCGGGCTTTATCGGCAGCCTGCTAGTTATTGACGATTTCGAGTAGCTCAACCTCGAACACGAGCGTGGATCCCGGTTTGATCACCGGAGGGGATCCGGTATCTCCATAGGCCAGATTGGAGGGGCACACCAGCCGGCTCTTCCCTCCGACTTTGATCTGTTGAACTCCCTCCGTCCAACACTTGATGACCTTGTTCAGCGGAAACGTCGCCGGTTCCCCTCGCTTGATGGAGCTGTCGAAGACGGTGCCGTCGGTCAAGGTGCCGTGATAATGGACCTTCACTGTGTCCGTCGCCTTAGGCGTGGCCCCGGTGCCGGACTTAATAGGGGTGATGACGATGCCCGACTCCGTCTTCGTCGCCCCTTTTTCCGTAGCGGCCTTTGCCGTAAACGCGGCGCCGGCCTTCTTCTCACCCTCCGCCGCGACCGCCAATCGGGACTGTTGCAGTTGTTGAATCTTCGGCCCGAAGGTTTGGAGGTCAACCTTCTGAGGGCGCTTCAGGACACCGTCGGTGATGCCGTTCTTGACCATATCGAGTTCGGTCTCGCTCAACGAAAAGGTTCCCAGCGATTGACTGATGGCCAATCCGAGGGCATACAGAGTTTTCTGATCGTCATTGACGGGATCAGTGGAGGCAGCCGATACGGGGGTTGTGAGCAGAAGAAGCCCTAGGGCCAGACATAATGAACGAATGATCATGGAGTTGGGGTCCTTTCTTGTCCAGAGCAATAAACCGATGTGGCACGTAAGAATACGATATGCATTCCGATGTCACAACAGAAATCTCACTGAACAGGCATGCTAGGTATGGCGAGGAGGTGTTCTTTTTATCGACGTGTTGGACCAATCTTCAGGGACCGGTAAGGCCGACGCTATGGCGAAGAGTCGAGAGGGTCTCAGGAAAGACTTCAAGCCCAATAGAAGTAGTCGCCGTTAGCTTCGATCATCTTCCGGGCTACATCGTCGCTGTCTAATGCCGCCTGGGTCTTCGCCGGAGTATTGCCCTGATCTGACAGCCGCGGCCCGCTCACCTTGAGTTTGTAGGTCTCGTACAGCTCCACGTTCGTCACGATGAACATGTGGTACTCATCCAGGCCGGAGACTTCCTTGAGGGTGTAGCTCAGAAATTTATTCTGTAGATAGGTCCGGATGACGCCCAAATTGGCGTCAATCCGTTCTTGTTCTGCAGGATGAGACATGCTTTTCCAACGATGTCCATTACCAGGAATAATGCGTGTCTCCTGCACAGACCATCGCACTTGCCACAAAGCCGCTGTTCAATGCCAATCGCGTGCGCTCCGGAGTGTTCCTACGGTCGGAAAGCCGCGCCCAGCCCACTTTGAGCCCATAGCTCCTGTGTAGCTTTAGGTTTGTCACGGTGAACATATGATACAGGTTGGGAACCGAGTGTTCCGTGAGGCTGTAGCCGGGGAATTTGCTCTTGATGTAGTGGCGAATAGCGGCCAGATTCTCCGCAATCCGCCTCTCTTCTTCAACTTCAACAATCATCGGAAGGCCGCTCACATGTGAGCTTCCACTGTAGTGCCCGTCATTAGTGTGAATCAAGATACGTAAGGGTGCGTATGGAGCGCGAAGATGAGGGAAACGAGGCACTCCGGATGTTCGGCGATGGCGCAAACCATCTCGTTCATCATAGAATGAATCAAGGATGTCGCTTCTTAAAATGGAGGCAAACTATGGTCAGCAAATTGTCGAAACGGATCGAGGACTTTGAATTGCGGCTTAAACAGCTGGAGAGTACGCATCAGGATATCACCTTCAAAGCGGTCCTAGAGCTCACAAACTTTGTCCATGAGCTGTCACAAAAGATCGACGAGCAACAGCAAGCGACCGCATTACATGACTAGTTCGGGAGTTCCTAGAATGTCCTGAACGTCACGAAGTGGTTACTGCGACGAACCTTCCTCGCAAAGATGAAACAGCCGGTTCAACGCCCCTTGCTTCGCGAGGGGCACGACCAGTGCCGCTGTATCGAATGGCGTCTGTTCAAGGTCGGCAGACAGAAGCTGCTGCATGCTTGCCGTACGTGCGCGAATGGTTCGTTCGTACGGGGCCATCCTGCCCGTGAGCATTGTACTGCTGATACGTGGATAATCGAAAAAGCCTCTCCTGTATTCAACCCGGGTTGCAGTCAACCGACGCATGTTCGTCCCGGCGGTCTGTACTTTCATTGGAGCGAATCCAAAGGGCAGTATTCTGATCGTCCACATATGCCGTAATGCGGTCTCCTTTCTGAATCACCGGCTTGTCCGTTCTCTTATCGGACCCTAAGCTTACTTCTTTCCCGCTTTCATCCTTTACCACATAATAATCGCCGTCCAGGCTTAACAGCTCGCCAGAAAGGATATGGCTGCCCCTTGCCAAACCTTCTTCGGCCCGCATAAGATTTTGACCGGGCGTAATGTCACACGGAAGTCTTTTTATTGTGTCTGCCGCAACTACAACATCACTCACTTGAAGCATGGCGAATAGCCCAAGGACCAAGAAGATCCCACCTAACGATACTCGCACAGCTTTTGAAGTCATCATAAATCCCTCCCGGTTACATCTTATAAGGAAGTCTTTCGAGGTGACTTCGATCTATGGATTCACCCTATTCCTGCATAATCATCGAGCCAATTAGTAGGTTCCCTAGGTAAATCCTCGTCTTAATTGCTTTAGGTTCATTTGTTTGAAGGACGCCGAGAGTACCGAGATGCCACGGTACGCCGGTCCTAGGGATGGCTTCTTCCGGCCCCACCCGATCAACACACCAGGGATCGGCACACCATCACGGGCAGGGGTGAGGATGAGTCTTCGTTTTGCAGCAGCAGGACAAAAGCGATGTATGGTGGAGTGGTGTGGCCGGACAACGAACCTTAATGTGTCAAACCTTCCTTATAGATATTGAGAAGGCGATCCAATGCCATTTGCCTGGCCCATCGTTCGACGGAGGCGGCCACATCATGGAGAGAACTATGTTGTTCTATCTTCAGGAGAAGGCGAAAACTGGTCTTGAATGCCGGGTGGATTGTTTCGAGCATATGCTGAAATTCCTCTTCACCCGTCATTTCCTGAGGAGCAGCCTTCGTGTGTTGTCCATCCCGTGTCGCAGCCTGCTCTCTCAACACGAGTAATTTCTGCAGTCTGTTATGCCAGAGCGCCAGGCGGACTGTTTGCGCCGCGTCCTGTGGATCAATCGGCTTGGCAATCAGATCGAAGGCATTGCCCGCGAAGACGGTGTGCGCCAATGAGAGGTCCCGCTGACAAACCGTCAGGAGAAAGGGAGCGTTCACGCGGGGGGCTTCTTTGCCCGTGAGGAACCGATAGCTGTGAAGGAGCATGGGGCTCACCGCAATGGTGTCGAAAGACGCCCCTTCCAACCTTCGTACGAGCTGGCCTACCGTGTTGCAGGTGTCGATGACAACGTCAGGGATATGGACCGCCAAGACATGTTGAAGAACGTCGATGGTGTGAGAATCCGTTTCAGCAATGAGGACGGTTTGAGGGAGCATGCGGGTTCCGATTAGGATGTCACATCAATACACCAGAATACGAAGTATTATCTATTAGTATGTTAGCTTAATGTATAAGGCTAAACAAGTTGTTTCTAGGACGAGTAATGGTTGAGATGGAAGAGAGGTCTGGCCAGTTCTTTGCTGGTCAAGTTCAACGTCGAGCGTGACGCGGTGATGGCACGGGTCCAATAACGTTGGAACGCAATCGATTACATCTTGATTGCTGACTATCGAGGTGACTCGCGAGAGGTGGGCTGGAATTGGTGTGCCTGGACCAGGAGCTTCTGTCGACTCGAGACCCCGACCTTGTCGAAAATGCTGGTCATGTGATGTCGAACCGTGCTGTCGCTAATCGATAACTTGTCCGCGATTTCTTTGTTGGAGTGTCCCTGCGCGACCAAACGGATAATCTCTCGTTCTCGCTCCGTGAGCACATCAGGCCACGATGACGGCTCGGTACTGACGCCCACCTGCTTCGCAACGGTCAGAACTTCCACGGGGATCAAGGATTTTACGGGGGCATACAGTCCCTCAAGCACCGCGAGTACGACTTCTGCCGGTTGCACTTTGAGAATCACACCATCCACACCATGGGCAAACGCATCCCGAGTGCAGTCCTTGTCGTCAAGCCCACACAACAGCACGACCTTACTGGATTGAGCGGCCTCCTGAATTTGTTTGATGGTGCTTAAGGCGTCGTGCTGCGCATCCATATCCAGGATGAACACGTCGGGTCGCCTCTCAGCGTGAAGAAGCTCAGATGTCTTGGCGGGGTAGGGGTGCACGACCATAGGGAGGTTGGGACTGCTTTCGAGAATGGTCCGCAAACCCCACCACACGAGACACTGCGGCGTCAGTATCGCTATTGCGAGGGGTGACCTCGTGATGTTCATCGCAGTGTTAAGTCACAGATGATTCTGGTGAACGAGGAGGAAACAACTAGGGTCTTGATGGTTTCAATTTGAGGAACACCGATGGCATTACTACGGTTCGTATGAATACATGAGAGGAGTACAGTTGGCTATCGGCAATATAGCCCTAGGAGAGCCCCTAGGTGGGTCGAATTTTCAGTGTCTGAATGGGGTTATGTATCTGCGTTGTGGTTCCGCAGCCAAATTGATGTGTTGGTCGAGCCTGGAAACAGCGAACCATAGCTAAGCGCATTATTGATGAATGATCATATTT